>VBLD01000192.1:0-5693 GCA_005879205.1 Deltaproteobacteria bacterium
CGGCGAGATCGCGGTGCGGAGCGAGTTCACGATGCGGGGATACTGGCGGAATCCCGAGGAGACGGCGCGCACGATCCGCGACGGCTGGGTCTTCACGGGCGATCTCGGGGTGTTCGACGGCGAGGGATTCCTCTCCATCGTCGGGCGGTGCAAGGAGGTGATCCGGAGCGGCGGGGAGAGCATCTTCCCTGCCGAGATCGAGCGCGCCCTCCTTGCGCACCCGGCGATCCGCGAGGCGGGCGTGGTCGGTATTCCCGATCCGGACTGGGGCGAGGCCGTCGTGGCCGCCGTCGTGCTGCGGGACGGGGCGGCGCTCACAGCCGGGGACGTCGTCGCGCACGTCCGGCAGCAGCTCGCCGGCTACAAGAAGCCGCGCCACGTGTGCTTTCTCGCGGAGCTGCCCCGGACGGCGGCGTCGCAGCAGGTGCACAAGCCGCTTCTCCGAGAGCTGGTCCTCGAACGCATCGCCTCGGGAGGGTGAGATGTCCGACGACTTCGTGAAGCGGTTCGGGCCCTGGGCCGTCGTGACCGGCGCCTCGTCCGGGATCGGCGCCGAGTTCGCCCGCGAGCTCGCCGTGCGCGGTCTCGACGTCGTGATCTCCGCGCGCCGCGCCGACCGGTTGGAGCAGCTCGCGGACGACCTCCGGCGCGCGCACAGCGTACGGGTCGAGGTGGTGCCGCTCGATCTGGAGCGCCCCGATTTCATCGAGCCGCTGCTGCGCGCGTGTGCGGACAAGGACGTGGGGCTGGTGGTCAGCAACGCGGGCTTCGGTCTCAAGGGCGAGCACCACGTCCTCGACGGCGCGCGGCTGACCGCCATGCTCAACGTCAACTCCCATGCCCCCATGCTGCTCGCGCACGCGTTCGCGCCGCGCCTGATCGCCCGCGGCCGGGGCGGCATCCTGTTCACCGGCTCGATCGAGGGGTTCATCGGTTTCCCCTGGTCGGCGGCGTACGCGGCGACGAAGGCGTTCGTGATGACCCTGGGCGAGGCGCTGTGGGCTGAGCTGCGCGCGCACGGTGTCGACGTGATGGTCCTGGCGCCGGGTGCGACCGATACCGACGCGCCCACGCTGCAAGGCATCGATAAGCACCAGCTTGCAGGGCTGATGCCGCCCGCCGAGGTCGCGTGTCAGGCGCTCGACCGCTTGGGCGGCCCGCCCGTGTTCGTCCCCGGTTGGCTCAACCGGGCGATGGTCCGATTCCTCACCACCGTGCCGCGCCGGCTCGGCGTGCTGGCTGCGGGCAAGGGCATGCGCGACGCGCTCCGGCGCTCGGGCGGGAGCATGGAGCCGGTCGAAGGCTCGCCGAGCGGCTCGTCGCCATTCGAGTCTTGAGGTAGACATTATCGCCGCTCTTCGCCAGCCGTGAGGCAGACTGAAGACGAGAGGTGGTCGCAATGGCAGATTCCAAGCGCAGCGCAGTCCTGACAGTCCTGGCGGTCCTGTTCGCCCTCGCGGCGATCGAGGACCTGCTCAAGCCGTTTCATCTCGAAGGCCCGACCACGGGCTTGGTCTTTTTCGGCACGCGGCTCGCTGGAATATCGAACGCGACGCTCGGACCGCTGTTGGGGATATTCCTGCTGATCTACGCCGCGGGAATCTGGCAGATGCGCCGTTATGCGATCTACCTCGCCTATGTGTACGCGATCTATGTCGCGATCAACTTGCTGTTGTTCACAGCGACGAACCCACGGCCCGCGTCTCAGAGCGAGATGATCTTTGGCATCGTCTACAGCATCCTCGCTCTGGCGCTCACCTGGGGCGCAGCGATATCGCTCACGCGGAGCAAAGCCGAGCTGACGTAGTCCGCTTCGGGACGAGGCATCCTTCCACCGGTTCCCTACCTCCGGTCCGTCGTCTACCAGCAGCTTGCGGCCGACAATGCGGCTGCTGCCGCGCGGGTAAATGCCTCACGCCGCCGCGACCGGCGGTAGCATGGCGCCCCAGTCGGGGTTGAGCGTCACCAGATCGATCGCGATCTGCTGCGCCTGCTCCACGTCGTCGGCGAAGAGGACGTGGTCGAGGTTCGCTTCGAGCTCGGCCTTCTCGAAGACGCGGCGCGGCTCCGGGAGCGGGCCCGCGACGATCACGAACTTGCGGGCGCGGCGGAGGCGCTCGAGCGCGCTCTCGAGGGCCACCAGACCGGTGGCGTCGATCACCGGCACGCGCCCGAGGCCGAGGATGACCACCTTCACGTCCGCGGCGACTGTCCCGAGGGCGCCCATCGCGTTCTGTGCGGCCCCGAAAAAGAGGGGGCCCCTGATCTCGTAGAACGCGACGCCGCGTGGCAGCAGGCGCTCCGCCTCCTCGCCATCGGCGTCCTGCAGGAGTCGCGCCTGCGTGAGCTCGGCCATCCGTGCCATGAAGAGGAGCGCGGCCAGCACGATCCCGACGGTCACGGCGATCACCATGTCGAAGGCCACGGTGAGGACGAAGCAGGTCACCAGCACGAAGACGTCGCTCTTCGGGGCGACGCGCAGCACGTGGGCCATGTGGCGCAGCTCGGACATGTTCCAGGCGATCACGAGAAGCAGTGCGGCGAGCGACGCCATCGGCACGTAGGAGACGATGCGGGCGAGGAGGAGGATGGACGCGAGCACGACCATGGCGTGGATGACCGCCGCCAGCGGCGACCGCGCTCCGGCGCGGATGTTGGTGGCGGTGCGGGCGAGGGCGCCGGTGGCGGCGATGCCGCCGAAGAACGGCGCCACGATGTTGGCGAGGCCCTGGCCCACCAGCTCCGCGTCGGGGTCGTGGCGCTTGCCCGTCATGCCGTCGGCGATGACCGCCGAGAGGAGTGACTCGATCGCGCCCAGCATCGCGATCGCGAATGCCGAGGGCAGGAGCTTCTCGACCAGCCGGAACGTCAACGGCCCGTCACCCCATGGGAGCTGCAGGAGGGGTGGCAGCGGTGGGATGCCGGCGATCTCGTGCCCGTCGATGGTCGTGTGGAACCGCGTCCCGAGCGTGTCGACGGACACCCCCAGCACCCACACGGCGAGCGTCACGGTGCCGATCGCCACCAGCGGTGCGGGCACCCGGCGCGTGAGACGCGGCGCCACGAGGAGGAGTGCGAGCGTCGCGGCGGCGACGCCGCACTCCACGAGCGACGCGCCGCCGCGCGCCGCCCACAGGGCGGCCACCTTTTGGGGGAACCGCTCGGGCATGCGGGCGACGTGCAGGCCGAGCGCGTCCTTCAGCTGCAGGGTGGCGATCACGGTCGCGATGCCGGCGGTGAAGCCGGTGGTCACGGGATGCGGGATGAACTCGACCAGCCGCCCGAGGCGCGCGGCGCCCATCGCGACCAGCAGGAGGCCGGCCATGAGCCCGGCGGTGAGGAGCCCCGAGAGGCCGAAGCGCGAGACGATGGGGGCGAGGACGACCACGAAGGCCGCCGTCGGCCCCGTCACCTGGAACTTGGATCCCCCCGTCACCGCCGCCACGGTACCGGCCACGATCGCGGTGTAGAGCCCGTGCTGGGGCGGCACGCCGACCGCGATGGCGAGCGCCATGGAGAGCGGCAGGGCGACGATGCCGACCACCGTGCCGGCGAACAGGTCGGCCCCGAAGGCCGCGACGTCGTAGCCGCCCGCGGACGTCCGCCGGACCGCGACCGCGAGCGGCAGGCCGCCCGCCAACCCGAGCCCCTCACGCGACTTCCGGCGAGCCGGCATTCCGAGCATGTACATGTTTGTGGCCGCGCGGTCACGTCGCGCCCGATTGACATTTTGTGCAGCCCGGTGTGAACCCTGCGCCATGCGCCTGCTCCACACCATGCTGCGCGTGAACGACCTCGAGGAGTCCCTACACTTCTATTGCGACGCCCTCGGCATGCGGCTCCTACGCCGCAAGGACTACCCGGGCGGGCGGTTCACGCTCGCCTTCGTGGGCTACGGGCCCGAGGATCGCGAGACCGTCCTCGAGCTCACCTGGAACTGGGACACGAAGAGCTACGACGTCGGCACCGGCTACGGCCACGTCGCGCTCGGGGTCGAGGGGATCAACCGCGCGGTCGACGACCTCCGTGCCAAAGGCGTCAAGGTCACGCGCGAGCCCGGCCCGATGAAGCACGGCGGCTCGACCATCGCCTTCATCGAGGATCCGAACGGATACAAGATCGAGCTGATCGAGCTCCAGGGCCGCGTCGACTGAGACCGATCAGCGCCCTTCGAAGCGGCCCTGCGCCGCCGCCACGCGGTTCTTCGTGCTGCGCTTGACCGAGAACATCGCGGCGTCGGCCGCGCGGAACAGATCCTCCGCGTTTCCGGCGTGGTGCGGGAAGGTTGCCACCCCGACGCTCGCGGTGATGCGCGCCTCCGGATCGTCCGGGACCGGGGAGGCGACGATCGCCTCCCGCAGACCCTCCGCGATGGCGAGTGCGGCCTCCGTGTCGGTCGCCGGCAGGATCACCACGAACTCGTCCCCGCCGAACCGCGCGGCCACGTCCCCGGGCCTGAGTCGCGCTCCGATCACGCCTCCGACGTCGGCGATCGCCCGGCTCCCCACCAGGTGGCCGTGCCGGTCCACCAGCGTCTTCAGCCCGTCGAGGTCGAGCACCAGCAGCGACACCGGCCCGCCGCGGCCGAGCAGCTCGGGGAGCATGCGGTTGAAGTGCCGCGTGTTCCCGAGACCCGTGAGGTCGTCGGTCAGGGCGGCCTGCTGCGCCTGACGATAGAGCGAGGCGTTCTCGATGGCGATGGCGGCGTGGTCGGCGAGAGTCTGCACGAGCCGGAGCTCGTCGTCGTCGAAGGCGGAGCCGTCGAGCTTGTTGATCACCTGGATGACGCCGTGGAGGGTGTCGTGATGCACCATGGGGACGCAGAGCATGCTCCGCGGGACGAGGCCCGTCTGGCGCGCCACGTGGGGATCGTGGCGCGGATCGCTGCTCGCGTCGTCGAGGCGGACGGCCTCGCGGTGGACCGCCACCCAGCCGGCGATGCCCTGGCCGATCGGGAGTCGTACACCGTCGATCACCCCGTGGCGAAGCGCACGCGAGACGCGGAAGGCGAGCTCGCGCCGCTCCTGATCGTAGACGATGAGCGCCGCGTCCTGGGTCGGCACCGCGGCGGCGAGGCGGGCGAAGACCGCGTGCAGCGCATCGGGCTGGTGAGCCACGCGCTCGAGGTCCGTCCGCGCCGCGAGCTCGGCGGCGACGGCGGCGGCCCGCCGGCGGTCCTCCTCGTCGAACGGGCGGCCGTCGTAGCGGCGCTGGAGGTCGATCGTCCCGAGAACGCGCTCCTCCCCGCGCACCGGCACGACGAGCCGCTCGGGGCTCATGAGGCCGCCCACGGCAGGCGGCAGCGGGGTCTCGCGGCAGGCGAGGGCGTTCTCCTGGAGCGTCTCGGTGGATGCGAAGACGAGCTCGTCGCGCTCGCGGTCGTAGAGGAGGAGCGAGAGGCCCTCGGCGGAGGTGACGTGCTTGATGCGCTCGAGGACGTTGCGAAGGATCTCGGCGAGGTCGAGCGTCGAGGTGAGCGCGCGCAGGGTGGCGTTGAGGGCGGTCACCTCACGGAGCCGGCGCTCGAGATCGGTCGCGGCGGCTGCCGACATCTGTGCGTCGCGGTAGCACGGCGCCGTCGCGCCCGCCAGGCCCGGCGCGTCCACGCTCGAGCGTGGATGAGCTACGGGCGGGTCATGCGTGCATCCTGCCGTTCGGCGCGGCGGCGCCGGCCGGCGGCGTTCCGTCCGGGA
>VBLD01000192.1:5808-9474 GCA_005879205.1 Deltaproteobacteria bacterium
GCCTTCAGCTCGCGCTCGTTCGGTGGTCGCACCTCTGCCCACCGCCCGGGCGCCACGTGCTCGACGATCGCCGCGAGCGCGCGGAGCCGCTCGTCCGGCCCGGTCACCTCGGTGGCGACGCCGAGGATCACGACCGAGCGATAGTTCATCGAATGATGGAACGCGGAGCGCGCCAGGACGAGGCCGTCGAGGAGCGTCACGGTGGCCGAGACCGGGATGCCGTCGCGCAGCCCGCGGAGCATCCGGCTCGCCGCGGAGCCGTGCACGTAGAGGGCATCCTCCACCCGGGCGTACGTCGTCGGCAGGACGAACGGTTGGCCGTCGTGCACGAAGCCCAGGTGGCAGACGAGCCCTTCGTCGAGGATGGCGTCCATCGTGGCCCGGTCGTAGGACGCGCGGCCGGGCAGGCGCCTGACCCGCGTCCGCTCGGTGGGGCTCGACTCGCTCATTGATCACCTCGTGGCCTTTTGTTACAGTACGAATTGATGAACATAGTGGCACAATACGGGATCCGGGGAGAGGGGACAAGAGGGATCGTCACGAGCGTGGAAGCCGCCATCCGCCAGGGTCGGCTCGCGGCGGGAGCGCCGCTCCCCACCGTGCGCGAGCTGGCCCGGGCGCTCCGCATGAGCCCGACGACGGTCGCGGCGGCGTATCGCACCCTCCGCGGGCGCGGGCTCGTGCACGCCCGGGGCCGGCGCGGCACCCGCGTGAGCCCGCGGCCGCCGCTCCCGATCCGGCCCGTTGCCCCGGCGCCCTCGCACCTGCGCGACCTGTCGCTCGGCAACCCGGACCCGGCGCTGCTCCCGTCGTGGCAGCGAGCCCTCGCACGCCTCCCGCGGCGTCCGGGCCTGTACGGCGAGCCGGCCAACCGTCCCGAGCTGCTCGCCCTGGCCAGGCGCCAGCTCGAACGCGACGGTCTCCCGCGGGGCGAGCTGGCGGTCGTCGGCGGCGCCCTCGACGGCATCGAGCGGGTGCTGCAGGCCCACCTGCGGCCGGGCGATCGCGTGGCGGTCGAGGACCCGGGCTACGTCGCGGTGTTCGACCTCGTCGCCGCGCTCGGCCTGGTCGCCGAGCCCGTCGGGATCGACGACTCGGGTCCGCTGCCCGACGATCTCGGGCGCGCGCTTCGCTGCGGGGCGGAGGCGTTCGTCCTCACGCCGCGCGCCCAGAACCCCACCGGCGCCGCCGTCGACGCCGCCCGCGCGCGCGAGTTGCGCGCCGTCCTCGCCAAGCATCCCGAGGTGCTCGTCATCGAGGACGACCACGCCGGACCGATTGCCGGCGCTCCGCCCGTGTCGGTCTGTCACGGCAGCGAACGGTGGGCCGTCGTGCGCTCGGTCTCGAAGTCGCTCGGCCCGGACCTGCGCCTCGCCATCCTGACGGGCGACGCGACGACGGTGGCGCGCGTCGAGGGACGGCAGAGCGTCGGCACCGGCTGGGTGAGCCATCTGCTCCAGGACCTGGTCACGGCGCTCTGGGGCGATGCCGCGACCGATCGCCAGCTCCAGCGCGCAGCCGACGCCTACGCCGGGCGGCGCGAGGCGCTCGTGCGGGCGCTCGCCGCGCACGGCCTCGCGGCGCACGGGCGCTCGGGCCTGAACGTCTGGGTGCCGGTGATCGAGGAGGCGGCGATCGTCTCCGCCCTCGCCGGCGCGGGCTGGGCCGTCCGGGCGGGCGAGCGGTATCGGCTGAGGAGCGGACCGGCGGTGCGCATCACGGTGGCGGCGCTCGCGCCGCGCGAGTCGGACCGGCTGGCCGCGGCGCTGGCGCGGAGTGTCCGGCCCGAGCGCCGGCGCGTATCAGCCTAGGAGCGCGACCCAAGACTTCTTGGGTCGCGGACACAGACGCGAGCGTGTGGCGCTCACGTCACGCGCCACCGCCGTGCCGCGGCTGGCAAAGCCAGCGCGGCGGAACGGACACGCGCCGTTCAAAAGGCCTCGCGACTCTCATGTTGATCCGTCGGCAATTGGGCCTGTCGGCGGCGGCTGCGGAACCGGGCGTGTTCGTCTGCCGCGCTGGCTTTGCCAGCCGCGGCAGGACAGTCGGGCGTGATCCCGACGGAACACCCTCGCGTCCGGTTCGCGACCCAAGATGTCTTGGGTCGCGCTCCTAGTCCTCGACCATTTGACCGCAACGGTTCGGGCGCTCACAATCTAGCTTCCGGAGGAAGTGGATGGGGGAGGCAGAGCGGCCGAGCATTCTGGTGGTGGATGACGAGGCGGACGTGGTGGAGAGCATCCGGGAGCTCCTGCGCCTCGACTACCGGGTCCTGGTGGCCACGCGGGCCAGCGAGGCGATCTCCATCCTGCAGGAGGGGCCCGTCGACGTGGTCATGACGGACCAGCGCATGCCGGAGATGACCGGCGTCGAGCTCCTCCACCACGTGCGCGAGACCCAGCCGGACACCGTGCGCCTGCTCTTCACCGGCTACGCCGACGTCCGCGCCGTGATCGACGCCATCAACCGCGGCAACATCTATCGGTACATCACGAAGCCCTGGGATCCGGAGGATCTGCAGGTGGTCGTGCGCGACGCCGTCGAACGCCACGATCTCATCGCGGAGCGCCAGCGACTGCTCGGCGAGCTACAGCGGACCAACGAGGAGCTGATACGCGCCAACACCGAGCTGGCGGCGACCAGCGAGCTCAAGTCCAACTTCATCCGGGTGGCGAGCCACGAGCTCCGGACGCCACTCACGATCCTCATGCTCCTCACCCATCTCGCCACGCGGGCGGACGACGTTGCGGAGCCGCTGCACGGGTGGATCGTGCAGATCGCCGCGGCCACGGACCGGCTGCAACGTCGCGTCGACGATCTCACCTCCATGCTCGCCGTGGAGAAGTTCGAGCGGCCGCTCGCACGGCAGGCGCTCGACCTCTTCGCCCTGCTCGAGACCGCCGCCGAGGAGGTGCGTCCGTTCATCGCGTTGCGCAACCAGACGCTCGTTCGGGACTACCGCGAGAGCCTTGGCACCATGGAGCTGGAGGGCGAAAAGATTCGAGATTGCCTGAGCCACCTCCTGCTGAACGCCGTCAAGTTCACGCCGGATGCGGGTCGCATCACGCTCGCGGCGCGGCGCTTTGGGGACGGCGGCGCCGAGATCCGGGTGAGCGACACGGGTGCCGGAATCGACGCGGCCAGCCGCGCGCGCGTGTTCGAGCCGTTCTTCACGGCCTTCGACGTCTCCGGACACTCCTCCGGGCTGTTCGAGTTCGAGCGGCGCGGCCTGGGCCTCGGCCTCACCGTGGCCAAGGCGTTCGTCGAGATGCACGGCGGTGAGGTGGGTGTCGAGAGCGAGCTCGGCCGCGGCACGACCTTCACGGTGACCTTGCGGCCGGGCCGCGCGGCGACGGCGACGCTCGGCAATGGGGACGCCGATCACCTGCGGGCTCGTCGCGGGCATTGACGGCGCGCGCGCCCGGGACGACCGTGGCATCGGATCTGAAGCCGCACGTCGTCATCGTCGACGACAGTCTCACCGTGCGCATGGACCTGGCCGAGGCCTTCGAGGCCGCCGGCTTCGCCGCCGTCCCCTGCGCGACGGCCGCGGCGGCGCGCGCGACGATCCAGCGAGCGCCCTGCAACCTGATCATCCTGGACGTCGTCCTGCCCGATGCGAGCGGCATCGAGCTGCTCGCCGAGGTGAAGAGCGCGCCGGCCACG
>VBLD01000193.1 GCA_005879205.1 Deltaproteobacteria bacterium
CAGGAGGGCCTGCTGGACCCCCTCGCCCGAGACGTCCCGGGTGATCGACGGGTTGTCTCCCTTCCGGGCGATCTTGTCGATCTCGTCGATGTAAACGATGCCCCGCTGGCACTTCTCGACGTCGTAGTCGGCGTTCTGGAGGAGCGACAGGATGATGTTCTCGACGTCCTCCCCGACGTAGCCCGCCTCGGTCAGACTGGTCGCGTCCGCGATGGCGAACGGTACCTGGAGGAACCGCGCGAGCGTCTGCGCGAGGAGCGTTTTCCCCGAGCCCGTCGGTCCGACGAGCAGGATGTTCGACTTCTGCAGCTCGACGTCGCCCGTGACGAGCTGGGAGTCGATGCGCTTGTAGTGGTTGTGCACGGCGACGGCGAGAATCTTCTTCGCCCGCTCCTGCCCGATCACGTACTGGTCGAGGACCTTCTTGATCTCCGAAGGCTTCGGCACCGCGGACGTGGACGAGAGGCTCTCTTCCTGGTCACATTCCTCGGCGATGATATCGTTGCAGAGGTCGATGCACTCGTCGCAGATGTAGACAGTGGGCCCGGCGATCAGCTTCCGCACCTCGTCCTGGCTCTTCCCGCAGAAGGAGCAGACGAGGTTGCCCGTGCGGTCATCCCCGTGCTTGGCCATTACATGCCCCCTTCGCTCAGGTCCCCTTCACCTTGCCCGGCCGGGAGACGATGACCTCGTCGACGAGGCCATATTCGACCGCCTGCTTGCCGGTCATGAAGAGATCGCGATCGGTGTCCTTCTCGATCCGCTTGAGGCTCTGCCCGGTGTGCCTGACCAGGATGTTGTTCATCTGCTCGCGTAGACGGAGCATCTCGCGGGCCTGGATGTCGATGTCGCTCGCCTGTCCCTGCACGCCGCCCGCCGGCTGGTGAATCATAATGCGGGCGTGCGGCAGCGCGAAGCGCTTGCCCTTGGTCCCCGCGGACAGGAGCCAGGCCGCCATGCTGGCCGCCTGGCCCACGCAGAGTGTGGACACCTCGGGCTTGATGTACTGCATGGTGTCGTAGATCGCGAGACCGGCGGTCACCGAGCCACCCGGGGAGTTGATGTAAATGTAGATGTCCTTCTCCGGGTCCTCGGACTCGAGGAAGAGCAGCTGCGCCACGATAAGATTGGCCAGATCGTCGCCGATCCCGGTACCGAGGATGATGATGCGGTCGCGCAGCAGACGGGAGTAGATGTCGTAGGCGCGCTCGCCGCGACCGGTCTGCTCGATGACGATGGGGACGAGATTGGCCTGCATGTCGGCTGGCGAATACCCGTCGAGGATTCTACCGGCTTCTCTTTTCACGGGCAATGTCCTCGGCCTCTTACGCCGGCACGGTTCTTGCGCCGCCCGAAGCCTCTGCGACCAGGCGAGCGAGCGCGCGATCGCGGGCGAGCTTCGCATGGAGTGCCGCATGCGCCTCCGGACGATGATACAGCGCCCGCAACCGCTCCCCGCGCTGGCCGTCTCGCGCCGCCATCGCGTCGATCTCCGCCTCGACCTCCTTCTCGTCGATCGTGAGGCCCAGGTGCGACGCGACCGCGTCGAGGAGCAGCTCCGCCCGCACCTGATGCTCGGCGCGCGGTCGCAGCTCGGTGCGAAGCTCGGCCAGGGCACGCTCGCGATCGGTCCCCTCCGGAAGACGGACGCCGAGTGTCCCGAGGAGCGCCTCGACGCGACGTTCCACGAGCGTCGGCGGCACGTCGAAGGGATGCCGAGCGATCATCTGCTCGAGGAGCCCTTGGTGCACCGCGTCGGCGGCACGCGCCTCCGCTTCGCGCTCCAGGTCGGTCCGCAGCCGTGCCCGCAGTTCGGCCAGTGTCTGGCACCGTCCATGGTCGCGCGCGAAGTCGTCGTCGAGCGGCGGCACCTCCTTGGCGCGAAGCTCGCGGATCACGACGTCGAACTCCGCCGTCTTTCCCGCCAGTCCCGCGTTCGGATACTCACGTGGATAGGGAACGCGAAGCGTGAGCGTCGCGGCGCGATGCTGGCCGATCAGCTGCCGTTCGAGCGCGAGCGGGAAGCTGCCGCCGCCCGCCTCGACCAGCACGCCTTCGCGATGGACCGGCTCGGCGCCCTCCAGTCGGCTCGTGAGGTCGACGGTGACCATGTCGCCGGCCTCGATGATGGTCCGGTCCGTGATGGGCCGCAGCTGGGCAGCAGAATCCCGTAGCCTCTCGAGCGCGGCCTCAACGGCGTCGTCGCCCACCGTCGTGGACGGCCGAGGCAGCTCGAGGCCCGCCAGGTTGCCGATCTCGATCACCGGCCGGATATCGACCGTGGCCGAGTAGCGCAGCGACTGGCCCGGCGTCAGGGGGTCCGCATCGATGTCGGGCGTGCCCAGCGGTTCGAGCCGATGGGTCTCGATCGCCTGGCGGAAGGACTCCTCGACCAGCCGCCCGAGCACCTCGCGCCGGACCTGCTCGCCGAAGTTTCGTTCCAGCACCGGCCGCGGCACGCGACCCGGCCGGAAGCCGGGCAGACGAGCCTGACGCCCCACGAGCGTGAAGGCACGCTCGAGCTCCGCCTGCACGTCGGTCGCGGAGATCTCCACCTGGATGCGCTTGCGGACGGGGCTCAAATCCTCGAGTGTGACGCGCGCCGGTTCCATCGGATCAGGAGATCAGCCACCGCGGGTCGAGATGCGAGAGGGGGGATTCGAACCCCCACGGTTGCCCGCGAGATCCTAAATCTCGTGCGTCTGCCAATTCCGCCACTCTCGCGTCGCCCGCGGTCAGCGGGCGTTCATCAATAACAATGCGTTCCAAGCGTGACAAGCTGCACCGACGTGGTCGCTAGTTGACGAACCGCAGGCCGTCCGACGTGCGCTCGATCTCCTTGTGCTGAGGCGGGAGTCGGAGCTCCTGGCGCCGGCCACTCGGGTCCGTCATCGTGTCTACCCGGTCGAACTCCACGGCGGCACGCTCGCCGTCGACCCGAACCGCGCGCACGCGAACGTCCACATGCAGGTCCTCGACGGTGCCGAAGTAGCGGAGTAGCCGCTCGGCGTCGGCCTGCGAACGCACCTGTCCCATTCGTTGAAGCGTGCGCACGTCGCGCGTCGACCAGGCGCGCGCGTATTCGTCGAGCCAGCGATGCACCTCCTCCTCGCTGAGAGTCGCACCCGGACGTGTCGTGCGCGCCAGCTCGGGAGGAGGCGGCGCCCGGTCCTCGGTGTGCGGCATCGTCGTCGGTGGGAGGCGTGGCAAGGTCGTGGCGGGCAGCGAGGCGACGCGGGTCTGCTCGGCGGAAGGCGCGGTCTCGTTTCGCCGGGCGGTCGATGCTTCGCCCTGCGACGGCCGGGCCCCTCGTGCCGTCACCTGCCAAGAATCTTCCTGCGATGGGACCCCGCGCGCGTGCAACGCCACGGCGACGCGATGCGTTCCCGGCGTCTCGGGCACGTACTCGAAGCTCGGGCTCGACCCGCGCTGGACGCGGCGTCCGTCGACGGACCAGTCGTAGGACGCCTCGGACGTGCTCGAAACGATGGCGGTCGCGAAGCGCATTCGCTCGCCGACCCCGCCTGCGATTCGTCTTGAAGCCGGTGAGCGAACGGCGCGTGGCGGGGTCGCTGGCGGCGGCACTTCGGCAGGTACGGGCCGCCGTTCTGGGATCGCCGTCGGAGGCGCCGGTGGCTCCGCGGATGGTGGCGCAGCCCGCGCGACGACCTCCGGCGGCGTGGGGGGCGGCGAGGGCTGCACTTCGACGACCGGCGCCTGCGGCTCGGCGGGCGGCTCGCGCCGTGCCTCTTCGACTTCGGCCGGCGGCGGGTGGGGTACCGGCGCTTCGGACGGCCGAGAGCCCTCGAGCACCCACTCGGCCAGCGAGGCGGACCGCTCGTTCTCATTCACGCGGACGACGACCCGGTGAGACCCTGGCTGAGACACCGGCAGAAGGAACTCCGAGACGGATTCGGCTGCCGACTGCTCCTGTCGTGACATCGTCCGGCCGTCGACCGTCCATTCGAACCAAACACGGTCCGAGGGGCGCGCGGCCGGAACGCGGGCCCCGCAGCGGAAGATCGCCCGCCCGCCCGCCGGTACCACGACGCGGCCGGGAGGCGGCGAGACGTCGAGGGTTGGCGGCACCGGGGGCACCACCCCCACGTCCCAGCTACGGACGAGCGTGCTCCCCGTGGTACCCCGCGCGACGAGCGTCACCTGCTGCCAGCCCGCATCCTCGGGAAGGGCCACATAGGTCCAAGTCGGCAGATGCGAGACCGCGCTCCCCCAGATCGACCACGTGAACTCCACCGCGCCCGGCACGGTGGCCGAGAAGTGGACCGCCTCACCCACCTCGACCGAGAGGCGGCGGTCGGTCGGGGTCGCTCGGAGGGGCCCGAAATGGGGCCGCGTCCGGCCCCAGAAGGCGACGGCCGCCACAGCGAGGATCGGGAGCGCCAAGAGAAGGCTCCGGGGGCGAAGGCCCGTCTTCACAGCGGCCGAGGGTAGCCGCGGGCCGCGCACCCCGCAACGCAAGTGCCTGAAAGCCCGCGGTTAGCGGACCGCATTTTACTTCCAGAATCGATCGCCGCCGAGGTATGGTCCGCCGCCGTGCGCCGTGTACTCGATGCCCTCGGACTCCTGGTCTTGCTGATGGCCTGGCCGTGCGGACCATTTGCCGGCACGATTCCGGACGCCCTGGCGAAACCGCGCATCTGCGGGAACGGTATCGTCGATCCGGGCGAGCAGTGCGACGGCGGTGCCTGCTGCGACGCGAGGTGCGCATTCGTCGCGCCCGGGACGCTCTGCCGTCCTTCGGCGGGACTCTGCGATCGACCCGAGTCCTGCACGGGCTCGAGTGCAACGTGTCCCGACGACGCAAAGGTCGCCGCGGGGGTCGTCTGCCGCGCGTCCACAGGACCTTGCGACGTCGCCGAAACCTGCGATGGCACGAGCAACGTCTGCCCCGCCGACGCGTTCGTCTCCTCTCGCACGGTGTGCCGGGCGGCCGCGGGAGAGTGCGACGTCGCCGAGGCCTGCCCGGGCAACGCGCCCAACTGTCCGGCCGATGCCAAGCGAGCGATCGGGACCGCGTGCACGGACGACGGCAATCCGTGCACCACCGACGTCTGCGACGGCAGCCACGTCGTCTGCCAGCACCTCGCGGGAAACGCCGGCGCGGTCTGCCGCGCGGCGGCGAACGAGTGCGACCTACCGGAGACCTGCACCGGCTCGAGCCCGAGCTGTCCGACCGACCTCGTCAGGACGGCGGGCACACCGTGTACGGACGACGGCAACGTCTGCACCGCGGACGTGTGCAACGGCACGGTCGGCGCGCCCGCGTGCGTGCACAACCCGGGCAACGCGGGCACCGTCTGCCGCGCGGCGGCCGGCGCCTGCGACGTCGCCGAGACGTGCACCGGCAGTAGCTCCAGCTGCCCGCCCGATCTCTTCCAGCCGTCGAGCACCGTCTGCCGTGCGGCCGCGGGGGCGTGCGATCTCGCCGAGCGCTGCGCGGGCAATAGCTCCGACTGTCCGGCCGACGCCAAGCAAGCAACCGGCACCGCGTGCACGGACGACGGCAACCCGTGCACCACCGACGCCTGCGACGGCACCAGCGTCACCTGCCAGCACACG
>VBLD01000194.1:0-5563 GCA_005879205.1 Deltaproteobacteria bacterium
TGCGGAGCCCCATCGTGCCGCCCACGAAGGCGCCGATCGCGACGCCGAGCGCGATCCACCGGTAGGTCACGATGTGCGGGTGGAAGAGCGTGCCGACGACCGCGACGAGCATCCCGAAGGCCGCGAGCGACATTCCCGAGCGCGCCCACTTGGGCGAGCTGAGGCCCTTCAGCCCCAGCACGAACATCGCGGCCGAGAGGATGTAGCAGTAGCGGAGCGCCTCAGGGGCGACGCGCTCGTGGAGGTACTCCCCCATCGCCATCCCGGCCGGCCTGGTCGCGTAGAGGATCGCCGCGACGCCACCCACGATGGCCAGCACCGCCCCGAACGCCTGCAGCTCGACGGGCCGCCGGGTTCCGCGCGCCCGGTCCTCCGCCGTCCTGAACATCCTGAGCATGCGGTCCGTGATGAGGAAGCCGCCGAAGGCGTTGGTGGACGAGCAGGTCACCGCCATGAGGCCGAGGAGGGTGCACACCCAGCCGTTGGGCACGTTGCTGTAGTCGCTGCCCGCCACCACCAGCGACCCGACCAGCGAGATCGCCGCAATGGCGTTGGTGGCCGACATGAGCGGCGTGTGCAGCAGCGGCGGGACGCGGGTGATGATGTGGTAGCCGAGGAACCCGGCCAGCATGAAGATGTAGAGGCCGACTTCGAGCTCGGTGGTCATGCCGTCTTCCTCGCCGCCACCGTCGCCTTCACCGCCTCGTTCACGATCTCGCCGCCGTGCGTGACGCAGGCGCCCTTGATCACCTCGTCGTCGAGGCTCAGCGCCAGCGCGCCGTCCTTCACGAACTCGCGGAGCAGCTCGGTCACGTTGCGCGCGTAGAGCTGGCTCGCGTGCACGGGCATCGTGGCGGGCAGGTTGGTCGGACCGTGGATGGTCACGCCGCCCGTGACGACGATCCTGTCGGGTTCCGTCAGCTCGCAGTTGCCGCCCGCCTCGGCCGCGAGGTCGACGATCACCGAGCCCGGTCGCATGCCCCGGACGGTCTCGCCGGTGACGAGGCGCGGCGCGGTCCGGCCGGGCACCAGCGCCGTCGTGATCACCACGTCGAAGTCCTTCGTCTTCTCGGCAAGCAGCTCCTGCTGCCGGCGGGCCGCGTCGGCGGACAGGGCCTTCGCGTAGCCGCCCTTGTCCTCGGCGTCGGCGACGCCGAGGTCGAGCTCGAGGAACTTGGCCCCGAGGCTCTCCACCTGCTCCTTCACCGCGGCCCGGACGTCGTAGCCCCAGACCTGTGCCCCGAGCCGGCGGGCCGTCGCGATGGCCTGGAGGCCGGCCACGCCCGCGCCCATCACCAGGACCTTGGCGGCGAAGACGGTCCCGGCCGCGGTCATCATCATGGGAAAGAACTTGGCGAGCGACTCGGCCGCGATGAGCACCGCCTTGTAGCCGGAGATGTTGGCCTGCGACGACAGCGCGTCCATCTTCTGCGCGCGGCTGATGCGGGGGATGCCTTCCATGCCGAAGCTGGTGATGCGCCGCGTGACGAGGCGCTGGACCAGGTCGGGGCTGGTGAGCGCCTGGAGGAACGACAGCAGCACGGTGCCCTCGCGCAGGCGGTCCACCTCGGCGAGCGTCGGCTTCTGGACCTTCAGGACGACGTCGGCCTGGGCGTAGAGCGTCGTCGCGTCCGAGACGATCCGGGCGCCGGCCGCCTCGAAGGCCGCGTCGAAGTAGAAGGCGCCGTCGCCGGCGCCGGTCTCGACGAGGACCTCGAGGCTGCCCTTCACCAGGGCGGCCGCGGCGTCTGGCGTGAGGGCGAGGCGGCGCTCGCCGGGAGTGATCTCGCGGGGGACGGCGATCCTCATGGGGCCTCGCGCATGGGTGGGCCGCGCTATAGCAAACGGCCGGCGAGGGGAGAAGCTCGGGGTATCCTCGGGTCCGGTTGCGTCCCGTCCTGCGTGGTGTATGACCCCAGCCCGGGATCTCCCGAGCTCCTTCGATGCGCCCTGAGACCCGGTCCGAGCTCGCGCAGCGACTCTTCCACTACCTCGACACCGGCACCACCGCGATGGCCGGGGCGATGTTCCAGAACCCCGTCGCCGCCTACACCTCCGACGAACGGCTCGCCCTCGAGAAGCGCATCCTCTTCCGCGACTACCCGTTGCTCGTGGCCTTCAGCTCCCAGCTCGCCCGAGCGGGCGACTACCTGACCGACGACGACTCGGGGACGCCGATCCTCGTCGTTCGGACTGGTTCAGGGCGGCTGAACGCCTTTGCCAACGTCTGCCGCCACCGCGGCGCGCGGGTCGTCGAGGGCTGCGGAGCCGGGAAGTGGGCGCTCGGCTGTCCGTATCACGGGTGGACCTACGACCTGGACGGTGCGCTCATCGACGTCCCCGGTGAAGCGGGCTTCGCGGACCTGCCGCGGGAGCAGCACGGGCTCCGGCGGCTGGCCGTCGTCGAGAGGTACGGCCTCGTCTGGGTGAGGCCCGATCCCACCGCAGCGGCGACGGCGATCGACATCGACGTGCAGCTCGGGGGCCTCGCAGCGGAGCTCGAGAGCTTCGGCTTCGAGCGCTATCACCACTTCGAGACGCGGACCCTCCGGCCGCGCATCAACTGGAAGGTGGCCGTCGACACCTTCCTCGAGGCGTATCACCTCCCTGCGCTCCACGCCCGCAGCGTCGGTCCCATCTTCGTCGGCAACCTCTGTGCCGCGGATGCCTTCGGACACCACCACCGCATGATCGCCGTCCGCAGGTCCTTCGCCGAGGTCCGCGACCGTCGCGAGGCGGAGCGGGACTTCCTCCGTCATACGATCGAGCTCTACACGCTCTTCCCGAACACGGTGTTCATCCATCAGGCCGATCACGTGGAGGTCTGGCGCATGTTTCCGGGGGACACGCCCGACTCGGCGACCGTCCGGCTCTCCCTCTACGTCCCGGAGGCACCGGCCACCGAGAAGGCACGCCAGCACTGGGCGGCGAACATGCAGCTCGCCATCGACGCGGTGGACGTCGAGGACTTCCGCCTCGGTGAAGGGATTCAGCGGGGCTTCCGCTCCGGAGCGCAGGATCACGTCACCTACGGGCGCAACGAGCCCGCGCTGATTCACTTCCACCGGAGTCTGGGCCGCGCGCTCGGCCTGGACGGCGCCAGATGAGGCAGCCAGATGAGACAGCCAGGTGAGCGGCGCGCGAGCCGTCAGAGCCTTGTGAGCGCGGCCCGGGGAGGACCGACGGGAGGCCGCGCGACCTGCCGTGCCCGCCACTCGCGCAGGCGCGAGCGGAGGTAGTCCGGCTCCAGGCCGAGGAGGTCGCAGACGTCGGAGAACTGCAGCGGCGTCACGTCGTTCTCCGCCATGATCCAAGGACCGCCGCCATTCAGCCGCCGCATGGGCTGCGTCATGCCGCGCCGCAGCGTCAGGACCTGCGCGGGCAGGAAATCCTCGAGGCTGTCGTCGGCGACGCGCGTCGTCAGTCCCCTGTGGGGTTGTGCGCTGCTCGGCTGGCGGGGGCCAGGAGGCTCATCGGCGCGACATGCGCCGGACGTCTAACTCCTACCCCACACCGGCTGCCGCCGGGCCAGCCGAGCGCGCGGTTCTGCCGAGTAGCTCCAAGCAAGAGACCGGCCATGCGGGCCCTTCCGCCGGCAGAGGCCGCTGCGGCGCTGGGCTCTCCCGGCTGCCGAATCCGTGTGCGCTCGGTGCCCATCAGGACGGCGACGGGAGCCTGCTGCACGACCGTGGTCTCGAAGCGTGCGCATCCGAGCGGTGGCACGGCGGCTGCAGCCTGCGGCAACGTGACCATGGAGACAGCGGGTGACGCAGCGCGCGCGGAAGAAGCGCTGTCGCTTCTGGCTCAGTTCGAGCCCGACTCCGAGGGTGGTGGCGCGCTCGACGTTCCGCTCCACGCGCGCGGCTCCAAAGCCGACACCGTCGCATGGGTCATCTGGGACGACGTGGAGAGCGAGCTCGCCTGGGTGACCGACCAGCTCGCGCGGATCATGCCGCGCGCAGCGCCCGCAGCGGGTCCTCCTCGATCGCACGCGACGCGATGAGCAGCCGATCCGCGAACGCGGCCAGGTGGGGTGCGAAGATATCGGCGCGCTCAGGGCCCTCCTCGGTGAACGCGCGGCCGCTCTCGGCCCCTGGAGGTACATGACCCCACGCGGGATCTCGTCCCCGATGGGCGCGCAGAGCACCGCCTCATCATCGCGATGGCGATCGCGACGGGACGCACGATCGATACCGCGCGAGATGGCCTGCCGGACGGCGTCGATCGCGTCCGGCGCAAAGCCGTGCGTGATCCACCAGCGGGGACCTCCGTTCCGGCGAGGTTCCTGTCGAGGCTGCTGGCGCGCGAAAAGTCCGCGGCGGCGGCGTGAGCGGAGCTGGCGTAGACCGATCTCGACCCATCACCTGGCGGCCTGCTTCGTGCGGTGGAGACGGCTGCCCCGTCCCGGGGGACGGCGAGGCGATGGCTCAGCGTTCTGCCTCGTCCACCCCTCGTGCGCGGACCGCAGCTCTTCGATGAAGGCAAGGTCCGTGGCGACGTGCTTGATCCGTCGAGCGAGAAAGAGCGGGAGAGTGGTGACGTTTCGGCTCCGATGTGCGAGAGCCCGTTCCCAGCACCTTTCCAGTGCTCGGCTGTGCATGCCCAATTCCTCACGCCATCGATCCAGGATCACTCGAGCCGCTGCCGTCTCGACGTTTTCGATGAAGATCGCCCGGAGGCAGAACTCGTCGCGATAGTCGGGCAGGGACTTCGTGGGCGCACTCGCCATCCAGTCGTCGAATGCCGACATGCCTCCAGGGGTCGATTCGAATGGTGCGCGACGAGGATCCTCCCCGGCCGCGTTGACCACGCTCCGAACCAACTCCTCGGCCTCGAGTCTCTTGAGCTCTCGGTAGACGTTCCCGATGTTCACCTGAAGACCGGCGCGATCACGTATCTCCTTCATGACGGCGTACCCGTGCTTTGCACCGCCCTGCCTCAGCGATCCGAGAATCAGATGCCGCAGCATGCCTGTACCCTCCTGTGCCGTTCGGGTCGGTCGTCGTCACGATTACGGCGCTATGCGATCGATGTCAACAAGAAAGCTGCATGACGGCGGGTCAACATATTCCCGCCGTCCATCGCAGCGTTCCGGACGCGTGGCACGCGGAACATGCCGGGCGACAATATGGTCGCAACGAATGGCCGCCTCTAGGCGAACCCGGCGCGGGCGTGTTACGGGAGCGGCCGGTGCTTGCTCTTCTCCGCCGGATTAGTGTGCGAGACTATGCCTCTGCGCCCGTGCGGCTCGGCCTCATGGTGGGCGGGATCGCGAGCGGCATCGCCCTGATCGCCGCGCTCGGCATCATCAACCGCAGCGTGCTCGCGAACTTTCGCGCCATGCTGGAGCGCGCGGCGGGGAAGGCCGCGCTGCAGGTGACGCTCGGCACCGGCGAGGTGGGATTTGCGGAGTCGGTGGCGGAGACGGTGCGGGCTGACCCGGGCGTCGATGCGGCCGTGCCACTCGTGCGAGGTACGCTCGCGCTTCCGGACAGCCCTGGCGAGACGCTTCAGCTGTTCGGCGCCGATCTCGCCGCGGAAGCGGACCTGGCGCGCTACCCCA
>VBLD01000194.1:5592-6051 GCA_005879205.1 Deltaproteobacteria bacterium
AGGCGATGGCCGATCCACGCTCCATCCTGCTCACCGAAGCGTTCGCGCGCCGGCGCGGAATCGGGGTCGGGGAGGTGATCAACCTCGCGACGCCGCGAGGGGTCCTGGAGTTCAGCGTACAGGGGCTGCTCGGCGCCGAGGGTCTGGCGCTCGCCTTCGGAGGACAGCTCGCGGTGATGGACCTTCCCGCCGCGCAGTTCCTGCTCGGAAAGGACGAGCGGGTCGATCAGATCGACGTGGTGCTGCGGCCAGGAAGTGAAGTCGACGTGGCGCAGAGGCGGCTCGAGCTGCGGCTTCCGGCGTCGCTCGCCGTCACCAGGCCAGCCTTGCGTGGCGAGCGGTTCGACCGCGTGGTCGGCGCCTTCCAGGCCATGATCGACGGTCTCAGCCTCCTCGGGCTCCTCGCGGGTATATTCATCGTCTACAACACGAGCGCCACGGCGGTGACGCAGCGCGCGC
>VBLD01000195.1:0-469 GCA_005879205.1 Deltaproteobacteria bacterium
AGGCGGGCCGTTGACGTTGCCGTAGATCGTTCCCCCGGGAACCGGGTTGGGCTCGGAAGCCTCTCCCTGGAGAGCGACCGTCGTCACGGTCCCGACGAACGGTTTGCGAAAGATTCCCGAAAGCGGCCCTTCCGTCGTGCTGGCGCAGTCCATCTGAGTGCTCGCCTGGAAGGCGATGCCGTAGAGACTGGCGCTGAACGTCTGGAGCTTGCAGAGCTTGCGGCCGGGACGATCGGGGATCGGGTCGTTCCTGAGCACGAGCGTCTGGGCCGTCCCGGTTCCGCCGGTGCTGCAGTTGCCGTCCCCGCCCATGCAGCGGAAGTATCCGTGATCGACCGTCACGCCGAGCACGACGGCACCGCCCGAGATGCCCGCCTCGAACACGACGTCGCCCACGTCTGTGATGGCGGTGGACGAGAACGTCTTCAGGAGCCCGGAGCCGGCGGGCGACGGGTCTCCGGTGAACGCA
>VBLD01000195.1:498-6119 GCA_005879205.1 Deltaproteobacteria bacterium
CCGGCGATGTTGATCGTGGGGTCGCCCAGCTTGCTGAAAAGGTGCCCATCGGGCGAGGTGTCCTTGCGGCAGGCGACGAGGCCGTCGGGACCCGGGCCGGGATCGAACGCGACCAAGCATTGGCGGGCCGTGGCCGGGATCAACCGGACGGACGCGACGACGTGCTGGCCTGCCGCGTCGCTCACCGCGGGGCGGAGGAACTTCCGGTGATAGAAGAATCCGGGATCGGGCGCCGGGTCGCCCTCGATGGCGACCTTCTCGAGCGTCGCAGCGTGCGCGCTGCTTGCGCCCCAGGCGAGGAGCGACACCAGGACGAGCCCCATCCGTCGGTTCATTTGTGTACCCTCCTCCGTGAGCCTCCTTGCGCTACTCTCCGGCTCGCAACCTTGTCAAGGTAGCGCGACGAAAAGGGTTGACCCGGCCGGGGGGCGGGCGTAGACGTCGACGACGCCCTTCGGCACGCTCTCGGTGCCGAGAAAGGAGTGCGTCATGGCTGCGCAACCTGGCACCGCGAGTCCGGGCGCACCGATCAGCCCGCAAGCCGAGGCGCCGAACGTCTACAGCGAAGGGATCCTCGCAGGATTGGTCGGCGCCGGAACCATCGCGCTCTGGTTCCTGATCCTCGACACGTTCCGGGGCCGGCCGTTCTACACGCCGACCGTGCTCGGCACCGCTCTCTTCCGGGGTTTGGAGGCGCTTTCCGAACCGGAGCAGCTACCGGCTTCGCTCGAGCTCGTCCTCTCGTTCACCTGGGTGCACGTGCTGGCCTTCCTGCTCATCGGGGTCGGCGCGGCGCGCCTTCTCGCATTGGCCGAGCGAGAGCCCGACTTCGGCTTCGGGATCGTGCTGCTCTTCGTGATCTTCGAGTTCGGGTTCGTGCTGATCTCGCTGGCGTTCGCCGAGCCGGTCCTGCACGCGCTCGCCTGGCAGGCGGTGCTGGTCGGGAACCTGCTTGCCGCGGCAGCCATGGCGGCGGTGTTCCGGGTGCGGCATCCGCGGCTGATGATCAGGCCATGACCCCGCGATCAGTGGATCGTCACGCTGGCCTTCGCTAGGCGGACCAGGCGTTCGCGGATGTCGTCGGCTGTGGGGCTATCGGGAGCGAGGTCGAGGTAGCGGCGGAAGTCGGCAGCGGCGGCGGGCACGCAGCCGAGGCGTTCGTAGAGGGAGCCGCGCGTCCGGAGGTCGTCGGGGGAATCGGGGACGAGGACGAGCAAGAGGTCGACTGTCGCGAGGGCGTGGGGAGGGCCTCCGGAGGCAGCTCGCGCATCTCTGGGCGGCCGGGCAGGGCGCGCAGCCGCTCGAGGAGCTCGGCCTGGTCCACGCGACGGCCGCCGAAGAACGGGTCCAGGAGGAGGGAGCCTCGCTGTCCCGCGACGCGCACGAGGAAATGCCCCGGAAAGCCCACCCCCTCCACCGCCAGCCCGAGGCGCCGACTCACCTCGATGAAGACCACCGAGAGCGAGATCGGAATGCCGGTGCGGCGCTCCAGGACGTCGTTCAGGAAGCTGTTGCGCGGGTCGTAGTAGTCCTCCGTGTTGCCGTGAAAACCGCACGTGCGGAAGAGATGGTCGCCGACGGCCAGCGCGATGTCCTCGGGCGGCATCCGGGCGTCGATCGCGGGACGCACGGCCTCGGCGAGCCTGGCGAGATCGGCGAGATGGCCCTCGGGCTGGAGGTCGGGATACGCGATGCGTGCGATCTCGAGCGCGCCGCGTCCGAGCGTGCCGTCGCGAACGAGAGCGGCGAATTCTTCGCGCAGCGAGCGCACGGGCCTGATCTAGCGCATCGTGGAAGCCACCGATAGTCGCGCGATCTCGAATTGCATCACGCCGCGCCACGTCGTAGACGCGTTCTCGGGCGGATGGATGGCATGAGCGAGCGGGTCCGGACGCTGGCGGCGCGCTTCGAGAGCGCGCCGTACAACGTGACGCCGTGCTTGCGTCCTGCCGGAGCAGCGTCTAGCGTGCGGCCGCCGTGAACGCCGCCGTCAGCCTGATGGGGAAGGTTCTTCCGGCCACCGTCCACATCCGGGCCGAGATTCCCGAGACCCATCCGTCGTCGCGCATCCTCGGGACCGAGCGAATGGGCAGCGGCACGATCATCGATGGCGACGGCCTCGTCCTCACCGTGAACTACGTCGTCCTCGGCGCGCCACAGGTGCGCGTCACGCTGCTCGATCAGCGGGCTTACGCCTGCGAAGTGGTGCACCACGACTTCGCGTCGGGTCTGGCGCTGATCCGGCTGCCGGACCGCGGGCTGCCGGCGCTGTCGCTCCGACGCCTCGAAGGCCTGGCGCTCGGTGAGGAGACGTTCATCGTGGCGAGCGTCGGTGAGGGTGCGGCGCGCGTCTCCAACGGCGCGGTCAGCTACATCGGACCGTTCGACGCCAACTGGGAGTACGTGCTCGACCGGGCCGTCATGACTACCGCCATGAACCCCGGCCTCGGCGGGGGGCCGCTGCTGGACGCCCTCGGACGGGTGATCGGGGTCGTGTCGCTCAACTTGAACGAGATCGGTCGCTTCTCCCTCGTGGTGCCCGCCGAGTACTACCTCGAGGCCACGGACCGCTTCCTGACGCGCGGCCGGCCCACCAGCACACCGGGACGCGCCTGGCTCGGCATCTTCTCCTATGCGATGAAGGAGCACGTCGTGATCGCGGGCTTGCTGCCCGGCGGTCCGGGCGAGCAAGCGGGACTCAAGGCAGGGGACGTGATCCTCGCGGTCGACGGCGACCAGGTGCACGACCGGCGCACGTTCTATCAGCTGCTGTGGTGGCGGCGTCCCGGCGACGAGGTGACGCTGGAGGTCTTCCGGGGCCGGCAGGTACAGACGGTGCGCGTCGCCTCGGGGGACATCGAGGCTTTCTTCGCGTAGGAGCCCGGTGCGCGCCACGATGCCGCTCGGCGACTTCCTGGTCGCCTACCTCAAGAAGATCGGCGTCACGCACCTCTTCGGTATCCCGGGCGACCTGGTGATCCGGCTATTCCTGCGTTTCGGCCGCGGGGGTGCCTTTCGCATCGTCACGCTCTCGCACGAGCCGGGCGTCGGCTTCGCCGCCGACGGCTTCGCGCGTGCCACCGGGCGGCTCGCCGTCGTCTGCGTCACGTACGGCGCCGGGGGTCACAACATGGTGAACGCCGTCGCCGGCTCGTTCTCCGAGCGGGTGCCGGTGCTCGTGATCAGCGGCGGGCCCGGCGAGGACGAGCGCAAGCTTGGAACGCTCATCCACCACCAGGCCAAGGAGATCGAGTCGCAGTTACGGATCTACCGCGAGCTCACCTGTGCCGCGCGCGTGCTCGACGACCCCCGCACCGCGGCCGAGACCGTGCACGACGTCGTGCAGACCGTGTGGCGCGAGCAACAGCCGGGCTACCTCGAGATTCACCGCGACATGGTGGAGCGGCGGATATCGGTGCCGCGGGAGATCGTCGACTGGGACGGGACCCTCGCCTTCCGTCGCTCGGACGAGCGCAAGGTGGAGGAGGCGGTGCGCGAGACCGCGGTGCGGTTCAACGCCGCGCGCCGTCCGCTCACCATGGTGGGCATCGAGACCTTTCGCTTCAAGCTCCAGCGCGAGGTGCGCGCGCTCGCCGACCGCATGGGCGCGCCGGTCACCACCACCGTGCTCGCCAAGGGCGCCTTCCCGATGGACCACCCGCTCTACATGGGCGTGCACATCGGCCCGATCAGCCCGCGTCCGATCGTCGAGCGCGTGGACCGCGCCGATCTCGTCCTGAACCTCGGGACGCTGCTCACCGACATGAACCTCGGCAGCCGGCCGCCGAGCATCACCCGGGATCGATCGATCTGGGCCGTCGGCGGCCGGGTCAACGTGAGCTTCCATACTTACACCGACGTCCACATCCGGGACTTCGTGCGCGGGCTGATGCGCGTCCGCCTGCGCCGCCATCGCGAGCGGGTCCGATACTGTGACAATCTCCCGCCGCCCCGGGAGAACGTCTCGAGTCGCCTCCGCGTCACCGACGTGCTGCACGAGGTGAACCGGTTCCTGCGCGGCCGGCGCGGGTACGCCGTGGTGGCCGAGTCGGGCGACATGCTGTTCGCCGGGCTCGACGTCCGGGTCGAGCGCGACGGCGGTTACCTGGCGCAGGGCTACTACGCGTCGATGGGGTTCGGGGTGCCGGGCGCGCTCGGCGTCGAGCTCGCGACGGGGCTCCGGCCGCTCGTCCTCTGCGGCGACGGGGCGTTCCAGATGACCGGGCCCGAGATCGCGCACGCGCCGCGCTACGGGCTCAAGCCGATCGTCCTGCTCATCAACAACGGGGGCTGGCAGATCTTCCGGCCCGTCGTGGCCCGCCCCGAGCTGCTCGAGCTGCCCGAGTGGCCCTACGCCCGGCTCGGCGAGGCCTGGGGCGGCCGGGGCTTCTGCGTCGAGCGCATCGAGGAGCTGCGCGAGGCGCTCGTCCAGGCGGATCGCCAGCCGCGGTTCGCAGTGATCGAAGCCCGCCTCGCGCCGGACGACCTCTCGCCCGTCTCCCGCAAGTACATCCAGGCCTCGGCCCGTCGCGGGCGGGTGGCCAGCATATGATCGCGCCTCGCCGCTCGTATCAGGAGCTGCTCGCCGGGTTTCGCTGGCAGGTCCCCGAGGAGTTCAACTTCGGCGCGCTGATCGATGCCTGGGCCACGGACCGGAGCCGGGTCGCGCTCTACTGGGAGGACGACGCCGGGCGGCGCGAACGCTGGACGTTCTGGGACCTCAAGCAGGCGACCAACCGCTTCATGAACGCGCTCGCCGGGCTCGGCATGCCGCCGGGCGCGCCGCTCATGGTGATGCTTCCCCGGGTGCCGGCGTGGCAGGTCGCCGTGATCGGCGGCCTCAAGCTCGGCGCCCTCGTCATCCCGTGCACGGCCTCGCTGCGCGCGAAGGACATCGCGTATCGAGCACGGCACAGCGGCGCGCGGGCGATCGTCACCGCGCTCGACCTGGTCCCCGACGTGGAGGCCGCACTCCGCGAAGCCCCCGAGCTCGACATCCGCATCGCGCTCGGCGGGGCGCCGGCGGGATGGCGCGACTTCGACGCGCTCGTCGCGCGCGCCGCGTCGACCGGCGTTCCGGCACGCACGCGGACGGACGAACCGGCCCTCTGCTTCTATACCTCGGGCACCACCAGGGAGCCGAAGGCCGTGCTCCACACCCATGGGTATCCCTTTGCCCACCGCTACACGGGCGAGTACTGGCTCGACCTGCAGCGGACGGATCTTCACTGGACGACGTCGGACACGGGCTGGGCGAAGGCGGCTTATGGCGCCCTGTTCGGCCCGTGGATGAACGGCGTGCCGGTGCTCATGTGCAACGCTCGCTTCGACCCCGAGCACGAGCTCCATCTGCTCCGTCGGTACGAGGTCTCGGTCTTCTGCGCGCCGCCGACGGAATACCGGCTGCTCGTCAAGCAAGACCTCGGGCGCTGGCGGCTGCCGCGGCTCCGCCACTGCACCGGCGCCGGGGAGCCGCTCAACCCCGAGGTCATCCACGCGTGGCATGATGCCTTCGGGCTGCTCATCCACGACGGCTACGGTCAGACCGAGACGACATTGCTCGCCGCCAACCTGCCCGGGTTGCCGATCCGCCCCGGCTCGATGGGGAAGCCCTTTCCCGG
>VBLD01000510.1:0-1129 GCA_005879205.1 Deltaproteobacteria bacterium
GACTTCGGCTTCGTCCTCGGCATCTTCCTGCTCTTCTGGAGCCTCGCGGCGCGCGGCGAGGCCACGCTCGTCTTCCGCGAGCTCGCCGAGCGCGCCAACGTACTGCGCGGCGCATTCGTGTGGGGGCTGCCCGTCGCGACGGTGGTGACGCTGTTTCTCTTCGTCGGCGCGACCGGCAAGTCGGCGCAGATTCCCCTCTACGTGTGGTTGCCCGACGCAATGGCGGGCCCGACGCCGGTCTCCGCCCTGATCCACGCCGCCACCATGGTGACGGCCGGCGTTTATATGATCGCCCGGCTCAACTTCCTCTTCGCCATGGCGCCCGAGACGCTCGCGCTCGTCGCGGTGATCGGCGCCGGCACGGCCCTGCTGGCCGCGACGATCGCGCTCGCGCAGAACGACATCAAGCGGGTGCTCGCCTACTCGACGGTATCGCAGCTCGGCTACATGTTCCTCGCGATGGGCGTCGGCGCCTACGCGGCCGGCATCTTCCATCTGATGACCCACGCCTTCTTCANAGCGTCATCCACGCCATGGGGGGCGAGCAGGACATGCGGAAGATGGGCGGGCTCTGGCCGCACCTGCCGGCGACGTCGCGCACCTTCCTGGTGGCGACGCTCGCCCTCGCGGGCTGCCCGCTGCTCGCCGGGTTCTTCTCCAAGGACGAGATCCTCTGGCAGGCCTGGTCGAGCCCGTACGGGAGCCCGCTCCTGTGGACAGTGGCGGTCCTGGTGGCCGGCATGACCGCCTTCTACATGTTCCGTCAGGTGTTCATGGTCTTCTTCGGCGAGTGCCGGGCCGACCAGCACACGCAGCATCATCTCCACGAGTCGCCACCGGTCATGACGCTACCGTTGTGGCTGCTGGCGGCCGGCTCCGTCGTCTCGGGCTGGCTCGGCGTCCCGCACGCGAATCTGTTCGAGGGCTGGCTCGAGCCGGTGATGGTGCATCATGCGGCGGCGCCCGCGGAGACGGGCGGCCTCGGCCTCGAGCTGACGCTCATGGCGATCTCCGTCGCCGTCGCGGTCTCGGGCTTCGGCCTCGCCTACCTCATGTACTACCGGCGCCGGCTCCGCCCCGAGACGTTCAGCGAAGGGCTCGGTGGCATGCCCTACCGGCTGGTCCTGAA
>VBLD01000510.1:1175-1693 GCA_005879205.1 Deltaproteobacteria bacterium
CCACGTGATCGACGGCATCGTGAACCTCTCGGCCGCGATCGTGCGCGGCTGGGCGTGGCTCTCCGGTCTCTTCGACCTCTACCTGGTCGACGGCGCGGTGAACGCCGTCGCGAACGGCACGTATTTCATCGGGCGCCGCGTGCGGAACGTCCAGACCGGCGCCATCAACGCCTACCTCTACGTGGTGCTGATCGGCGTCCTGGGCGGCGTGCTGCTGTACTGGTCGTGGGCCTCGGCGTCGTGAGGGAATGATGGGACACAACGTACTCAGCCTGATGGTCTTCATCCCGGTCGTCGGCATGGTCGTCATCCTGTGCATGCCGTCGCGGGCGCATGCGGCCATCCGCTGGATGGGCGTGGCGGCGTCGACGCCGCCGCTCCTCCTCGCCGTCTGGCTGGTCGCGCACTTCGATCCGCAGGCGACCGGACCGCAGTTCGTCCAGCGCTTCGCGTGGATCCCCGCCTACCACATCGACTACTTCGTGGGCGTCGACGGCCTCAGCATCACGATGCTCCTG
>VBLD01000510.1:1762-2910 GCA_005879205.1 Deltaproteobacteria bacterium
CTCGAGACCGGGATGATGGGCACGTTCGTCGCGCTCGACTTCTTCCTCTTCTTCATCTTCTGGGAGCTCATGCTGCTACCGATGTACTTCCTGATCGGTGTCTGGGGCGGTCCGCGGCGCGAGTACGCGGCGATCAAGTTCTTCCTCTACACGCTCCTCGGCTCGGTCCTGATGCTGGTCTCGATCCTCTACTTCTACTTCGCCGCCGACCCGCATTCCTTCGACATGACGCAGCTCGGCGCGCTCGTGGCGAAGAAGATCCCGCTCGACGTCCAGGTGATCCTCTGGGTGGCGCTGTTCATCGGCTTCGCGATCAAGATCCCGGCCTTTCCGTTCCACACCTGGCTGCCCGACGCCCACGTCGAGGCGCCGACGGCGATCTCGGTGATCCTGGCGGGCGTGCTCCTGAAGATGGGGACGTACGGCATCCTGCGCGTCAACTACGGCATCCTGCCGGCGGCGACGCTGGCCCCGCTCTGGCACGGCCACTCGGTGGCCTTCTGGCTGCTCGCCGCCCTCGGCACCCTCAACATCGTCTACGGCGCCGTCTGCGCCATGGCGCAGGAGGATCTGAAGAAGCTCGTCGCCTACTCGAGCATCAGCCACATGGGCTACGTCATGCTCGGCATGGCGGCCTTCACGCCGCAGGGGATCAACGGCGCGGTCCTCCAGATGTTCAACCACGGCACGATCACCGCCATGCTCTTCCTCCTGGTGGGCGTGATCTACGATCGGGCGCACCACCGACAGATCAGTGGCTTCGGCGGCCTCGCCTCGATCGTGCCCCTGTACACCGGCGTCACGGGCTTCGCCTTCTTCGCGGCGATGGGACTCCCCGGTCTCTCGGCGTTCATCTCGGAGGCGCTGGTACTCCTCGGCGCGTGGCAGCAGTTCCCCGGCCTCACCATCATCGCCGCCAGCGCGGTCATCCTGACCGCCGGCTACCTGCTCTGGGCGCTCCAGCGCATGTACCTCGGACCGCCGAACGAGAAGTACCTCGGTCTCGCCGAGATCAACGGCCGGGAGCTCTTCACGCTGGTCCCGCTCGGGGCGATCGTCCTCTTCCTCGGCATCTATCCGACCGCCATCCTGAACCTGCAGAGCCCGGCGCTCCTGCGGCTGAACGAGCAGGTCCAGAGCGCTGCGGC
>VBLD01000229.1 GCA_005879205.1 Deltaproteobacteria bacterium
TGTTCAAAGAGATCTGGGACCTGGTGCGACAGAAGGTGACGAGCGACGGCGGCTTCGGGCTCGACGAGATGTTCATGAGCTCGACGCACGACGAGTCGGCCCCCGACACGATCGGCATCGGCGGGCCGAGCGACACGGTCTCGGGCGTCGACCCCTTCTACGTGGAATTCATGATCGCCGAGACCGCGCGCAGCATCGAGCAGGCGGCAGAGAACGCGCGCCCGGCGACCATCCGCTTCGGCCAGATCCACCCCGACGACCTGATCCCGTGCTGGTCCTCCTACCCGTTCGTCGCCGACGAGGCGGTCGCCGTCATGCAGGCCCGGGACCACGGCGGCACCGTCATCGCGACGCTCGTCAACTACGGTATCCACGCCGAGGAGCTCGGCTTCTCGAACGACGACCAGGACCGCCTCCACCTCTCCTCGGACTGGCATCACTTCACGCGCCGGGCGCTCGAGCAGCGCTACGGCGGCGTCGCCATCGGCATGGCGGGCGCCGTCGGCTCCGTCGAGATGCCGAAGGTCTTCGACGCGACCCGCTCGTTCGTGCCGGTCGACACGCACAGCGAGCCGGGCAACGGCGGCTGCCGCACGGTCTACGACACGTCGGGGACGTACGCGCCGTACGGCTATCTCCTCTCGAACGAGGCGCGCGGCGAGCGGATCGCCCTCTGGGCCGAGCGGGCGCTCGACGCCGGCGCCGACTCGCGCACCAACACGATCGCCTTCGCGCGCCAGAGCCTCTTCGTGCACCTCGACAACGTGCTGTTCGCCGCGGCGGGCGCGGCGGGAGTGTTCACCTACAAGAAGGTCTACGTCAGCGGGGTCGAGCAGCCGCAGGCTCCGAACGGGAGCGAAACCGGCGAGGACGCGAAGACAGACATCGGCTGGTTCACGATCGGCGACGGCCAGTTCGTCTCCACGCCTGGGGAGCTCTTTCCCTTCACCTACCAGCACGGGTTCCAGGGTCCCGACGACCTGCCGCACCCCGAGTTCGGCGGCGTGCACGGCTGGGTGATGGCGGCGATGAACGGCAAGTGGCGGTTCATCGAGGGCCTCGGCGAGGACATGATCGGCTACATCTTCCCGCACGCCAACGCCGTCGGCGTGCCGACGACCAGCAACCCGAATCCCGACGATACCGACCGCTTCGGCTGCGGCCATTCGGACGACGGCGAGGCCGCAAACGAGGCCGCCGGCGACATCCTGAACGACGCGCTCCTGGCCATGCTCCCGCCGACGCTGCCGGCTCGCCTCCAGCAGACCCAGGTCGGGCGTTACGTCTGGTCGGACGGCACGCTGCACCGGAGCCCCGTGGGTGACGGCCGCCTGGGCTGCGACGCCTCGAGCAGCTTCACGCCGGCGCCGGACGGGGGCGCGATCGGCATCTGGGTGCTGCCGCCGGGCATCACGGAGTTCCGCGCCGGAGTGGGACGGGTCTACCGGGTGCGGACGAGCGCCTTCGGGCGTGGGCGGCGCAGCCTGCGCTGGATGGACGTCCGCGGCCGGCCTCAGGGCGTCGCCGAGGACGCCGCGACGACGCAGACGCGGGGCATCATGCTCGGCGCCCGCCGCCGCCTCTGGGTGGACGTCTTCCCGGAGACGACGGGCCTCGCGCGCCTTCCGTGACCGGCGGCGGCCCTACGGGCGGAAGCCGGAGTAGACGAAGTCGTTCGCCTTCTGCTTCTGGTGACAGGCGAAGCACTCGGCCGTCGCGTCGGTCACCGTGCGCTCGGTGCGGCTGTCGCCCTTGAAGGCTTCGAAGCCCCAGCCGCCCGCGACCTTGTAGCGCTGGCGGTCCTTCACCATCACGCCGATGAGCTTGCGGCTGCCTTCCACGTAGGCACCGTTCTCTTCGCGCGCCTCGAGCAGATCGAACACGAGCACGCTCCCGTCCGGGAAGCTGCCGCCCTTGGTCATGGCAGGCAGCCCCTTCGGGTTCACGTACACGCTGTGGAACCCGCCGAACTGACCGAAGAGCGGATGCTTGTCCGAATATATCACCATGGACTTGACGTGGGCCCACTGGCGAAAGCCGCTCGGGTATTCGACTTCCGGACCCGCGGCGTACCCGACGCGGCCGAGAGCGAGGATGGTGAGGAGCGAGAGCAGTCGTCGATCCATGCTGACCTCCTTGCAGTGTGGGCGGCGTCGCATAGCACGACCGGGCCGACGGGTGTACCCCCCGCGTACGGAAGCCTCACCCCCCATCCCCTGATGCTTTTGAGGATTTCACACATCCAGGCGATGCGCTGCGGGACCGGCACGTGCTACGAGACGTTTTCCCGTCCGCGAGAATCAGGAGCGTCGAGGAGATGCAGCGCTACGCAGAGTCACGACTGCGCCGACTGGTGGCCGACCATCTCGGCGTCAGCGCGGAGGACCTTCGCCCGGAGGTCTCGCTCACGGACGACCTCGCCGTCGACTCGCTCGAGCTGGTCGAGCTGGCGCTCGCCCTGGAGCGGGACCTCGAGATCGACATCCCCGAACACACGATCGAGGAGATCCGGACGTACGGGGACCTCGTGAGCGCGGCGCTCGCCCTCACCTGGGGCCGTCAGGCACTGGAGGCCGCGGTCCAGAGCGGACCTGCCACCGTCCAGTCGCGCGTCGTCTCGGGCAACCAGAGAACGTCCGGTGTGGCCCTCGAACGGGCCGGCGCGCTCACACCATATCTGGTGGAGGAGATCGCGGGGGATGCGCTGGCGGCCGGCCATGCGGCGAAGCTCGAGCTGACGGTGCCCGGCGATACCGGCGAGGCCGCGATCGCGTGGCTCGCGGAGCAGTTCACCCGGGTGGGCGCGCGAGGCGTCGCGGTGACCGTCCGCCGCGACGGGTCGGCTTCACCCGCGTAGCCGCGTCCTCACGCGGCCTGACACGGAGGCCGCTGGTGCGACCCGTGCCTGGCGGGGACGCCCGAGGCGCCGTAGCGCAGCCAGCAGAGTGCGCGTCGCCACCACGACTGGCGAGGAGCGTGGGCGGGGCGCGGGAACAGCACGACCACCCGCGCCCCGTGAGCTCCGGCCACCTGCCCGTTGTCGACGCTGCACACGAGCCTGCCTCGCCTGGGGGTTCGCGCCGCCAACGTCCTCACCGTCCCACGCATGGCCCTCCTGGCCACGTCGAGAAGCAAGATGTCCGCCAGCACGTCCCGCCGAGATGACGAAGGTTTTCAGCGACGGCGCAACGTTGCTGCTCGAAGCTTGTGCAGCGCTTCTGCTCGCTCACCAGGCGCCAACAGATTTGATCGCGCCTGGTACGCCCGTGAACGCGAACGGCGCCCGCCCGCCGCCGAAGGCGGTTCGCCGGCCGTTCCGACGATCCCCGGAATATGGGAGGTATGCCATAGATTTTATGTGAGTCACCGAGATCTAGCTCGGGAGTCTCGCGGGACCACGTGGGGGAGAGACCCCCTGCTGATCGTCCAGCTCCCCGGTTTCCTTGGATTTATGTTTCGAGTGCCCCCCGATGGGGAGCCCGAGTCCATCTGGCAGCGGGCACGATCCCTGCTTTTCGGCGCCTGCAGGAGGGAATGTTCATGTATCAGCCTGGCGACTGCGTATACCCTGCGGATCTTCCCCGGCGCTTTCTCTGCCGGGTGGCCGGTGCGGAGAACTTCAGCACCGGCGCTGGCACCTCGCAGATTCTGAGATTGCAGCCCCTGGAGGGACCGTGGCCGCCGGGGACCATTCTGATCCGGCTCGACGGAACCGTCGTCTCGGCGGCGGCCCGGCAACTCTGGCTGGCACAGCCCCCGAAGCGACGCTCGGCGAGCCGCCATCCCATGGCGCGGGTCACGCCCCTCGCTCGCGCCCGGCGAGCGACCGCGTGACCACCGCCGGCTACGCCGCGTTCGAACCGCGCGTGCGACGGGCGGTGGCCGAGAACCTCGGCGTCGGGCTCGACGAGCTCACGGCCGAGGTCTCGCTCACCGACGATCTGGCGGCCGACTCGCTGGACGTTCTGGAGCTCGCGCTGGCGCTCGAAAGCGAGTTCGCCATCAGCATCCCCGAGCACATCCTCGAGGAGGTCCGCACCTACGGCGAGCTCGTCCGCGCCACCCTGGGCCTCGTCGAAGAACGCCGCGCCGCCGACGCCGAGCCCGTGCTGTTCCGCGCACGGGTCGTTCCGGCCGGAAGCCGGACCGGTGCGCTCGAACGCGCCGGCTGGCTGACGCCGTATGCTGCAGAGATGATCGTCGAGGATGCCCTGCGCGCGGGGCGAGGTGCGCAGCTCTCCGTGACGATCGCCGCGAACGCCGACCCCGCGGAGGTGGCGCACATGAAGGCCCGCCTCGGCCGGCTCCAGGGCCGCGGCATCGCCGTGAGCGTCTCGCGCGCCGGTAATTCGAGGCGCGCGCGGGTCTCCCCGGGGCGCGCTGCCTGATCCTTCCCGACGTCGGCCGATCGTGCCGAGGTCCGGTCGAGAGCCGCTAGGCGGCCTCGGCCACCTCCGGCGCGATCGGACGTCCGACCTCGTGGGGTCGGGTGAGATGGCGCGCGACCTCGCGCCACACCGCCGGGTGGTAGAGGAGCCCGAGATGACCGGTATCGGGCACCACACGGATGCGGCCCGGCAGGTCGTCCGGCGGCGGCGCCACCAGCGGATCCTGTTCGCCGAAGATCGCCAGCTCCTGCTGCCGGAAGCCGCCGGCGTAGTACGGCGCACCGAGCGTCACGAGTCGCCGCATGAGCCGACGACCGTGTGATTCCGTCAGATAGCGCGCGACGAGTCCGCCCAGACTGTGTCCGACCACGTCCACCTGCCGGCACCCGGTTGCGCGCGAGACCCCTTCGATCGCGTCTCCGAGCTCGCCCGCGAGGCGCTGGTAGTCGAGACGCGGGCCGTACGAGAAGCTCGCGAAGTTGCGGACCCCGCGGGCCGCCAGGTATGTCCGCATGGCGAGGAAGTTGGTCGGGTTCCCGAGAAGACCGTGGACGAAGACGACCGGCGTCCGGTGGCGCGCCGCGGCGTCGAACTCGGGGTCGGTGACGAGCCAATGAAGCGGCAACGTCAGCGCGGCCGTGCCCGCCGCGGCGAGCTCCCTGCCGACGGCCTGCCAATTAATGTTTCCAATCCCGAGCACGGGAGAGCAGAACAGCAAGCGCCATGCCGGCGATCGGCACGCGCGCCCGAGAGCGTTGCGGCCCGCGTCGCTGTGAACGGCCGTTCCGCTCGGGAACGCCGGTTCAGTGCAGCATCCACCAGAGGGCCGCGATCACGCCGATGCCGACCGTTCGAGCAGCGCTCAGGTAGAAGCGACCGCGCCCCCGGCGTGGGCGGGCGTCGCGCGCCTGCCGGCGTTCCTCCGCGAGCCGCCGGTAGCGCGCCGGCCACATCGGCAGCAGGTTCTCCGCGACGAAGTTGCCGCTGCGGACGGTCGAGAGGCCCATATCGGCGATCAGCTCGTCGAGGTGTGGGACGACATATGGGCCGACGAAGAAGCCCCGGCTCCTCGCCGGCATGACCTCCGCGGTCCAGCGCCGAACGCGTGAGATCTCCCGGTCCATGGCCTCGACGCTCGGCACGCGAAGCCGGCCGAGGAAGCAGTCGGACAGCCAGTGCGCCGCCACCTCCGACGTCAGCTGACACGCGGTGGAGGAGTTGTAGCCGACGAATCCGAGGCGCTCGACGCCGGGCGGCAGAATGACGTCCTCCCGCTCGATCTGGCGACGGACGGCTTCTTCGAAGAACGGCACCGCCTGCCGGAAGCCGGTGGCGAAGATCACCACGTCGACCTCGAGCACCTCGCCGTCGTCCAGCTCGACCGCCTTGCCGCCGCGGAATCGCCGGATGGCTCCCTTCTTCGGCCTGATCCGTCCGTCGCGGACGAGGGCGTAGGCTTCGCTCCCGATCCCGATGCTCTCGAGGTGCTGGGGCAGCGGGGCCTCCGGAACGAGCGGCCCGCGGATGCCGGTCTGCGCGCGCAAAAGGCGCGTGACGCTCGACCACACGAGACGCACGAGCGGAGCGCCGCCGGCGTGCAGCCATGCCTCCGCGCGGCCGAGGCGGTGATAGCGGAGTGCGCTCGCCGTCAGGCGCGAGAACATGAGCCACTGAACGTTGAGGACACCGGCCAGATAGCGCGGCCACATCCAGTAGGCGCGGCGAAAGACCAGCGTGCACGACCGCCCTTCGCCCGCCGCCCAGGCAGCGCAGTCGAGCGCCGACTTGCCGCCGCCCACCACGAGCACGTCCCTGCCCTCCACCAGCGCGGGACCGCCGACGCCCGTCGAGTGCACGATACGACCCGTGAAGCCTTCCATGCCCTCGACGGCGGGAATCGACGGCAGCGAGAAGACGCCGTTGCAGACGACGACGTAGTCGAAGTCCAGGTCTTCCTCGCGCTCGCCGGCGCGGATCGTCACCTTCCAGCGGGCACCCTGCTGCGCCACTTTCACCACTTCGGTCCCGACCCGGATACGAGCGAGGACGCCGAACCGCTCCGCGTACGATTGCAGGTAGTTTCGCATCTCGGCGGCCGACGGAAAGTCGCCGGCGGCGCGCGGGAACGGATGATCGGAGAAGGCGTAGGTGTCGCGGGGATTGTTCGTGCGGAGCCCGGGATACGTGCGCGACGCGGCCCACACGCCACCGAGGGTCGGCTCTTTCTCGAAGACCGCGACATCGAAGCCGTCGCCCACCAGCACCTTGGCAGTGACCAGCCCCGATATCCCTGCCCCGATCACGCAGACCCGTCGTTGCCGGACATCGAGCACGATCGACCGACTCTCCGTGGCACCGTCGACTCGGTAGTACGAGCGACGACCCGGAGACGTTCATGGCAGCCG
>VBLD01000230.1 GCA_005879205.1 Deltaproteobacteria bacterium
CGCGGCATGCGGCGGCGGCCCGAGCGAGACGCCGAAGGCTCCCCCGGCGACCACCGCTCCCGCCGCCCCGGCGCCTCCGGCGGCAGCAGCAGGACCGACCACCACGGTCGCGGCCGGCGAAGAGGCCGCACCGCTCCTCGCCTGGGCGGACGCCGAGCCCGAGGACGGCAAGGCGCCGCTCGAGGTGCAGTTCAAGGCCGATACCGAAGGTGGCAAGCCCCCCCTCAAGTTCAAGTGGACGTTCGGCGACGGCACGTCCGACTCCGAAGAGGCGAATCCCAAGCATACGTTCGACAAGGCGGGAAAGTACCGCGCCGACCTCACGGTCAACGACGCGGCGGGCGACTCGGACACGGACTACGTCGAGATCGAGGTCGAGTAGGCCCACCGGCTTCAGGCCCGTCCCTCCGTCTGCAGCGAGCCGATCACCTCGGTGACCGCCCGCACGCCGTGGTTGGAGCACCAGGCGGCGACCTCTCCCGCAATCCGGACCGGCGCGCGCGGATCGTAGAAGGTCGCCGTCCCGACCTGCACCGCCCGCGCCCCGGCGCAGAGAAACTCGAGCGCATCCTCGCCGGACCGGATCCCCCCGATGCCGACGACCGGAATGCGCACCGCCTGGGCCAGCGCGCGGACCATGTAGAGAGCGACGGGCTTGATGGCGGGGCCGGAGAGACCACCCGAGCCGCTCGCGAGCCGGGGGCGTCGCCCGTCGAGGTCGATCGCGAGACCGCGCAACGTATTGATCGCCGAGAGCGCGTCGGCCCCCTCCGCCTCCGCGGCGCGCCCTACCACCGTGACGTCGCCGACGTTGGGTGAGAGCTTCACCCAGAGCGGCAGGCGAACCCTCGGCCGCACCGCGCGCACGATCGCCGCGAGCGCCGCGGGATCGGTGGCCAGGATGCCGCCCCATTCGGGCCGGTTCGGGCTCGAGGCGTTCAGCTCGAGCGCGACGATGCCGGGAGCGCCGTCGAGCCGGGCCGCGCAGGCCGCGAACTCCTCCGCGCTGTCACCCCAGAAGTTGGCGACGACGCGGGCGCCGGCAGCGTGGAGCACCGGCAGGCGGTCGCGCAGGAAGGCCTCGACCCCGATGTTCTGGAGGCCGATGGCGTTCAGCATGCCCGCCGGGCTCTCGACCAGGCGCGGCGGGGGCTTGCCGCGCGCCGGGGCGAGCGAGAGCCCCTTCACCCCGACCGCCCCGATCATGGAAACGTCGAGGAGGCCCGCGAACTCCGTCCCGTAGCCGAAGGTGCCGGCGGCGGCGATCACCGGGTTCGGCAGCCGGACGGCGCCGATCGTCACCTCGAGGTCGACGGCGGACGCCGCCGTCACCAGTGGCCCAGGCGGAGCTCCATCACGATGGCGTCCTGGCCGGGGCCGTAGTAGCCGCGGCGAAGGCCGAGCTCGCCGAAGCCGAGGCTGCGGTAGAGACGACGGGCGACGACGTTGCCGGCACGCACCTCGAGGTAGACGACCCGCGCCCGGGAGCTCCGTGCCTCGCCGACGATCGCCTCGAGCAGCAGCCGCCCGAAGCCACGCCCGCGCCGCTCGGGATGGACGGCGACGTTCAACAGGTGCACCTCGTCGGTCACGCGCCAGCGGCAGCTGTAGCCGACCACGGCCGACCCGAGCCGCCCCTCTTCCACGGCCACGGCCAGCCGCGCGAAGGGAGTGGCGAGCTCCTTCTCGAAGAAGGCGCGCGACCAGGGCTGGGCGAAGGAGCGGCGCTCGATCTCGAGCACGGCCATGAGATCCTCGCGCCGCATCTCGCGGAGCGTGACCGGCCATACCTGCTCGCGGACCGCCACGGGCGTCGCCTCACCACCGCATCAGCGCCGACGCCCAGGTGAAGCCGGCGCCGAACGCCGCCAGGCAGACCAGCGAGCCCGGGCGCACCCGCCCGGCCAGCTGCGCCTCGTGGAGCGCGATCGGGATCGAGGCGGCCGTGGTGTTCCCGTACCGCTGGATGTTGTTGAAGACCTTTTCCTCGGGCAGCTCGAGGCCCATCGCCACGAGCTGGCTGATGCGCAGGTTCGCCTGGTGCGGGATGAGGAGGTCGAGGTCCGCCACCGTGTAGCCGTTGGCCGCGAGCGCCTCCTGGATCACCTCGGGGAAGCGCGTCACCGCGTGCTTGAACACGTACCGCCCCTCCATGCGCGGCCACAGGCGGCTGCCGGGCCCGCTCAGCATATCGGCCGTGACCCGCGGCCGCGAGCGGCTGTTCGGGACCTCCACCATCAGCTTCTCGGCGTACTTGCCCTCGCTGTGCAGGTGCGTCGAGAGGATCCCCCGGCGCACATCGGACTCGGGCCCGAGCACCGCGGCACCCGCCCCGTCGCCGAAGATGACCGCCACTTCGCGGCCCAGCGTCGAGAGGTCGATGCCGGTCGAGTGGACCTCCGCGCCGACGGCCAGCACGTACCGCGCGCCACCGGTGCGGATGAAGGCGTCGGCCGTGGCGAGCATGTAGAGGAATCCGGAGCACTGGTTGCGCACGTCCATCGCCGGCATGCCCGACACGCCGAGCCGGCGCTGGAGGAGCGCGGCGCTCGCCGGGAAGTCGACGTCGGGCGACAGCGTCGCGAACAGGATCAGGTCGAGCTCCGCGGCCTTCACTCCGGCGGCGCGAAGCGCCTCCTCCGCGGCCACCAGCGCGAGGTCCGACGGCCCGGTGTCCTCGGTGATGAAGTGCCGCTCCTCGATCCCGGTGCGCTGGCGGATCCACTCGTCGCTCGTGTCCATGAGACGCGTCATGTCCTGGTTGGTGACGACCCGTTCGGGCACGAAGTGCCCGAGACCCAGTATGCGCGAGTTGATCGCTTCGCTCATCGCCCCCCCTCAGAGCCGGATCACGGCGGCGGCCCACGACAGACCCGCACCGAAGGCGGCACAGCAGACCAGGTCGCCCGGGCCGACGCGCCCCGCCGCCATCGCGTCCGCGAGCGCGATCGGGATGCCGGCCGCCGCGACGTGGCCGGCCGCCTCCGCCGTCGCGACGATCCGCTCTCCCGGGACGCCGAGACCGGCCTCGAGCGCACGTCGCGCCACGCGGTGGTCCAGGTAGTGGGCGACGAAGAGCGCCACGGCCCCGGGCGCGACCCCGGCCCGCTCGAGCGCCTCACGCGCCACTTCGGGGAGGGTACTCTCCGCTTGCGGATGCACGGCCTCCGCGTCGACGACGTAGAAGTGCCGGCCCGCCTCGAGGTGCTCGAGCTCCATCCGGGCCGGGTAGTGGCGGCTGGCCGGGAACTCGCACCAGAAGCGCTCGTAACCCGCGGGATCGCCGTGCAGCACGGTGGCGAGCACGCCCGGCTCGGTCGCGGATCCGAGGATGACCGCTCCCGCGCCGTCGCCGAAGTAGGGAGTGACGGCGGCGCCACGCGGCGAGTGGTCGAGCGCCGTCGAATGTATCTCGGCACCCACGACCAGGACCCGCCGGGCGCGGCCCGCGCGCACGAACCGGTCGCCGGCCGCCAGCGCGAACAGGAAGCCGGCGCACTGGGCGCGCAGATCGAGGGCCCCGATCGTGTCGCAGCCGAGCTTGTCCTGGAGAAAGCAGGCGGAGCCCGGAAAGGCGATGTCCGGGGTCATGGTCGCGAAGATGATCAGATCGAGGTCCGTGGGGCCGAGCCCCGCCGCGCCGAGCGCCGCCAGGGCCGCCTCCCTTCCAAGGTCCGAGGGGCCGACCCCGGGCTCCGCGTAGTGACGACGCACGACCCCCGACCGCTCCGCCACCGCCGTCCCGCCGAGACCGAGCTCGCTTCCGAGCTCCTCGCTGGTCACGACCCGCGGCGGCAGGAATCGCCCGCAGCCGAGGACGGTACTCATCGCCACGGCCGCCCCTAGGCCGCCGTCGCCTTCGGCAGGATGACCTCGAGCATCTTGTCGCGGTAACGGTGGCGGAAGCCCTTCACCGGCTGACGGAGCGCTACCCGCGTGGTGAACTCGGAGGGGAAGGCAGGCGCCACCGCCGTGAGCTTGCGCACGCGCGGATCGGTGACCCGTCCGTGAACCTCGAAGGTACCGTCGCGCAGCGCGAGCTCGTAGTCGTAGTCGGGCATCTCGGGCGGCAGACCGAGCTCGTCCGCGAGCGACGACGGGGGCAGCACGCGCGGGAACTCGACGCGCAGGATGTAGGCGTCGTCACGCTCCTCGAGACGGTAGATCGAGCCGTAACGGCGCTCGCGTTCGAGCTTCTCGTCGTAGTGATCGCGGCCGGCGTAGAAGCCGTCGAAACCCACCGTGCTGGTCGCGCCGCGCGCACCGAACGCCGTCACGACGAGCCTCCCGAGCGGCCACAGGAGCGGCCCGTAGAGCGCGCCACGCAGCGGGACCTCGGCGAGCGGTGCGGCATGGAAGAAGCTCTCCCGCAGGCGCCACGCCGCCTCGCCCGAAGCGATCCCCAGGCCGAGCACGATCCAGTGCTGCGGAACCGGCGTGAAGAGACTCACGTGCCGTGCGGCCATCGCGACCGCGACACACGCCACCGGGTAGAGGACGAGGTTCAGGAAGATGTTCGCCGCCGTCGCGAGCTGCGGGTCGAAGAAGCGCCGGTCGGAGACCGAGGCGTCGATGCGCTGCTTCATGGCCGGGGAGAGGGCACCGAGGAAGCCCTGCCCGGCAGCAAGGAGCCAGAGAGGAGGCAGCGAGAGCGACGAGTGCAGCCGGCGGCGCGGCGCCCCGAGATCCGCCACGAGCTGGTCGTACTCGACCGACAGCTCGCCGGCGAAGGTGGGTGCGGGCCGGGCAACCCTCGGTGGCGGCGCAACCGGCTTCTCCACGCGTCCGCGGACCGACGGCGCCGGCGCGGCGGCCCTGGGCGCTGCCGCCGGAGCGGCCGCCTTCGGCGCGGCAGGCGGCGGGGTCGCAGGCCGAGCCGCGGCCGCGTCGTGCCCGTTCCCTTGCGCAGCAGGTGCGACGGCGCCCTCTTTCTTGAAGCGTGATGGGGCGTCGTCGGCGATGGTCAGCTCGGGGTGCAGCACGCGGGCCCGGTCGAGCAGGACGTCGTGGGTCTCGGGGATGTCGGGGTTCGGCACGCAGCAGTCGACCGGGCAGACCGCCGCGCACGCCTCGTGGTCGTGGAAGCCGACGCACTCCGTGCACTTCTCGGGGACGATGTAGAAGATGTCGTCCGACAGTGCCGGGTGCGTCGCGCCGTCCTGCGCCTGCCACTCCACCCCGCCTTGATAGATCGCGGTATTCGGGCACTCGGGCTCGCAGGCCCCGCAGTTGATGCATTCACTGGTGATCATCGTCGCCATCGGGGATCCTCTTGACCTACGGGCGAGCCGTCCGCGACGCGGCCGCCGCGCACCGCGTGGGCCGCGAACTGCGCAATTTTTAACGTGTTCCCTCTGAACGGTCAAACCGCGAGCCGCTCCGGCCCGCACCTCCGACTCCGGGGCCCCGTGCGGTGCTCGCGCGGCTCCGCCGCGCTGCGTTCCTCCGCTGGCCCCGGACCCCGTCGCTCGCCCGCGGCGAAGCCGCGGGCGGCTCCTGGTTGTGTTACACTTGCTGCTGGCGGAGCGCACGAACGCGGTGCCAGAGCGCCCAGGCGAGGCCCAGAGCGACGAGCGCGGCCACCGCGACGTCGACACCGTGGAGCTTCTCACGCACGAGATGCCAGTTCTCCGCGAGCCGGAGTGCGAGCGCCCAGCACCAGGGCAGCGAACCCGCGAACGTGAGCCAGACGAACGGCCAGACCTCCATGCGTGCCACGCCCGCAGGCAGCGCGATGAAGGTGCGAACGACCGGCAGGAGCCGCGCCCAGAAGACCGTCTGCCGTCCCCAGCGGGCGAACCACCGGTCGGCGAGCTCGAGCTCGCGTGGCGAGAGGAGCACCCACCGGCCCCACCGCTCGATCGCCGCACGCCCGCCGTACGCACCGACGGCATACGCGGCGAGCGAACCGAGGACGCAGCCGAGCGCGCCCGCGACGGCGACGGCGATCAACCGGAGGTCGCCCCGATACACCAGATAGCCCGCAAACGGCATGATGATCTCGGACGGCAGCGGGATGCAGGCGCTCTCGATCGCCATCAGGAGCACGATCCCCGCGTAGCCGCCGGCGGAGATGGCCGCGACGATGAAGCCGGTGGCGGCGGCGACGATCCGCTCGAGCATCGCGGGGCCCTCTACCAGCTTGGCGGCACAGAGGCCAGCCACAGGAAGGCCGCGTGAAGAGCCAGCTCGAGGCGCGTCTCGGGCTCGTCGACGCGACCGCGCTGGTGGCCGGCTCGATGATCGGTTCCGGCATCTTCATCGTCTCGGCCGACATCGCCCGGCGACTCCCGGGACCGGGCTGGCTGCTGCTCGTCTGGGCGCTCGCCGGGGCGCTCACGGTGGCGGGGGCATCGAGCTACGGGTGGCTCGCGGCAGCGATGCCGCGCGCCGGCGGCCAGTACGTCTATCTCGCCGAGCTCTATGGGCCCGCGTGGGGCTTCCTCTACGGATGGACGCTCGTCCTCGTCATCCAGACGGGGACGATCGCGGCCGTTGCCGTGGCCTTCGCGACCTTCGCCGGGACCGTGTGGCCCGCACTCTCGCCGGCCGCCCGGCTGTTCACCTTCGGCCCGCTCGCCGTGAGTCCCGTCCAGGCGTGTGCGGTCCTCGTCGTGCTCGCGCTGACCGCGCTCAATGCCCGCGGCCTGGAGGAAGGCCGGCTCGTGCAGACCGTCTTCACGTTCGCCAAGGTCGGCACCCTGGCCGCCGTCGTCGTCCTCGGCCTCGCCTTCGGCAGCCCCGCGGCGCGCGCCGCCAACCTCGCAATGCCCCCGTTTCCGAGCGCGCACGGCTTCGGTCAGACGCTCGCCCAGGTCGGCGCGGCAATGGTCGGGGCGCTCTTCGCCGCCGACGCGTGGGCCAACGTCACCTTCGCCGCCGCCGAGGTTCGCGACGCGCCGAGAACCGTTCCGCGCGCCCTGCTACTCGGCACCGTGCTCGTCTGCACGCTCTACCTCGCGACGAACGTCGCGTACCTGAACGTCCTCCCGCTGCGCGGCAGCGCCGAGGGCGCCGACGTCTTCACGCGAGGCATCCAGTACGCAACCGCCGACCGCGTCGGCACGGCGGTGATGGCAGAGCTGGCCGGCGGCCCGATCGGCGCGACGCTCATGGCCGTCGCGGTGATGATCTCGACGTTCGGCTGCGTGAACGGCCTCGTGCTCGCCGGCGCGCGCGTCGCGTGGGCGATGGCGCGCGACGGCCTCTTCTTCTCCCCCGCGGCGCGCCTGAACGCCCGTCACGTGCCGGCGCCCGCTCTCTGGATCCAGGGCACGTGGGCCTCGGTCCTCGCCCTCTCGGGCCGCTACGGAGACCTCCTCGACTACGTGATCATTGCCGAGCTCGTCTTCTATCTCTTCACCGTGGCCGGCCTCATCGTCCTCGCCCGGCGCACCGGGGAACGGCCACGCGGCGTCGGGTACCCGTGGCTCCAGAGCGCCTACCTCGTCCTGGTCGGCGTGCTGGTCGTCGACCTGCTCGTCACCAAGCCCGCCTACACATGGGGCAGCCTCGCGGTCATCGCGAGCGGTTTGCCGTTCTACATCGGGTGGCGGCACGCCGCCGACTAGGTCCGCTCGCATCGGTGGCGCAGCAGGAGCGCACGGCGGGGCGCTGCGATCCGGTCGGGTGCGAGTGTTTGCTCACGCATGAAGTAGATGCGCAAGGCACGAAGCGATTCGTCGCCGTAGTGGACGTGATCCCAGAGCGTGCAGAGATAGCGCGCATAGGCCGCTCGATAGGACGCGAAGCGCTTGCGGGACAGACGCATCAGGTACTTTCGCCACCGCTGATTTCGATACATCGCCGACACGTCGGCGGGCTTTCTCCAGGCGAGCGACGTGCCGACGTGAAGAAGATCGACGGTGTGATGCGCAGCGAGCCTACCGCAGATGACGTACCAGCCGTCATCCCGCAGCGGGGCGGGGGCGAACATGCCCCAGCGCTGGTCGAGGCGCAGCACCTGTCCAACCCGCCGGATCCCGCTGGGCATGCGCCAGGCACGGCCGGGCAGCGTGTCGAGATTCCACCATGTTACGTAAGCCAGAAGGACGAAGGCGGCGAGCCCGGCCGGCGTCGACCCGTAGAGCGCGGGCGCCGCCGTCGAGAGGGCGCGTGTCCGCGGTGCCACGGCATCCCAGAACGCCGTCCCCAGGAACGGGACCCATGCGAGCGCGCTGATGACCGGAAAGAGCCCGAGCGCCAGACAGAGCCCGAACCCGAGATGGAGGACGCCGAACACGGCGATGACGGCGAGGCGGAATCCCTGGATACACACCGGCATGAAGGCGAGAGCCGGCCCGATGCACTCGGTCCAGTACACGAGACGACTGAGTCCACCTAGCAACGCCGGATATGCGAGCAGGGCGCGCCCGTACGGCGTGGCGAACTGGTCGATGTTGAGGGCGTAGCCGACGGCGGTCGCCTCGACGTGCCACACGCGATACGACTTCAGCGCCGCACTGAACCAGTAGACGAGGCATACCTGAATCATCAGCGCCGCGGTCGCCGGTGAGGCAATGCGCCCGCCGGCTGGGGGCGGCCGACCTGCGGCGTCGACTGACCAGACCGCCCCCAGCGGGAGAAACATCGCCCAGAAGAGGAGCAGCCGCAGGAGCGTGTCCCCACCCTGCAGGACGAGCGGATTGCGGGCGTGGAGCGAGATTAGCATCAGCCACGAAACCGCCGTCGCGAGCCGGGTGCGGAGGCCGATCAGCAGCAGGAAGCCAAAGACCGCGGCGAGGCAAAACAGCGTCGCCTCGAAGGACGCCGAGCCGCCGAGAGAGTGCACGGAAAACCGCCATCGACTCTCGGCACGGGCGAGAAGCATCGCGCGCGGGAGGACGCCGGCATCGGCGTAATGGGCGCTTAGATCGGTTGCCCGCACGGCGAGATCGATCAGCAGAACGGCGCCGAGCCCGATGCGCAAGGCGGCCAGTGAGCGCACGTCGACCGCGAAGAGAGCCGCCGGGCTTCGCGCCGTCTCGCCCCACGACACGCCGGCAGCCGCCGCGCCCGGCGCGTCAGATGAAGAGCGGCGCCATGACGAGCGTGATCGTGCTGAGCAGCTTGATCAGCACGTGCAGGCTCGGCCCGGCCGTGTCCTTGAACGGGTCGCCGACCGTATCGCCGACCACCGCCGCCTTGTGGGCGTCCGAGCCCTTGCCGCCGTACTGGCCCGTCTCGATGTACTTCTTGGCATTGTCCCACGCGCCGCCGCCGTTGTTCAGGGCCGTCGCCATCAGGATGCCGCTCATCGTGCCGACCATGAGCAGCGCGGCCACCGACTCCGCTCCCACATGGAAGGCCGCCCGGAAGGTGACACCGACGACGATCGGCATGAAGACGGCCAGGATACCGGGGAGGACCATCTCGCGCAGCGCGCCCCGCGTCACGATGTCGACGCAGCGCCCGTAGTCGGGCCGCTCCGTGCCAGCGAGGATGCCGGGCTTCTCCTTGAACTGATCGCGCACGTCGTTGATCACGTAGTAGGCGGCCTTGCCGACCGCACGGATGGCGAGCGCCGAGAAGAGGAACACCAGCATCGCGCCCAGGAGCCCGCCGACGAAGACCTCGGGCCGCGCGATGTCGACGGTGGCGATCGGGAAGCCGTAGTTGCGGACCTCGTCGAGGTAGGCCGAGAAGAGGAGGAAGGCCGCGAGCGCCGCCGAGCCGATGGCGTAGCCCTTGGTGAGGGCCTTGGTGGTGTTGCCGACGGCGTCCAGCCGGTCGGTCTTCTTCCGGATGTCCTCCGGCTGATGGCTCATCTCGACGATGCCGCCGGCGTTGTCCGTGATCGGGCCGAAGGTGTCCATCGCGAGGATGTAGGCCGCGGTGGCGAGCATGCCCATGGTGGCGACCGCCGTCCCGAAGAGGCCCGCGTTGGCGATGCCCGTCGAGCGGCCGAGGAAGTACGAGCCGAGGATGGCGAGCGAGATGACGATGGTGGGAAGCGCGGTGCACTCGAGTGCGACGGCCATCCCCGTGATGATGGTCGTGGCGGCCCCGGTCTGCGCCGCCGCCGCGATCTCGCGCACCGGACGGTAGCGGTACTCGGTGTAGTACTGCGTGATGTAGACGAAGGCCTGCGCGGTGGCGATACCGACCAGGCCGCAGAGGAAGAAGCGGAACCAGGCGCTCGGCTGCTCGGGCGCGTGCAACAGCCAGCGGGTGGCCGCCGCGAAGCCGCACAGCGCCAGGAGGGCGGCGATGTAGTAGCCGCGGTTGAGCGCCTGCATCGGGTCCTCGTGCTCGTCGGTGCGGACCGCCATGATCCCGACGATCGAGGCGATGAGACCGAAGGCGCGCGCGACCAGCGGGAAGAGCATCACGCCGAGCATGCCGGCCGAGAAGTGGATGCCCGCCCTGGCGGCGCTCACCGCCAGCCCGCTGCCGAGGATCATCGCGCCGATGTTCTCCGCCGCCGTCGACTCGAACAGGTC
>VBLD01000231.1:0-5443 GCA_005879205.1 Deltaproteobacteria bacterium
CGTCGACGCGGTCTTCGAGCACACGCTCCGGCTGCTCGCGACCATCACCACGGTGGGCCGGGTGGCGGAGGCCTGGAGCCGATGAGGTTCTCCGGCCGCGTGCTCTTCATCACCGGGGCGGGCTCGGGCCTCGGCCGCGCCACCGCGCGGCTCTTCGCGGCCGAAGGCGCGAAGGTCTTCGGCGTCGACGTGAACGGGCCCGGGGTCGCCGAGACCGTCGAGACGATCCGCCGCGCCGGCGGCGTCGCCGACAGCGCGGTCTGCGACGTCGGCTCGATGGCCGCGGTGCGTGCCGCCGTCGGGCTCGCGGTCGCGGCCTTCGGCGGCATCGACATCCTGGTCAATGCGGCCGGCATCGGGCGCGCCGCCCGCCTCGAGGAGATCGACGAAGACGAGTGGCAGCGTGTGCTCACGGTGAACCTGACCGGCGCGTTCAACACCGTGAAGGCGGCGTTGCCTCACCTGCTCGTCCGCCCCGGCACCGTCGTGAACGTCGCCTCGAGCGCCGGTATGCGTGGCCAGGCCTACGCCGCCCACTACGCCGCCTCGAAGGCGGGCCTGGTCAACTTCACGCGCTCCATCGCACTCGAGTTCGCGAGCCGCGGGCTCCGCATCAACTGCCTGGCGCCCGCCGGCATCCGCTCGCCGCTCATCCGCCACTTCATCCCGCGCGAGGACTTCGAGAAGTCGCTGGTCGCCTACTACTCCCCCCCCGTGGCGCACCAGCTGGCCGAGCCGGAGGACATGGCGAAGGCGATCGCCTATCTGGCGTCCGACGACGCCAAGATGATCATCGGCACCGTGCTCGTCGCCGACTGGGGCACGCTCGCGTAGTGGGCGACACGATCCTCGACGTCCTGGCGCGCGACGTCGCGGCACGCGGCGGGCATCCCTTCATCCTGCACCAGGACCGGCGCGTCACGTACGCGGAGCTCGATCGGCTGGCGAGCGGGGCGGCGCACGCGCTGGCGGCGCTCGGCGTCGAAGCGGGCGAGCGGGTGACCCTGGCCCTCGGGAACTCGGTCGAGTATCTCGTCGCGGCCTTCGGCATCCTCAAGGCCGGCGCCGTGCTGAATCCAGTGAACCCAGCGCTCGGAGCGGCCGAGCTCGACTACATCGTCGGTCACGCCGAGCCGCGCGTGGTGGTGACCGCGGCGGCGCACGTCGAGACGTTTCGTGGCCTCGGGCATTCCTGCCGGGTGGTGACGCCCGACGCGCTCTCGGCGGCGGGAGCCGGGCCGGCGGTCAGGGTTGGCGCCGACGACCCCGCGCTGCTCCTCTACACGTCCGGTACGACCGGGAATCCCAAGGGGGTACTCTTCACGCACGGCAACTCCGGCCAGGGCGGGCGCCGCTTCCTCGGGACGCTCGGCATCACGGCCGACGACACGATCCTCGCCGTGACCCCGCTCTTCCATGGCAACGCCTGGGGCGCCGTGCAGACGGCGCTCCATGCCGGCGGCACGGTGGCCTTTCCCCCCGCCTTCCATGCCTCGGCGTTCTGGCCCCTCGTCCGCGAGACCGGCGCCACCGTCCTCTACACGCTCAGGACGATCCTCGCGATGCTCCTCGCCCGCCCGCCGTCGGAGCTCGAGCGCACGAGCCGCCTCCGCGTCATCCTCGGCCTCGGCAGCGCGCCCATCCGCGAACGGGTGATGGCACGCTTCGGCGTGGCCGACGTGGCCGAATGCTACGGCTCGACCGACGCCGGCGTGGTGACGATCACGCCGGTCGGCGTACCGCCGCGCGCCGGCTCGTGCGGCCCGCCGGTCTCGGGCGTCGAGATCCGTATCGTCGACGACGACGGCCACGATCTCCCGCCGCGCGTGGCGGGCGAGATCGCCGTCCGCTCGCCGTCACGGATGACCGCGTACTTCCGGGATCCCGACGAGACGGCGCTCGCGCTTCGCGACGGGTGGTTTCTCACCGGCGACGTCGGCTGGCTCGACGAGGACGGGTGGCTCTACTTCGTCGACCGCAAGAAGGACGTGATCCGCCGCGGCGGTGAGAACGTGTCGTCGGCGCTGGTCGAGAAGGTGCTGCGGGAGCACCCACGCGTGGCGGAGGTGGCGGTGGTCGGCGTCTCGGATCCCGTGCTCGGACAGGAGATCAAGGCATTCGTGGTGGCGAGCGGGCCGGTCAGCCAAAACGAGCTGCTGGACGAGCTGCGCGAGTTCGCGACCGCGCGCCTCGCGCGCTTCCAGGTGCCGCGGCTGTGGGAGTTCCGGGCGTCGCTGCCGAAGACCGCGACGCAGCGGGTGGAGAAGTACAAGCTCAGGCAGACCGGCGGGACGCTGCTCGGCTGAGGGCCTCCGGGAGTCTCGCCCGGAGGCCCTCGCCTTCTCAGGAGAGGTGCCGGCTCAGCTCGCCGGCGGGCATGCCTGCACGCAGTCGCGGAAGCGGCCGCGGCAGATCTCGAAATCGGGTCGCGCGTTCTCGCGGGCCTGATCGCGACACTCGAAGGCCTGGACCTGCGCGTCGTCGATGCACTGCTCCTGCTCGGGCGACCCGTCGGCGAAGATGTTCTTGCAGTTCTGGATGTCGCTGTCGCGCCGCGCGTTGCAGGCGGCGATGTCGGAGTCGAGCCGATCCTCGATCGGCTGCCGACAGCTCTCCCGATCCGCCCGACATTGCTCGACGCACGCATGGTCACGGTTCAGGCACGCGTCGACGGCGACCTGGAAGTCCTCGCGGCAGTTCGCATTGCAGATCCGGAAGTTCTGCTTCGCGGTGTCCTTGCACTGGGCGACGCCGATCGGGTCCGGCTGCTCGGGCGGGCCGCAGCCGCGCGCGCAGACGCGGAAGTCCCTGCGGCACTGCTTGAGCGCGGGACCGAACTGCTCGCGCGCCGTGTCCCGACACTGGAACGCCACGACCTGCGCTTGATCGATGCAGCGGTCGCGGTCGTCGGAACCCGCCGGATGCTGGTCCCGGCAGTTCTGCTTGGCGCTCTCCAGCGTCGCCTCGCAGGCGGCGAACGCCTGGTCGATGCCGGTGGCCTCGCGGCAGTCCTCTCGCTTGGCCCGGCACAACTCCACGCACTGGTGGTCGCGATCGAGGCAGGCGTCCTTCGCGACCTGATAGTCCTCCACGCAACCGGCCTTGCAGTCCTTGAACTCGCCGCGCGCGTCCTGGGTGCAGGGGCTGGCCCACGCGGCGCGAGCGCCGAGCGCGGCGAAGAGCGTCACCAGAGTTCCGAACGAGCGTACGGACGATCTGATCTTCATGTCGCGTTCCCCCCTTCCCCGACCTGTACGGTCCGACGTGGCCGGCCGCAAGACCGTCGAAACATTCGGAGGAGGGCGCACGTTCGTTCGCCGCAGTGACCCCCCGAACACGGGTCTGAAGGCGCAGCTCAGAGGGGAGGCCCACGTGCCTGCGTCACGACGGCTCGCACTGCTCGTGATCCTCGTCCCGGCCTTCGCCTGGTCGGCGAGCTGCCCCGACCAGACCGCCGAGTGCGTGCCCGGCGGCCACACCTTCACCGGCGGACATCTCGAAGTGGGAGAGCGGGACCCGGTTCACTCCGTGCTGAACCCGCTCGGCAACCACGGCGGCGATCTTTCGCAGCTCCGGACACAGCAGCTGCGTGATCTGAACGCCTTCCTGCGGTCGCTCTGAGCGCGCGTTTCTTGACACAGGTCCGCGACGCATGATTCAACATCAATCGTGACTGAGTCGTACCGGAGCGCGACGTGTTGTTGCTGTACCGAGGCCCGGGGGACCTCCCTCGCCTGCGGTCGCGTTGCGCTCTTCCGTCGCCCGTCGTAGCACCGGAGAACGCAAGGTTCCGAAGGCCCGGGAGGTTCGAACCCCCGGGCCTTTCGTTTTTCGGCAACGGCAAATCCTGAATGGAGGACGACGGAATGAAGCGAATCGCACTGGTACTTCTGGCGCTCGCCTGGATCGGCAGCGCCCGCGCCGAGCAGCAGGTCGAGCTGCTGAACGTCTCCTATGACCCGACCCGCGAGCTCTGGCGCCAGCTGAACGAGGCCTTCGCCCGCCACACCCCGGTCAGCATCAAGCAGTCGCACGGGGGGTCGAGCGCGCAGGCCCGTGCCGTCATCGACGGGCTCGAGGCCGACGTCGTGACGCTCGCGCTGCCTCCCGACACCGACGCCATCCGGAAGGCCGGCTTGATCAGCGAGGGATGGCAGAAGCGGCTGCCGAACGACAGCGTCCCCTACACGTCGACCATCGTCTTCGTGGTCCGGAAGGGGAACCCGAAGGGCATCAAGGACTGGCCCGACCTCGTCAAGCCGGGCATCCAGATCATCACACCCAGCCCGAAGACCTCAGGCAACGGGAAGCTGTCCTTCCTCTCCGCCTGGGGGTCGGTGATCCAGCGCGGTGGGTCGGATCCAGCGGCGCTCGAATACGTGACCAAGCTCTACAAGCAGGTGCCGGTCCTCGACTCCGGAGCCCGCGGCTCGACCACGACCTTCGGGCAGAAGAAGATCGGGGACGTCCACCTCACCTGGGAGAACGAGGCGCACCTCGAGGTCGAGGAGGCGAAGGGCGCGCTCGAGATCGTCTATCCGCCGATCAGCATCGAGGCGACACCGCCGGTCGCGGTCGTCGACGCGAACGCGAAGCGCCACAAGACCGAGGCGGTGGCGGAGGCCTACATGAAGTACGTGTTCACCCCGGAGGCGCAGGAGATCGTCGCCAAGAACTTCTACCGTCCGACCGCCCCGGACGTCCTGAAGAGGCACGCCGCGGATTTTCCGGCCATCAAGATGTTTCCGATCACCGCAATCGCCAGGGACTGGGACGACGCGTTCGACAAGTTCTTCGGCGAGGGGAAGATCTTCGACGCCATCTACAAGCCGTGAGGCATCCGGCCCCCACGCTGCCCGACGGAGGCGGGGGCCTGGCTCGTCCTAGCGCGCGTCGCCCGCTGCACGCGACGCGGCCACCGTTGACCCGGGAGCGGCCACGGATGGCCGTTCACCGAGCTCCCTCGAGAAGACGTCGTGGACCTCGGCCACGAGCCGATCGATCGGCTTCTCGGCGAAGCTCGTGAAGGCGATCTCGTCGAGCACGCGGATGCGGATCGCGTGCCGGCCGCGGAGCACGAAGCCGTGCTTCGGAAGCGCGCATGCCGTCCCCTCGACCACGATCGGCAGCAGCGGAACCCGCGCCCGCTGCGCCAGCACGAAGGCGCCCGCCTTGAAGGCCTTGAGGCGCCCATCCGCCGAGCGGGTGCCCTCGGGGAACATCATGATGGGGTTGCCCCCGGCGAGCGTCCGCTCGCAGGCACGCATCATCTCCGCGACGCTCTGCGCATCGCCGCGACGGAGCTTGATGTAGCCGTTGAGGGCCATGTTCCATCCGATGCACGGGATACGGAACATCTCGATCTTCGACACCCACTTGTAGTGCACGAAGAGGCGGAAGAGCACGAGGATGTCGAGGAACGACTGATGGTTCGCCACCATCA
>VBLD01000231.1:5472-6028 GCA_005879205.1 Deltaproteobacteria bacterium
TCAGCCAGGTGTAGAGCGACGCCCAGAAGCAGGTGAAGCGGTGCAGGACGACGCGTCGCCGGTCGACGAGGACGGTCGTGGCCCAGATGGCGACCGCAACGGGAAAGAGAAGGAGCGAGCTGAGGGCGATGAACGCCCAGAAGATGAACGAGCCGACCCGGGCGAGCACCCGCGCCTGTTATCACGCCGCGCCCGAGTGCTCCACCGGCAGGAGCACTCACCTTGACAGTCCGCCGGGCGCGGCCCTAGGGTCCGCGTCGCCGAGCAGGGACCGATGGCCTTCAGCCGCGACGAGCTCGAGCAGGCGTTCCGGACCTACTGGCGCACGGGCGCCGTCGGCGAGGACTGGAACGCCTGGGCCGACCTCTTCACCGAGGACTGCCTCTACGTCGAGCACATGTACGGCACCATGCGCGGCCGGGAAGCCGTGCGCCGCTGGATCGTGCCGATCATGGAGAAGTACGGCGAGATCTACACGGGCTACGAGTGGCACGTCGTCGACCCGGCGAGCGGACGTATCATCCTTTACGTGCAGAACCGGCGCGACCATCCGGGC
>VBLD01000232.1:0-7243 GCA_005879205.1 Deltaproteobacteria bacterium
ATGGTCTGCGTGAACGAGGGGGAGGAGCTGCTCATCGAGCTTGCCGAACGCCTCGACGACGGCGCGGACTACTCCGATCTTCTTGACCTCTGGCTCAAGAAGGACGGGCACGTCGTGAAGAATCCGGGACGGCCGTTGGTCGAGCTCGAGAAGGTCGCGATCCCCGACTTCGACCCCGTCCGCATCGTCCACATCAACGACGACCAGCTCCGCCGCGACTTCTATCCGCTCTGGGCGGGCACGCAGTATCCCATCATGACCCAGCGCGGGTGTCCGTTCTCGTGCTCCTTCTGCGTCGAGAGCGTGTACCAGGACATGTTCGGGAAGAAGAACTCGCTGCGCCGCCGCTCGGTCGACGTGACGATCGCCGAGCTGGTCGAGGCGAAGCGGAAGTACCGCATCCCGCAGGTGATGTTCTACGACGACGTGTTCACCGTGAACCCCCGCTGGCTGCGGGAGTTCGCCCCCCGGTACAAGCGCGAGGTGGGGCTGCCCTTCTGGTGCTACACATACCCGACAACCACCCGGAAGGAGGACATCCTCCTCCTCAAGGACGCCGGGCTGCACTCGATCACGATGGGCATCCAGTCGGGCAGCGAGGAGATCCTGGCCAACGACTTCAACCGGCCGGTGTCGCAGCGAAAGGCGATCGAGGCGGCGCAGACGCTCGTCGAGTGCGGCGTCGAGACCTACTTCGACCTGATCACCAAGGTGCACTTCGAGAAGGAAGACGACTGCCGTAAGACGTTCGACTTCCTCCTCGAGCTGCCGCGAGAGCTGAAGACCGTCGGCTTCGCGGAGATGGTGTCGTTCCCGAAGTACGGGTACACGGACAAGGTCAACGGCGAGGGAGCCAGCGTCACGCTGAGCGACCGGGACTACGCCTACTACCACAAGCTCTACTTCCTCACGCGCACGAACCTGCCGAGGCGTGTCGTGAAGATGATGGGCAACTCGCGCCTGGTGCGCCGCTTCCCGTCGCTCATCGATCCGATGCTGCCGAAGCAGCTGCCGTTCTTCTTCCTGCTCGAGAAGAACGACCCGTACGCCACCGAGGCGTTGAACACGCCCATCGGGCAGGCGGTCATCCCCGGCGGCAGGCTCGACCGGGGCGCACCACCGGCCGAGGTCCAGGCCCGGCTCTGATCCCGCGCCCCTCGCCCGGGCGCCGTTCAGCGATGGCCGGGGTGGCGCAAGCGTGACGTTCGTCACCGAGCGATGCGGCAGGCGCCGCGGCGCTCCCGTCGGCAGTTTCTCCCCGAGCGCGGATCCGCGGCCGCAGCTCCCGGGCACGCGCATTGCTCGATTCGCGTCCCACTTCACCCGACCCCATGGAGGCCCGCATGCGCCTGTCCCGCGTCGTCACCGCTGCGCTGTTCGCGCTCTCGCTGAGCGCCCTGCCCGTCCGGGCGGAAGATCCGCCCACCAACACCTCGCCCTGCGCTCAGCAGTGCGGCGCTGCCGCCGAGGCAGCGTTCAACACGTGCCGCGCCGGCGGCGGGACGCTCGAGAGCTGCCAGCAGGCCGCCCGGGCGCAGTACCTGGCGTGCAACGCCGGCTGCCCACCGCCGCCTACCGACGGCCCGCCCAGCGGCACGCCCTGTCTCGAGCAGTGCGGCGCGAAGGCGCAGGAGACCTTCCAGGCCTGCCGCACGCAGGGCGGGACGGTCGACACCTGCTCCGCGTCGGCCAGGGCGGCGTATCAACAGTGCGCGACGACGACCTGCGCCAACCAGGCGCCGCCGACCTGTGCGGCGCGCTGTACGGCGCTCGCAGACGGCATGCAGCAGCACTGCCTCGACGAGGGCAACACGGCCGACCGGTGCTCCGCGGTTCGCCAGTCGGCCCTCGACCGCTGCAACCAGGAGCTGTGCAACCCGACGCCGCAGACGTGCGAGGACCGTTGCACCGACTTCGCCCGCGGCGTCTACACCCAGTGTGTCACCGCCGGCGGGACGGCGGAGGATTGCGGCAGCCAGGCGGCGGACGCCCGCTCCCACTGCATCAGCGAGCACTGCCAGACCACCCCCGAGCCGACCTGCCAGGACCGCTGCACGGCGCGCGCGAGGGCCGCGGCCGAGCAGTGTGTCGCCGCCGGCCATCCCGCCGACGCCTGCAGCACGCTCGTGCAGCAGCTCCTCGCCCATTGCGTCGAGGAGAACTGCACCGACCCCGCCCCTGATTGCCGGGACGACTGCGAGGACCACGCCGAGCAGCAGTTCGAGGCGTGCGTGGCCGCCGGAGGCAGCGAGGACTCCTGCCGCAGCGCCGCCGACTCCGCCGAGGGCGCGTGCGTCATGCACTGCGGGAACGGCTCCTCCGACCCCGACTGCCCGACGCGGTGCGCGAGCGCCGCGGAGGAGCTGAAGCAGCACTGCATCGCGGGAGGCAACGACCCGGCGGAGTGCGGGGCCCGGGCCGCCGAGGCCGCCCGCCACTGCGTGGCCGAGCGCTGCGACGGCACGCCGGAGCCGCCCACCTGCCCTGCCCTCTGTGAGCTGCATGCGCGCGCCGACTTCGGGCGCTGCATCGCCGCCGGCGGGACGACGGACGCCTGCAAGTCGCGGGCGCTGGACGAGTTCCACGGCTGCGTCACGCTGCACTGCGAGCCGCCGCCGTCCTGCAGCCAGCTCTGCGATGCCCGCGCCGCGCGCGTACAGCGCAAGTGCCTCAAGCGAGGCGGCACCGCGGACGCGTGCAGCAAGACCGCCGACGACGCCCGAACGGCCTGCCTGGCGGGAGTCTGCAGCCCACCCCCGCCCGACACCTGCGACGTCGACTGCGAGCAGCGCGCGCAGGACGCCAAGGATCAGTGCACGGCCGACGGGACCGACTCCGCGCAGTGCGACTCGCTCGCGCAGGGCATGCTCGACGAGTGTCAGCAGAGCTGCGGCACGGCACCCGACCAGACCTGCAGCGAGCAATGCGAGCAGGCCGCACGGAAGCGGCACGACACCGTCCTGCATACGACCAGGAACCAGACCAGGGCCACGCGCAGAGGCCAGCGGGTCTTCCGGCGCTGCAGCCGGACCTGCGACTAGGGTCCGGCCCGAGCCTTCGTACTACGACCGGGGCGGGCGTCCTGCCAGTCTGCATGGCAGGGCGCCCGCCTCGCGTTCATCCGATGACTTCTCCGGCCGAGAGCCGGGTCAGGAAGTCACGCAGCGGCAGGACGAGCACACCATCCTGCCGGAGCCGCTCGCGGCCGAGGTGAACGCCGTAGGCGCGCCGCACGGTCTTCGCGGCGAGGAGCTGCGCCAGGGCGGTCGCATCGCCGCGCCGCCAGCGGGACGCCGCCTTCACCTCGATGCCGACACCCGTCGGACCCCGGCTCCACACGAAGTCGACCTCCGAGCCCGACGGAGTCCGCCAGTAGGCGAGCCGCCCCCCGCACCCCGAGCGGTTCATCCACGCGCGCAGCTCGTGCAGCACATACGTCTCGAGCAGGCCACCGCGCTCCTCGCGGCCCAGCGGCTCGCGAGCGCGGCCGGCGAGTGCACGAACCGCGCCCGGGTCGAAGAAGTAGAACTTCGGGTGCGCCACCTCCTTGATCTTCGCTCGTGGCCGCCACGCCGGCAGCCAGACGCCGACCAGGGTGTCCACGAGGATTTCGAAGTACCCCTGCACGGTGGGGCGCGCGACCGCGGCGTCGCGCGCGATGGCCGATACGTTCGTCACCTGGGCGTTGGCGAGCGCGGCGACCTCGAGGAAGCGCGTGAAGGCGGCGAGGCGTTTCACCAGCGCCTCGTATCGGATCTCCTGCGTCAGGTAGTTCTCGGCGTAGGCTTCGAGCACGTCGACGCGCGCCGCGTCGCCGCCCGTCTCGGCCTGCACCCCCGGCAGCGCCCCGAAGCGCAGGACGGCCTCGAGGTCGAACGCGTCGCCGAGCTCCGAGGCGGTGAGCGGGAAAAACCGCCGATTGATAACTCGTCCCGCCAGGAGGTTCGCCTGCTCGCGCTTGAGCCGCCGGGCGCTCGACCCGGTGAGCGCGAAGCGCCATCGCCGCGGGTAACGAACGAGCAGGTGCTGGACCTGATCGAGGAGCGCCGGGAGGCGCTCAACCTCGTCGACCACGACCCAGCGCCCCGGCGGCAGGGCCTCGACCTCCTCGCCGAAGCGTCCCGGGTCGCGCGTGAGGCGCACGAGCTCGCGATCGAGCAGCAGGTCGACCCAGTGAGCGTCGGGCAGGACATTCCGTAGCCAGGTGGTCTTCCCGGTACCGCGGGGACCGAACAGGAAGAACGACCGGTCCGGGAGGGCCAGGTCACGTGGAAACATCGACAGCAGATTGACGGTAAATCTGCTGACGGTCAATGCACCCGCGCTACGGTCTCACCCCGACCAGAAACATCTGCTTGCCGAGCATTCGGTGCAGGATCGGGAGCCGCAGGTACAGCTTGACCAGCGCCGGCCAGCTCGGCAGCGCGCCTTTCGTCGTGTAGGGCAGGAAGCGCGGCCGGACCTCGACCACCCGGAACCCAGTGATCTCCAACGCTTCCACCATCGCCCGGTCACTGAACGGGAGGTGGTGATCCAAGAAATCCCAGTACTCGCGGTAGGCGAAGCGGATGTTCGGCTGAAGCACGAGGAAGCGTCCCCCCGGGCGGAGCACCCGGTGTCCCTCGCGGAGCGCGGCCAGTACGTGGTCCTTGCTCGAGAAGTGCTCGAAGACGTTGCTCGCGAAGACCACGTCGACGCTCGACGGCGGGAGCCAGCCGAGGTCGTGCGCCGGCCCGGAGTGGACCCGCACGCCCGGCGCCGCGAGCTCGCGCACGCGCGCGTCGGTCTCGACGGCCCACTTCTCCCGCGCGCGGATGTGGTTGATGAACTCGCAGAAGCCCGCGCCGAGGTCGACGATGGTGGAATCCGGGGCCACATAGCGCTGGAAGAAGTCCGCGCAGAGGACCTGCCAGACGGCATCCTTCGCGCGCCGCTCGGTGGGGCTAAAGCGCGCGTCGTACAGGGTCGGGGCGGCCACGGGCGAAACCCTCTCGCACGGCCAGCCAGTACCACCTGAGGTACCGCGGCAGCCAGCGCACCAGGCGGAACTTGGATTTTCCCTGCACCCGGTCTCGCCAGACCGTCGTCATCGTCCTGCAAGCAGGCGATCGAAGACGCGCGAGCGCCGCCAACGGTAGATCGCGAAGTCGGTGTCAAGCGTGAGGATTCGTCCCGTGTCCAGCTCGTCCGCCATCTGCACGAGGCACGCATCGGCGAAATCCATTGGGACGTTCGCATACCGGCGCAGCAGCGCTCGAATGGCCTTGCTCGCGCGGTCGAGCCGAAACGGGATCTCGAAGACGCCACGCTCGACGTTCTCGAGCACCGCATCTGTGGCGTCGGAAAGGTCGCGCAGCAGGTAGCACGCTTCGGCGATGACCGCCTCGCACGTGACCAACGGCCCGGCGACGTCGGCGACGGTGTCGGCGCAACGCCGATGGTTGCGCTCGCTACGATCGAGCAGAGCGACGATGCAGCCCGTGTCCAGGAGGACGGGCTTCACGAGCGCCCGAACCCACGGAGGTGAGATCCGTCACCTTCGATGCGAACTTCCCGACCCCTACGATACCGTAATGCCGCGAACGTCGTTGTTCTTCCGCAAGCCGGTGCAGCCCGCGCCGAAGGAGCTCCGAATCGCTCAAACCCGTGCGGCGTCGCAGCCTGGTCAGCAGCCCGAGGGTCTCCGGGTCAAGCCGCGCTTGCACGATGCGTCCCATGGCACGGTGTCATACGACATATGGGAACGTACGACAAACAGGTAAGCTGTGGTCGGCGATGACGACCCTGTCCTTCGCGCGCCGCTCGGCGGGACTAAAGCGCGCGTCGTACAGGGTCGGGGCGGCCACGGGCAAAACCCTCTCGCACGGCCAGCCAGTACCACCTGAGGTAGCGCGGCAGCCAGCGCACCAGGCGGAACTTGGATTTTCCCTGCACCCGGTCTCGCCAGACCGTCGGGATCTCCGTGATGCGGTAGCCTGCCAGGAACGCCTTCACGGTGATCTCGAGGGTGATCTCGAACCCTTCGCCGCTCTCGATGTGCACGGCGTCGAGCAGCGCCTTGCGGTACATCTTGAAGGCGCTGGTCGGGTCCGAGGTGGGCAGGCCGACCAGCCGGTGGAGCGAGCGGCCGGCGGCGCGCGACAGGAAGCCCTTGACGCGCGGACCGCCCAGCTGCTGCCCGCCGTCCATGTAGCGGGAGGCCGCGACCAGGTCGTAGCCCTCGCGGAGCTTGGCCAGCATGCGGGGGATGTCGTCCGGGTCGTCCGAGGCGTCGGCCATGGTGACCACGACGGCGTCGCCGCGCGCCTCGGCGAACGCCGCCCGGAGCGCCAGCGCCGGCCCGCGGCCGAGGCGGTTCTGAAGGGTCCGGACCGTCGGGTGTCGGCGCGCGATGTCCTCGACCACCGGCACCGTCGGGTCGTCCGGCTGGTCGTGGACGACGAGGACCTCGTGGGGTCCCGCCAGACGCGCCGACACGGCCTCGATGGTGATCACGACGGCGAGAGCGAGAAGAGGATGCGCCCCGTGCCGAACAGGTTCCAGACGTCGCACACGAGCGCGTCGGGCCGGGCGAGGCGGCGGAGGTAGTCCACGCCGAGCCCGCGGAATGCATCGTGATTCATCGCCACGAAGACGAGGTCGGCGTCGCGCAGCGCGTCCTCGATCGGCTCCGAGGGCACCAAGGGGTCGTGCACGTGCACGGCGGCGCCCTCGGCCTGGAGCAGCTTCCGGAGCTTGAAGGCGAGCGAGTTCCGCGTGTCGTCGATGTTCTTCTTGAAGGTGAGACCGAGGATGGCAACCTTGCTGCCCTCGATGCGCTTGAGCCCGCGGGCGCGCTCGAGGAGGTAGGCGGGCACGGTCTCGTTGATCTTCCACGCGCTCGCAATGAGCTCGTTGTAGGGGATCCTGCCGGTCAGGAAGAACCCGTCCTTGTAGAGGCACGGGCCGCCCGTCAGCCCCGGCGTCTTCAGCCCGCCGCGCTTGTACCCCGCATTGATCGCCTCGACGATGGGATAGATGTCCCGGCCGTGCTGCTCGGTGATCATCATGAACTCGTTCGCCACGGCGAAGTCGACGTAGCGGTACATGTTGCAGAAGAGCTTGGCGAGCTCGGCGCTGCGCGCGTCGATCTCGTGCACCGTGGGCGTGACCAGGCGAAAGAAGTCCGCCGCCGCGCGCGTGCTCGCCGGGTCGATGCCGCCGACGATCTGCGGCACCTCGGGCAGCTCCGCGAGGCTCCGTC
>VBLD01000232.1:7284-7988 GCA_005879205.1 Deltaproteobacteria bacterium
TCCGATCACGAACGGGGTGGCGCGCTCGATCAGCCGGCCGAGATACTCGGTCGCGCCGGGCGACACCGTGCTGCGCAGCACGAGGAGCTGCCCCGCCACGAGGTGCGGGGTGGTCGCCCGCATGAGGGTCTCGATCGGCAGGAACACGGGGTTGTTGTGGTCGTCGACGGGCGTGCCGAGCGTCACGACGATCGTCTGCGCGTGGCGCACGACGGCGAGGTCGTCGCCTGGAAGGAAGCGCCGCCCGAGGTGCCGGGAGAGCAGCTCCGGCCCTCCCTCCTCGAGGAACGGCATGCGACCCGCCCGGAGCGTGTCGAGAAGGTCGGCCGACGCGTCGACGCCGTGCACCGTGCAGCCACGCTCGGCGAGGAAGAGCGCGAGCGGCAGCCCGACGCGTCCGAGGCCGATGACCGCGACCGTCTGGCTCATGGCGCTGAGTGTAGCTAGCCGGGGTCGGGCGCGGGTGCAAACGCCGGTGAGGGGGCCTGCGCAGAGCGCTACACCACGTAACGTCAGACGTTGCACCGCCGGGTGTCGCGCGCGTCGGGGCACGGCTATTCGGTCGGCCTCCTGCTTGCTTCATCCTTCCGTCCGTCTTGCCGTCCAGCATGCGCCGTGCGACGCTCACTTCGATGGCCAGAGGGCCGCAGCCCGAGACGATCCCCGTTCCAGCCTCCGCGCGGTTTCCGATCGAGCTCGAACAG
>VBLD01000214.1 GCA_005879205.1 Deltaproteobacteria bacterium
GGCGCCGTAGCGGCGGAGGCGCGTGTCGTGCGTGACCAGGACCAAGTTCTCGACCAGCGCCTGAGCCACCAGCATGCGATCGAACGGGTCGCGGTGATGCCGTGGCAGCCGCCCGGCTGCGCGCGCGTGCCGGAAGTCGATCGGGAGGGGGAGGAAGCCGCTTCGAGCGACCGCAGATTCGACGGGCTCGGGTGTGACCAGACGGCCGATCGACTCCTTGATGGCGATCTCCCACGCCGACGCCGCGCTCACATGGACGACGTTCGACGGGTCTGCGATCGCGCCCGCGGCGCGGCTCCCGCGCATGCGCCGGTGGTCCTGGCACCACCAGAGGAAGGCGTGGGTGTCGAGGAGGAGGTTCATCCGCGCCGTCTGTCGAAGGCATCCAGAATGGCCTTCGGGAGCGGCGCATCGAAGCTTTTCGCCACGCGGACCTTGCCCCTCCAGATGCCGGGCTTCCGCGGGCGGTTCCGGGGTGCGAGCGGCACCAGCCTGGCCACCGGCCTGCCCGCCTTGGCGATCACGACCTCTTCGCCCGACGCCGCACGATCGACGAGCTGAGAGAGGTGGGTCTTGGCTTCGTACAGGTTGACCGTTCGTGCCATCCGCTTGACCAACTCGACCAATTCCATGACTTAGACGGGCCCGCGACCGGCGTCAATCAAGGCTCGGTGGAGCGGTCAGCCGGTGCGCTCGATCACCATCGCCACCGCCTCGCCGCCGCCGAGGCAGAGCGTCGCGAGGCCGCGGCGGAGCCCGCGCTGCTCGAGGGCGTGGAGGAGCGTCACGACGACGCGCGCGCCGCTCGCGCCGATCGGGTGGCCGAGGGCGATGGCCCCACCGTGGACGTTGACGCGCGCGGGATCGAGGCCGAGCTCGGCGATCGCGGCGAGCGCCACGACGGCGAAGGCCTCGTTCACCTCGAAGAGATCGATGTCTCCGGTCGCGAGCCCGGCCGACGCCAGCACCTTGCGGACGGCGTCGATCGGTGCCACGGGAAACTCCTCGGGCGCCCGGCCCGCCGTGGCGGACGCGACGACGCGTGCCCGCGGCGTGAGCCCGTGGCGGCGAAGGGCGTCCTCGCCCGCGACGACGAGCGCGGCCGCTCCGTCGGCGATCGTCGACGCGTTGGCAGCGGTGATCGTGCCGTCGGGCTCGAAGGCGGGTCGCAGCTCCGCGAGGCGGGCGAAGTCGATGCGAGCCGGCTCCTCGTCGGTGTCGACGGTGGTCGGACCGCGCCGGGCGGTGGCGGCGACGGGCACGATCTCGTCCACGAAGCGGCCTTCGGCGATGGCAGCCTGCGCGCGGCGATAGCTCTCGACCGCGAACCGATCCTGGGCCTCGCGGCCGATCCCGAGAGTCCGCGCCGTCTGCTCGGCGGCGTTGCCCATGTGGAAGTCGTTGTACGGATCCCAGAGACCGTCGAGAACCATCGCGTCGACCACCCGCCCGTGGCCCAGCCGATGCCCCTGGCGCGCCTGCGGCAGAAGATACGGCGCGCGGCTCATGCTCTCCATGCCGCCGGCGGCGATCACCCGGGCGTCGCCGAGGCGAATCGCCTGCGCCGCCAGCATGATCGCCATGAGGCCCGAGCCGCAGACCTTGTTGACGGTGAGCGCTCCGTGCGCGCGCGGAATGCCCGCACCGAGCCCCGCCTGGCGGGCGGGTGCCTGTCCCAGGCCGGCGGCGATGACGTTGCCCATGATCACCTGCTCGATGGCTTCGGGCGGAAGGCTCGCGCGCGCGACGGCGGCGCGCAGCGCCGCGGCCCCGAGCTCGGGCGCGGAAAGCGAGGCGAGCGCGCCACCGAAGCTGCCTATCGGCGTGCGCGCGGCGCCGACGAGGTAGGCGTTCATCGTCCGACCATAGCCCGGCGGAAGGCGACGGGGTAGGGCGCGGCCCCTCGCGCGCACCTGGCGGGCGCGGATCGGGTGACGCCGTTATGGCCGATCAGGCGGGGCCATTGACCCTGCGCGCACCCGCCATCACACCCCGCGTTTGCGCCGAGCGTGAGCCGCGGGCGGCCGTGGATGTCGGCCGGCATCGGAGGCGTCTTCGCTGTCCCTGGCGCTCGGAGAGGGCGTGCCGGAGGCAGCTGGCGTCGATGGCGAGCACGTCGCAGATCGTTTCGAAGGCGAACAGGCGGCGGCGGTCGGGCGAGCTGACCCATTCGTTCACCTCGGCGAAGGCCTCGCGGCCGCGGCGCGTGCGGGCACGCGCGTGGGTCAGGTAGGCCGTGATCCCGTCCTCGAGGACGGCGAACATGAGGAGCCGTTCGCGCTCGAGGCGTAGCTCGCGGTTGAATATCCGGGAGAACTGGATCGGCAGGATGACGTCCTGCTCGGGGTGACTCGGCCAGATCGGATCGGGCGACGAGACCCGCTGGACCGAAACCGGCTGACCCTCGATGGCGTCGCTCATGCCCGCCTCGGGGCGCCGGCCTGCCGGTTGCGCGCCACGGTCACCTCGAAGCGGGCATCCGGCCCCGCCCCGAAGACGTCCTCCACAATCGTCTCGGCTGGGTACGGCGTGAGCCAGATCGCCCGCTCGAGGTCTGCACCACCGGCCGGCCCGTGGCGCGTCCACAGCACCGGCCCTTCGCTCGCCGCCGCGGCGGCACGCCCGTGCCAGGGGGCACCATGGTCACGGACGAGCTCGCCGCGGTTGCGCGCTACCGAGTCGGTGATCGACCGGAACCGGCCGGCGGACGCGCGGCTCTCAGATGCTTCGAACATCCTCCACCTCAATCTGTGCGCGTCGATGACAAACACCCGCGATGCCATCCAAGAGCCGCGCGCTCGTCAGCCGGTTGCCCGCCGCCGACCCGAGCTGGGAGGCGCGGAGCGAAGCGTCGGGCGCCTCGCTGCCGATCGCGCCTCGCGACGAGCTCGGATCACGGCCCCTTCCAGGCGGATGAGGCAGGTGCCGGGAGGCCACGGTCCTTCGAGCGGCTCGAGCTTCAGTATCTGCGACGTGCCGGACCCGATTCGAAAGCTCTCGGCGCCCGCCACGCGGCAGAGAAAGCGTCCCGGCAGATCTGCAGGCCACACATAATCACCAGCCTGGTACATCCACACGTCCTCCTGTGGGTACCTAAAGCAGGAGCCGTGCCGGCCCGGATCGCCGGATCGCCTCCCGGGACTCGGATCGCAGGCGAGGGAGCCGCGAAAACGCCCGTCGTTTCAAAGGATTCCGCGATCCGGTGTATCCCGAGGTCCCGGCGTTCGGTCGACTTAATCAGGTCATTTTTCTTGTTTCCTCACCCCTCTGGGGGATGGAGAACGGCGGTGTCGCAGCGTTCGGAGCGGACCGTTCCGTTCAGCGACGTACCTGGCGCGGACGGATCCGTGCGTCAGTCGCGGCCGGCGAGAAGCGCCGCGCGCTCGACCAGCGCGATCAGACCCGGGAGGTCGGAGGCCTGCGAGATCCGAGCGGCGAGCTCGCGGGTGCGCGGGCCAGCCGGTGCGCGGGCCAGCCGGCACGATCTGCTGGGCGAGCGCCGCGACCAAGGCGACGTGCGTCGCAGCGGCGTCGGCAGGCTCGGCGTGCCGCGCGCCGTCGAGGTCCGCGAGCGTCACCCCGGGGGCCGGCGGCGCCGCCTGCAGGAACCGCTCGGCCTCGGCATCGGGCAGGACGACGCCCGCGAGCGCCACGGCGCGCAGCACGCGTGCCACCGCCGCCAGCACCGCGAGCGCGGCGGATGCCGCCAGCGTCTCCTCGCGTGCCAACGGGCGGCCCGGTCCGATCACGGCGACGTACGAGAGGCCGAGCGCGACCCCGTGCTCGACCACCGTCGCGACGCCGGGCAGCGCGAGCTCGGCCTGCAGGTGCGCCTCGGCCGCCAGGCGCTCGCCCGCCCCGGCGCTGGCGGTCCGGAGCCAGACGGGCCGCTGCCCGTCGAGCCAGAAGCCGGCGATCAGCCGTCCGCGCGCGGGCGGCTCCCCCGCGAGCGCGATCCGCCCGAATCGACGCGCATGGAGCGCTGCCAGCCACCGCTCGGCCGGGCGAGCACCAGGCTGCGCGCGGCGCAGCTCCTCGAGCACCGCGCGCGCCCGGTCGTCGACGTGACGCGCGAGGAGCTGGCCGGCGCAACGGATCGCGAAGCGCCCGTAGCTGCGGCCGTCGCGAGGCAGGCTCGGCAGCAGCACGCCGACCGCGCGATCCGCGAGCTCGACCGGCACGTCGGTCCGCAGGGCCAGCTCGAGCATGCCGGCCCGCAGGGGCTCGGCATAGCTCCGCAGCACGGGATCGGGTGCCGAGAGTACCTGTTTCAAGCCCTGCGCGAGGAGCTCCGGGCTCCCGGTACCGCCGCCGTCCTCCAGCAGCCTGCGATGCACGGCGCGGAGCGGCGTGCACACCTCCGCGACCGCGGGTGGAAAAGTCGCCAGCGCGGCGTCGAACGCACGCCGGAAGTCCGGCCCCGCGAGCAGGCTGAACAGGACCTGCACGCGCTCGTGGTCGACGAAGGTGTCGATCAGCACCTGCAGCAGGCGCGCCAGCCGCGTCGCCGACACGCTCTCGAACGCGATCCGACGAACGACCTCGGCGAATGCCTGCGCCGCCTCCGCATGCGAGCGGACGTGCGCGAGCGCCTCGAGGTATGCGAGCAGCACGCCCACGTCGGCCGTGAGCCGCACCGCGCCGGCCAGCATGCGGGCGCGGGCCGCGGCGTCGCCGCGCAGCGGGTCGCGCTCGATCGCCCGCTCGACCACGGCGCGGTCCACCTTGCCGAGCAGATGGCGGCACACGCCGCGATCGGCCGGCTCACGCTGCTGGTTCACGAGCAGGTCCTCGGCGGCGTTGAGCTTCAGCCGGAGCACCTCCTTGTACCGCCTGAGGAACGCGAGGTGCTCCTTCATCTCGGCGACCTCGGCGGGGCTGAGCGGCGCCTCGCCCGGAGTGGGCGCCGCGAGGCGGCTCGTCTCCGGCACCACCTCGGGAGCGGGACGCGGCGACACCGGTCCGCCGGGACGTTCACCGCGCCCGCGCCGCCGCCGGCGGCGCGAACCGGTTGGACGCCCCGTCGGTGCCGGGCCGCCGCCTCCCGGTGGCGGTTGGGTGCCCATGAGAGCCGAGAAGCTAGGACGGAGCCGCGCGAATCGTCAAACGACGGCGCGCGCGGCCGGCTCGGCCGCAGAGGCGGCGATGAGCTCCGCCCGGCAATAGAGCCCAGCTCCCAGGCACGGATTCAATCCTGGACGCCTGCGCGACCCCGCAGTATGGAGGCGCGATGGCCGTCCGTGTGGCGAACCTGAAGGGGCGGGTGAGCGTCGTCCTCGGCGCCCGATTGGTCGACGTGGAGCGAACGTCCGGCGGGCGCTTCTCTGCCGATCCGATGGCCGCGGTCCAGCGCTGGGACGCGCTGGTCGAGTGGGCGCGCGGGCTCCGGGACGGCGACGCGGAAGGTCCGCTCGACGAGGTCGACCTCGGGCCGCCGGTGCCGCGTCCTGCCAAGGTGTTCGCCGTCGGCCTCAACTACCGCGAGCATGCGCACGAGGCCGGCCTGGAGCTGCCGAAGTCGCCGATGATCTTCACGAAGTTCCCGAGCTGCCTGGTAGGGCCGCGCGCGACGGTGGTGCTCTCCTCGGCATACGTCGACTGGGAGGTCGAGCTGGTCGTCGTGGTCGGCCGCCGCGGCCACCGCATCCTGGCGGCGCGCGCCTTCGAGCACGTCGCCGGCTACACGATCGGCCAGGACGTCTCGGACCGCCGGCTGCAGTTCGGCGACAAGCCGCCGCAGTTCTCCCTCGGGAAGTCGATCGACACCTTCGGCCCCATCGGTCCCGCGGTCGTGACGCTCGACGCCTTCCCCGACCCGAACGACCTGGCGCTCGGCTGCGACGTCTCGGGCGAGGCGATGCAGGCCGCACGCACCAGCGACATGATATTCGCTGTCCCGGAGCTGATCGCCTACCTCTCGAGCCTCTGCACGCTCGAGCCCGGCGACCTCGTCTTCACCGGCACGCCGAGCGGCGTGGGCTCGACCCGCAACCCCCGGCGCTATCTCGTCGAGGGCGACGAGATCGTGAGCCGCATCGAGCACATCGGCACGATGGTCAACCGGTGCGTCGCGCACCGCGCCGAGAGCTGAACCACTCGTCCATCTTGGCGAGCACGGCGAGGTCGCCCTCGACCCGGTAGAGGCCGTCCTGCAGGGCCTGTCCGCCGTCGAGCTCGCCGCGCGCGATGCGCACCCAGACGGTGTCGGGCGTGTGGACGACGAGATCGGGGGCGGGTGCCGGCCCCGCGAAGCTCTCGCAGCGTCCACCCGCGATGCGCAGGTGGTAGTCGCCCGGCTCCGCACCGCTCACCCGGAACTGGATGACGGCGCGGCCGTCGCCCGCCGCCTTTCGGTCGAAGGCGAACGGCATGCCCATGAGCAACGGCTCGATGGTGGTGGGGAGCCCGGGCGGAAACAGCTTCAGATAGAGAAGGGGCAGCCAGAGGGTGGCCGTCATCCCGGCGCCGAAGGTCAGCAGATTCGGGAAGAGGGCCGTGAAACGCCAGTCGGTGGGCGCCGATGCCGCCAGCCCCGCGGCGGTGAAGAAGAGCAGCACCCAGTAGCCGGTCATCACCCGGTTGATGGCGACGAACTCGGGCAGCCGCTGCTGCCAGGGCGGGGTCTGGCGGCGCGCATAGTAATAGGTGAAGGGCTCGCGACCGAGAAGGGGTGGAAAGAGCGCCGCGAGGCCGAGCGTCGTGAAGAGGAGCGCCGGCGAGTAGCGTTCGAACAGGAACGCCACCGGACGGAAGCGGGTCGTGGTGGCGACGGCGCCGACCGCGAAGAGCAGCCAGATCCCCGGGTCGAAGTGCTTGAGCTCGCCCGCGCGGCGCGCGAGCCAGACGTAGCCCGTCTCGACGCCGAGCGCGATGATCAGGGCCGTGCGGACGCCCGCCGGCGTGTACTCCCGGGTCCCCGCCAGCGCGAAGTAGACGATCACGGCCACGAAGCTCCCCACGTGCATGAAGAAGATGCGCATCATTCGCCTCCGCCGCGCACGTCGACGAACTGTCGCGCCCGGAGGAGGTCGGCGCGCCGGCAGAGCTGCTTCTCGACGAGCAGGTGCTCGAGCGCTGCGACGCGCGCCGAGAGCTCGGGGATCATGATGTTCACCGCCTCGGCGAGCTCGGCGAGCCGCCGCTCGACGCCGGTGTCGGCGTCGTCACGCCGCTCGGCCTTGGCAGCGCGCTTGGCGACGGGTTTGGCTCGCGAGGTCCGGTGCTTGCCGCTCGGCATGATGGCCCCCCTCCGTGCGTCGCCCGCCTTATGCGCTGGCGGCGCGCCCGGCGGCAAGCCTGGTGACTTCGCGGCCGGAGGCTGATAGCCGCGTGCTCGGATGGCGCAGCGAGCCTTCGACATCGTGACCGTGGGTGGGGGTCTCGGCGGCGCCGCGCTTGCCCGGGCGATGGCCGAGCGCGGGGCGCGCGTCCTCGTGCTCGAGCGCGAGCGGCGGTTCAGCGACCGCGTGCGCGGCGAGGCGCTGATGCCATGGGGGGTGGCCGAGGCTCGCGCGCTCGGCCTCCATACGCTTCTCCTCGCGACCTGCGGCCACCCGCTGCCGTGGCTCGACATCTTCGTCGCCGGCCTGCAGATCGCGCATCGCGACATGCCGGCCACCACCGCCCACGCGGCGCCGTGGCTCGCCTTCTACCATCCCGCCATGCAGGAGGCGGTACTGGACGCGGCGGTTCGGGCCGGTGCCGAGGTGCGGCGCGGGGTCCGCGTTTCGGGCGTCGAGCCCGGGCCGGAGCCCGAGGTCGCGTTCGAGGAGAGTGACCGCCACGAGCGGGTGCGCGCACGCCTGGTGGTCGGCGCCGACGGCCGCAGCTCGCTCATGCGGAAGTGGGCGGACTTCCCCGTCCGCCGCGATCCCGAGCGGCTGCTCTTCTCCGGCGTCCTCCTCGACGACGTCCCGGCACCCGACGACTCGGCCGCGATTCTGTTCAACCCGGGCGTCGGACGCATCTCGCTCGTGATCCCGCAGGGTGGCGGCCGCGTGCGCGCCTACGTCGGCTATCACCGCGATGCGGACTCCCCTCGCGGCCAGGCGCACGACCTCGGGCGGTTCGTCGAAGAGTCCGCCCGGGCCGGCGTCGAGCGCGCCCTCTACGCCGGCGCACGGCCGGCGGGCCCGCTGGCCATGTTCGAGGGCGCCGACACGTGGGTGGATCATCCGTATCGGGACGGCGTCGCCCTGGTGGGCGACGCGGCCGCGGCCAGCGACCCCACCTGGGGTCAGGGCATGTCGCTCACGCTGCGCGACGTGCGCACGCTGCGCGACCGTCTCGTCGCCGACGACGACTGGACCGCCGCCGGACACGGCTACGCCGCCGAGCACGACCGCTACTACGCCGTTGTCCACCGGGTGGACGGCTGGTTCTCCGATCTCTTCATGGACGTCGGACCCGAGGCCGACGAGCGCCGGGCGCGCGCGCTGCCGCTCATCGCCGCGGACCCGACCCGTCTCCCCGACATCCAGTTCGGGGGCCCCGAGCTGCCCGCGGACGACGCGGTCCGCCGCCGCTTCTTCGGCGAGGAGTGAGATGGAGGAGCGGCTCCGCGCGCTGCTGGTCGCGAACGGTGCGCTGGTCTTCATGGTCGGGCTCCTCGCCGGCTTCCCGTTCGCATTCGTGATCGTCGGTAGGGTCGTCCTCTGGCCGCTGCCCGGCGCGCTCGAGGTTCACCTGCCGGGCGACGTGCGCGGCTGGCGGATGGCGCACCTCGAGGGCATCCTGAACGGCCTCACGCTGATCGCCGTCGCCGGGGTCGCGTCGTGGCTCGCGCTGGGGCCGCGGGTGCAGCGTGTCCTGGCATGGCTGCTCATCGTGACGGCGTGGGGGAACGTCGTGGCGTCGGTCGTCGGCCCCACCTTCGGCGGCCGCGGGCTC
>VBLD01000215.1:0-2909 GCA_005879205.1 Deltaproteobacteria bacterium
ACGAAGTGCGGGTGGGGTATCGCCTCGAGAGCGGACCGCCGTGCGTCTTCGGCGAGACACGGGTCACGGGCACGGAGGCGGTCGCCCCGGAGGTGCCTCGCCGCGAGCTGGCCTACGCGCCGGGCGAGCCGTTCAAGCAGAGCCTGCTCGACCGCACGCGCCGAAACCTCGTCGGCCTGAACCTCTTCCGCGCGGTGCGGATCGAGGAGGATCAGGGCCCGGATCCGGTGGTGAGCGTGCACATCCACCTGACCGAGGTACCGCCGCGTGAGGTCCGTCTCGGCGTCGGCTACGACACCGAGGAGCAGATCCGCGGCCTTGCGAGCTGGCGGAACTACAACTTCCTCGGTGGCGCGCGCCAGCTCGGCTTCACGGCTCGCGCCTCGTTCATCCACCGCACGATCGCCGCGGACTTCCTGCAGCCGCACTTCCCGGGCCACCGCAACCGCACGCGCCTCCTGCTCGCCGAGGAGGAGGAGGAAGAGGACGCTTTCACGCTCGACCGCTCGCGGCTCTCGCCGCGCCTCGAATGGCAGGCCACGGACCGCTTCACGGGCTACGCCTTCTACCGGGTCGAGTACGACCTGCTCTCCGGCGTGGAGGCCAGCGTCAAACGCGCGGTCGAGCAGTGCTCCGTCAAGGCGGGCAACGTCGACGTCGTCTGCCGGCGCCCGGGCGCGGCGCGGCACACGGGCGTGCTCTCCGGCCTCGGTTTCGGCGCCGACTGGAACGGCACGGACGATCTGATCGACCCCACCCGGGGCTGGGCGCTCGGCGCGACGGTCGAGCCGGTGGGCGGGCTGCTCGGCGGCGACTTCAGCTTCGTGCGGCTGGTGGGCGACGGACGCTTCTTCCTGCCGCTGGTCGGCGGGTTGCTCGGCGCCAGCCGCCTCCGCCTGGGCACGGCCGAGCCGTTCGGCCGTCACGACGAGATCCCGCTCTTCGAGCGCTTCTACGCCGGCGGCATCGACTCGGTGCGGGGCTACGGCCGGTGGCGCGTCGGACCGCTCGTCGACGACAAGCCGATCGGCGGCCGCAGCGTCGTCGAGGGCTCGGTCGAGCTCCGCCATCCGATCACCGAGCAACTGGGCGCGGCGGTGTTCGTCGACGGCGGGCAGCTGTCGCCGCGGAGCTTCGACTTCCCGTTCGGCGATCTGCGCTACGGCGCGGGCTTCGGGCTGCGCTACAAATCGCCCGTCGGCCCGCTGCGTGCCGACCTCGGGTTCCCGTTCCAGCCGCCCGACGGCGACGCTGGCTGGCAAGTGCACGTGAGCCTCGGCTCGAAGTTCTGATGGCGCGACTCCTCCGCCGCGTGCTCGCCGTCCTCGCGACGCTGACAGCCGTTCTCGTCCTGACGCTCTGGGTCGCGAGTCGATTCGGCGTCGTTCAGGAGATGGTGCGCGTCCGGATGCTCGCGGCGCTCCGTAGCAGCGTCGACGCCCAGGTCGAACTCGGCGGCGTGGGCGGAACCCTCGGCCGGTCGCTCGTGCTCCGCGACCTCCACGTGGCCGTGGCCGGCCACACCGTGCTGCGCGTGCCGCGCACGGAGATCGTCTACGCGCCGCTCGCGCTGCTCCGCGGCCGCGTGCTCCTCCACCGCTTCACGCTGGTAGCCCCGCGCGTCCGGCTCGTGCGGGAGGACGGCGGCTGGCGGCTGCCGCGGCTCGCCTCCGGCGGCGGCTCGTCCCGAACGGCGCTCGAGGTGCAGAGCCTGGAAGTGCGTGACGGTCGGGTGGCTGTGGCGCAGCTCGACACACCGGCGCCTCGTCGCGTCGCCGTGGCGGCACTCCAGCTCACGGCCGCGGCGGCCATCCGCGGTGGCCGCTCCGAGCTGACCGTCCGCGACCTCCGCTTCACGCCGCGCGGCGTGGCAGTGACGCCGGCCCGCGCCTCCGGACGCGTCGTCGCCGAGGCCGGAGGCGAGATCCGGGTGGGCGACCTCCGCCTCGCCACCGAGCGCACGCGACTCGACGCCGACGGTCAACTGCTCCCGGCCCGCGAGGTGCGCGCGCGTCTCGGGCTGGTGCTGGACGCGGGGGAGCTTTGCGCCCTCGTGCCCGGGAGCCGTCTCGTCACCAACGTCGCCGCCACGGCCTCGGCCGCCGGTCCATGGCGCGCGGTCGACGTGATCCTCCACACCGACCTCGGGACCGCCGGGAGCCTGCGCGGTCGAGCCCGGGTGGACCTCGGCGCTCGACCGATCGTCTACCAGACGCGCGCCGCATTCGCCGCGCTCGATCCCGGGGCGGCCTGGGCCGGCCTCGTCCGCGCCCGGGCGAACGGGCGCGCCCGGCTGCGCGGTCGGGGCATCGACCTCGAGTCGCCCCTCGCCTACCGTCTGGCACTCGGCCGGTCGGAGATCGCGGGCCGCTCGCTCGCCCGGGCCGCGCTCGGCGGGCGTGCGGCCCGCGGCGTCCATCGCGCCCGCGCGCGAATCGTCGCGCCGGCGGGAGAGGGCCGGCTTCGCGTCCGTCTCATCACGGGGGCGATCCCGGCGTACCGCCTGGCGGCCCGCGTGCGCCTCGATCACGTGGACGACATCGAGCCGCGATTGCCCGGCTGGATCGCGGCCGAAGCCCACGTCACCGGGCGCGGGTTCGAAGCCCGCGCTCGTCACGTCGAGGGGTTCGCGCGGCTTCGCGGTGCGTCGCTCCACGGCGTCGTGCTGAGCAACGGTGAGCTGCGGGCGCGGCTCGACGGCGAGCAGCTCCGCGTCGAATCCGCCAGCGTCCGGGGGCCGGACGAGGCGGCGAGCGTGACGGGCACGCTCGACCTCGAGCACGCCGTGGTCGACGTCGCCATGGACGCCACGGTGGACCTTCGCTCGCTCGGCGAGCGGCTGGCGCTTCCGCTCGCGGGGTCGGCGACCACGACCGGCACCGCGCGCGGGCCGCTGGCCGCGCTCGCCG
>VBLD01000215.1:3207-10237 GCA_005879205.1 Deltaproteobacteria bacterium
CGTCTGGCTCGCCCGACCACGGTGACGGTCTCGCGCGAGGCGGTGAGCACCACGGGCCTCGCGCTCGCGGCGGACGCGCAGCGCGTGACGCTCGCCGGCCGGGTGGGACTCACCGGCCCGAGCGACGCATCCCTCGACGTCGTCGCGCTCGAGCTCGCCCCGTTCTGCACGCTCGCCGGGGACGAGCGGTGCGGCGGCACGGTGTCGCTGCAGGCGCGGGTGGCCGGCACGGCCGAGGCGCCCCGTCTGTCGGCGACGCTGCGCTCGGACGCGCTCAGCGTGCGCGACGTCGAGCTCGGGATGCTGACGCTCGACACGCGGTACGGCGAGCAGCAGGCGACCGTGCACGGCTTTCTCCGCCACCCCCAGGCGGGCGAGCTCCGCGTCGACGGCACCGCGCCGATCGATCTCGCGTGGGGCGGGCCGCGCCGGGACACCTCGGAGGAGCCGCTCACCATCCGGGTGTGGGCCGATCGCCTCGATCTGGGAGTCGCCCGCGCCCTCGCGCCCACCCAGGTGCGCGAGGTCGGCGGCCGGCTCGCGGTGGACGTGCGAGTCACCGGCTCCCGCAACGCTCCGCGAGCCGAGGGCAACGCGACGCTCTCGGACGGACGCCTGGTGCTGGTGGCAACCGGCGCGGCATACGAGGATATCCGGGCCGAGCTCGCCGCCGGCGGCGACGCCGTCCGGCTCACGGCGCTGCACGCGCGCGGCGGCGACGGCGCGCTCGACGGCACGGGCCGCGTCCGCCTCGCCCGGGGCGAGCCGGCCGGGCTCGACCTTCGCTTCGAGCTCCACGACTTCTTTGCCGTCCGCCGTCCGGAGGTCGAGGCCACGCTCAGCGGAGCGGTCCGCGTCGGCGGCACGATCGCGGCGCCCGACGTCGAGGGGGACCTGCAGGTGGAGCAGGCGGTCGCCCGGCCCGCGGCGCTTCCCGCACAGAGCGGCGCCGCCGAGCCCGATCCCACGATCGTGATCGTCGACGGCCACGAGCCGCACGAGGCAGCTCCCGAGACGCCGTCGCTCGTGCGGACGCTCGGGCTGAGCGTGACCATGCGCATTGCGCGCAATGCCTGGGTGCGGCGGGCGGATGCGGACATCGAGCTCGGCGGCGAGCTGAAGATCGCCAAGGCGGCCGACGAGGGCGTCCGCATCGTCGGCACGATTCGCCTCCTGCGCGGCTGGTACGTGTTCCAGGGCCGGCGCTTCACGCTCGACGAGGGCACGATCACGTTCACCGGCGCCACGCCCCCCAATCCCACGTTCGACGTCACCGCGATCTTCAAGAACCCGAACTATCGCGTCACCGTGCACCTCGGGGGCACGAGCGAGAAGCCCGAGCTCACCCTCGCTTCCGACCCGCCGCTCGAGCAGGCCGACATTCTCTCGGTCATCATCTTCGGCAAACCCGCGCGCGACCTCGGCAAGGGCGAGAGCGTCAAGCTGCAGGAGCAGGCCCTCCAGCTCGCCTCGGGCTACGTCATGCCGGAGCTGCGGACGTCGGTGATGAACACCCTCGGGCTCGACACCCTCGACGTGGAGATGCCGCAGGGCGCCGACCGCCGCGGGCGGGTGAGCGTCGGCCGCTACGTGGCCGGTGACGTCTTCGTGTCACTGGCGCAGGAGTTCGGCGCGCGCGCCGGCCAGGCGGTGGGAGTCGAGTACGGGCTCACGCCGCAGATCTCCATCAAGGGCTCGACGTCGACGCGCGGGGACAGCGCGATCGACGTCTTCTGGCACCGGCGCTACTGAGAGACGGGGCGCGCGTCCCGCAGGAGCTCACCCGCCGCCGCGCGGTCGATCAGCCAGCGCACGCGCGACGAGGGCCGTACGAGCTGCGCGGGCACGCGCCGCACGTCCTCGGGACCGTTCAGCGCCGCGGCCAGCGCACGGGCCTTTGCCGCGCCGGTCACGACCACCACCACCACCTGACGTGCCGCCGCGAGCACGGGCGGGGTCACCGTGATGCGCGCCACGTGCGGCTCCGCGGTCACCTCCTCGCGGGCCACCGCCGCCACCGGCGCCGTCGCGGCGAGCGCCCGGCAGCCCGGCATGAGCGACGCCACGTGCCCGTCGGCGCCGACGCCGAGCAGGACCGCGTCGAACACCGGGGCCGGCCCCGGATCGAGGGTCGCGGCGAGCGTCCGCGCGTAGCCGTCGGCGATCGCCGCGGGCTCGACCAGCTCGACGGGCGGCGGATGGATGCGCGCCGCGGCGATGCCGCGCGGCCCGAGGAGCGACTCGCGCGCCAGCCGGACGTTGCTCCGCGGATCGTCCGCCGGCACGCAGCGCTCGTCGCCCCAGAACCACTCGATCCGCTCCCAGGGCGCGTCGCCGCGCTCCGCGAGCGCCACCATGACGCCGCGGCCGCCGCGGCCGCCCGAGAGCGCAAGCGTGGCGCGACCACGTGTGGCGGACGCGGCGCGGAGTGTCTCGGCAACCAGCGCCGCGGCGGCCGCGAACGCCTCGACATCCGTCGGATAGACGTCGACGTTCATGCGCTTTCCATAGCGGATCGGGGCGGAGCCGGCGACCACGTTGACGGCCGGGCGGCGCGGGTATAGCGCGAAGCCATGCCGCCGGTGGCGCTCACCATCGCCGGCTCGGACCCGGGCGGCGCGGCGGGCATCCAGGCCGATCTGAAGACGTTCCACGCCTTCGCGGTCTACGGCGCCAGCGTGGTGACGGCGCTCACCGCGCAAGATACGACGGCCGTGCACGCCATCGCCGACGTCGACCCGAGCTTCGTCGGCGCTCAACTCGACGCCGTGCTCGGCGACCTGCCGGTGGCGGCAGCCAAGACCGGCATGCTCGGCCGTGCCGCAGTCGTCGAGGTGGTGAGCGCGCGCCTCGCGGCGCACCCCGTGCCGCACCTCGTCGTCGACCCCGTGCTGATCGCCACCGGAGGCCAGCGACTGACCGACGCGGCGGCCGTCGAGGTGGTCCGGCGCACGCTCCTGCCGCTCGCGACGCTGGTCACGCCGAACCTCCTCGAGGCCGCGGCGCTCACCGGCCGGCCGGTGCGCGACCTCGCCGAGATGCGGGACGCGGCACGCGCGCTCGTCGACCTGGGCGTCCGGGCGGCGCTCGTCACCGGCGGACACCTCGCCGGGCCGCCGGTCGACGTGCTCTTTGCGGGGGGCGCGCTCCGCGAGCTCGAGGGGCCGCGCATCGGTGAAGGACCGGCGCACGGCACCGGGTGCACGCTGTCGGCCGCGATCACCGCCGGTCTCGCCGCCGAGCTCTCCTTGACCGATGCGATCGATCGCGCGCGACGCTACGTGCGCCGTGCGCTCGAGTCGGCGCCCGCTCTCGGTCGTGGTCGCCGTCCGCTGAACCATCTGGTGAACCCCGACGGCGGGTGACGGTGCATGCGCGGCGACCGTATTGCGCCGTTGCAGGACCGCTGCTAACAGCGAGCAGGCATGGGGCGCAAGCTGTTCGTCGGCAATCTCGCCTACGGCGTGACCGACGAAGACCTGCAGCAGCTCTTCGGTCAGGCGGGCACCTGCGAATCGGCGTCGGTCGTGATGGACCGCGACACCGGACAGTCGCGCGGCTTCGCGTTCGTCATGATGGCGAGCGCGGATGACGCGGAACGAGCCCGCAAGCAGCTCGACGGCACCGAGCTGAAAGGTCGCCGCCTGCGGGTGGACGAAGCGAACGATCAGTCCACGCCCGGTGCCCGCGCGCGACGCCCGGGCGGCAGAGCCCCCGGCGGTGCGCCCGATCGCTACCGGTCGTAGGCGACGCCGCGCCACCCGGCACGCTGCGGCTTGACAAGATGCTAGGCGGCGGTGACCATCCGCGCATGCCCCCGGCGGACTCGTTCGCGCCGACGCTGCAGCTCCAGGACAAGAACTTCGCGCGCAGCGTGATCCTCCTCTGCGAGCACGGCGGCAACGGCGCGATCGGGTTCGTCGTGAACCGTCCGACCGAGCTGCGCGCCGCGGAGGCCGTCGCGCTCGACCCGCCCGTCCAGGGCGACAGCGGACTCATGCTGTGGAGCGGCGGCCCGGTCGAGCCGCAGCGCGGCTTCCTGCTCCTCGGCGACGATCCGGGGGTGGAGAATTCGGAACCGATTGCGCAAGGTTTCCACCTGACCGCCTCGGTCGACGTGCTGCGCCGTCTCCTCGAGACCACCCCCCACGAGCTCGCGCGGCGGCGGTGCCGGCTGCTCCTCGGCTACGCCGGCTGGAGCGCCGGCCAGCTCGACCGCGAGCTCGCCGCCTCGGCGTGGCTGTCGGCGCCGCCCGATGCCGACCTCGTCTTCGAGACGCCGGCGGAGGACATGTGGGAGCGTGCGATTCGCAGCCTCGGGGTGGACCCGATGGCTTTGACGCTCGGGCCTGGAGTGCAATAGGCGGGGTGCACGCCGTTGGCGCACCGCGCGCGCGAAACGCCAGGGGGCGGCGCGAGGCTGCGGATCGTGTCTTGACGTTAGAGCTGCGCGGCGCGCGTGGGGCGGGGTGGCGAGGGCGAGCTCGCGTCTCTGTCCGCATGAATGGCGGTTTCGGGACCTGGTCGGGAGCCGTAAGCGCCGAGCTGTCGCAGGCGTGAGGTCAAGGCGGTGGCCCACGACGGGCGCCAGGCGCGGAGATCGTCGAACAGCGAGTAGGCGACCGGCGTGATGAGGAGCGTGATCAGGAGGGAGAGCGCCTGCCCGCCGACGATGACGCGCGCGATCGAACCGCGTGATCCCGAGCCCGGTCCCTGACCGAGGGCGATCGGCAGCATGCCGAAGATCAGCATGACGGTGGTCATGAGGATCGGCCTCAGGCGCACGCGATTGGCCTCGCGGATGGCCTGGTCGCGCGGCACGCCGCGCGCGCGCAGCGTGTTCGTGTAGTCGATCTGCAGGATGCCGTTCTTCTTGACGATGCCGAAGAGCATGAAGAGCCCGAGCATGCTGTAGACGTTGAGCGCCTCGCCGAGGCACACCAGCGAGAGCAACGCGTAGGGCACCGTCAGCGGCAGCGCCAGCATGATGGTGACCGGATGGATGAAGCTCTCGAACTGCGCCGCCAGCACCATGTACATGAAGACGATGCTCAGGCCGAAGGCGAGCAGGAAGTTCAGGTTGCTCTCGGCGAGCGCCTTGGCGCGACCCGTCCACTGGACGTCGTAGAGGGGCGGCATGTCGAGCGACGCGGCGACGCGGTTGATGTGTGCGGCGGCCGTGGCGAGCGGCAGCTCGGGCAGCAGGTTGGCGACGATCGTGACCGTGCGCTGCCGGTTGACGCGGTCGATCTCGGCGGGCCCGAGGTCCTCGCGCAGGCGGACGAGATTCCCGAGCCGGACCAGCGCGCCACTGCGCGCGCGCACGGACAGGTCGCCGACGTCCTCGGGCGTGCGCCGCCGGCCCGCCTCGGCCCGGAGCCAGATGTCGTACTGCTCGTCGGCCTCCTTGTACTTCGAGACGGGCTGGCCGGCGACGTAGGTCTGCACGGTGGCGGCGATGTCCTGCACGCTGACGCCCTGGTCTGATGCCTTCTCGCGGTCGATCAGGAGTCTCAGCTCGGGGGTGCGCACGGCGAGCGTCGTGTCGACGTCGACCAGGCCCGGAAGCTCCCGCATGCCGGTCATCAGCCGGTCGGCATACGCCTGGAGGCGGTCGAGGTCGGGGCCGCGGAGGTTGAACTCGACGTCCGAGAGCCGCTGCCCGCCCGTGGAGAACGGGTTGACGCCCTGGACGGCGGTGCGCAGGTCCGGATACTCGGCGAGCAGCCGGCGCGCGTCGGCCATGACGTCGAACTGCGAGAAGCGCCGCGCGCGGAGGTCGACCATCCGCGCGTAGATCGACCCGCTGGTGACGTCGCCCTCGCCCGGCTTGACGCGCCCGGACTGGTCGCCGATCGTCGCCAGCACGTCGGTGACGCCGCGGAGGCGTCGCACGCGCTGCTCGATCTCCGCAAAGAGCCGCGACGTCTCGGCCAGCGTGAAGCCGCCGGGCGTGCGGATCGAGATCTCGAACTCGCTCTGGTCGTCCTGGGGCAGGAACGTCTTCCCGACGGCGCGGAAGAGTGGCCCGGTGGCGAGCACGGTGGCGACCGCGACCAGCACGATCGCCCAGCGGTGACCGAGCGACCACGCGAGCACGCGGCCGTAGGCGCGCTCGGCCAGGCGATAGAGCCGACCGCCCTCGGACGCGTGGCCGCCGCGGCGCCGCAGCACCCGGGCGCTCAGCGAGGGCGTCAGCGTGAAGGAGACGAGGAGGGAGACCATGATCGCCACTGCGACCGTCAGCCCGAAGCTGTGGAAGAAGCGCCCCACCCGGCCCGCCATGAACGCGACCGGCAGGAAGATGATGACCAGCGACAGCGTCGTCGCCATGACGGCGAGCGCGATCTCCGCGGTTCCGTCAGAGGCCGCCTGCCGCGGCGGCGTTCCCTCCTCCTCCACGTGACGGAAGATGTTCTCGAGCACGACCACCGCGTCGTCGATCACGATGCCGACGGCGAGCACCAGGGCGAGCATCGTGACGTTGTTCAGCGTGAAGCCCATGTAGCGCATGAAGGTGAAGGTGGAGATGACCGAGGTGGGGATGGCGATGCCGGCGACCACGGTGCTCCGCCAGTCGCGCATGAAGAGGAGGACCGTGAACGCGACCAGGATCGCCCCGAGCCACATGTGCACGCGCACGGTATCGATCGAGGCCTTGATGAACAGCGACTGGTCGCGGACCACCCGCATGTCGATGTCCGCCGGCAGAACCGTCCGCAGCCGGTCGAGCTCCGCATGCACGCGGTCGATCACCTCCACGGTGTTGGTGCCCGACTGCTTGCGAACGACGAGCTGGACAGCGTTCTCGCCGTTCAACCGGGAGAGCGTGCGCGGCTCCACGATGCCGTCCTCGGCCGAGCCGATGTCCCGCACGCGCAGCGGGCGCTCGCCGCCGCGCGCCACGATGAGGTCGCCGAAGTCGGCGGCGCGCTCGACGCGGCCCATGGTGCGGACCACGAGCTCGCGGCGCGTCTGATCGAGGCGGCCGCCGGGCAGCTCGAGGTTCTGGCGCTGGATCGCGTCCCGC
>VBLD01000215.1:10254-11581 GCA_005879205.1 Deltaproteobacteria bacterium
CGGGTCGACCGAGATGTTGATGGCACGTTCCTGTCCGCCGAGCATGAGCACCTGGCCGACGCCGGCGAGCGTCTCGATGTCCTCCTTCACCTGCCGGCGCGCGAGCTCCGTGACTTCGCGGAGGTTGCGTCGTCCGGAGAGCGCGATCCCCATCACCGGGAGGGCGTCGACGTCGAACTTGTCGATCACCGGCGGGTCCGTCCCTACCGGCAGCTGGGCCAGGACGGTGGCCACCTTGTCGCGCACGTCCTGCGCCGCGGTGTCGCGCGACTTCTCGAGCACGAACTGGACGACCAGCAGCGACAGCCCTTCCTTGGTGATGCTGCGCAGCTCGTCGATGCCGTCGATCGTGTTGACCGCCTCCTCGATCACCTTGGTGACCCCCGTCTCCATCTCCTCGACGCTCGCGCCCTTCAGCGTGGTGGTGACGGTGACGATCGGGAAGTCGATGTTCGGAAAGAGATCGAGCCCGAGGCTGTGGTAGGAGAAGAGCCCGAACACCACGAGCGAGGCGATCAGCATCGTCGCGAAGACCGGGCGGCGGATGAAGACGTCGGCGAAGCGCATGCGTGACCCGTCAGGCGCCCGGCGGCGCGTCGGCCCGCACCACGACCGGCGTGCCGTCGGCGAGCTTGGAGAGGCCGCTGGTCGCCACCTGGGTGCCGCGCGCCACCCCCTCGGTCACCTCGACCCAGCCGTCGCCGAGATCGACGCCGAGCACGACCTGCCGCTCGCGCGCGACGCCGTCCTCGATGACGAACAGCTTGGTGACGCCGGCGAACGTGCTGAGCGCGCTGCGCGGCACGGCGAGCGCACGGTCGTCGCGCCGCACCACGACTTCGCCGTGACCGAAGAACCCGGGCCGCAGGCGGTGATCCTCGTTCGGCACCAGCGCCTCGAAGGCGAGCGAGCGGACGGCCGGATCGGAGGCCGCGCCGACCCGGCTCACGTGGCCGGTGAAGGTCTCGCCCGGAAAGGCATCCACCGTGATGCGCACGTCCTGTCCGGCGGCGAGCACCGGGACGTCGCGCTCGGGGACGTCGCCTCGGAACTTGAGCGGGTCGTCCTGCACCAGCCGGAAGACCACCGTCCCCGGCTTCACGTAGGAGCCGGCATCGAGCAGGCGAGCGGCAACCGAGCCGTCCAGCGGCGAGCGGATGGCGGCGCGCTCGAACTGGATCCGCAGCTGGTCGCGCCGCGCGCGCGCAACCGCGAGGAGCGTTCGCACCTGCTCGTACTCCTGGGCCGAGATGACGCCGTTGCCGCGCAGCGGACGGCCCCGGCCCTCGTCGGCGACGGCCTTCTCGAGGCTCGCCTCGGCCTCGCG
>VBLD01000215.1:11607-18262 GCA_005879205.1 Deltaproteobacteria bacterium
ACCCGGTCACCGAGGTCGGCCTCGATGGCGACGAGCGGGCCCTCGATCTCGCTCGCCAACTCGGCCTGCGCCGTGGGCGCGAGCGTGCCGACCACCGAGACCGTCCGCTCAACGGGCCGCACGGCCGTATTCGCGACGGTCACCGTCACCGGCTCCGGCTTGCTGACCGTGGACGGCTCGGCCCGGGACCGCTCGCCGCAGGCGGCGGCCGCGAGGCCGAGCGTGGCGACGAGCCCAGCGAGACCGCGCTTCATCCCGCCGCCCTCCGCCGGCGCGCCGCCGGCTCCTGCGCCCGCTCGAGGCCCTGGAGGTAGAGCCGCACCACCCTGTCGGCGTACAGCTCGGGGCGGTCCTCGGCGCGGTGCTCCAGAATGGCGGCGCGTGCGAGACCGAGCAGGAATGCCGCGGCGAGGCCGCGCATCGCCCCGCGCGCCAGGCGGTGGCGCACGAGCACGCGCTCGATCGCCTGCCGCACCCGCTGCCGGCGCTCGCGCGCCGCGCGCTCGTAGCGCTGCTCGTAGCGCTGCACGAGCACGATCTCCTCGAGCACGGTGTCGGGCGGCGCGGCGGCCTCGGCCGCTAGCTCGACCTCGGCCGCAAGCCGTTCGAGGCTCGCCTCGAGGGCGCCGCGGTGGAGGTCGTCCTTGGTCGGGAAGTAGAGGTAGACCGTGCCCTTGCCGACGCCCGCCCGCGAGGCCACCTCGCTCACGTGCACCTGGTGAAAATCCCGCTCCGCGAACACGGCAGTGGCCGCGGCGAGGATCCGATCGCGTTTCACCTGCTGTCGGCTGGCTTGGGTCACGGAGAGAACTGACGGGTCAGTTCTCGCTACCAGATCGCGCGCGTCGAAGGAAGGGGTTCAGGCTCGCGGCTGGGCCGGCGCGGTCGCGGCCGTCGGGACGCCCAGGTGCGAGGGAACGTGATCGCGCAGGAACTGGACGCCTTCCACCATCATGTAGAGGGTGGCGACGCCGACCAGCGCCAGCGCGTATCCGACGATCAGCCAATCGGCGGCCCGGAGCCGCGCCAGCCGGGCCACCACCAGGTAGAGCACGGCGATCAGCAGCATCGAGCCGAGGCTCGCGGCGAGGATCGGCGCATGGCCATGGACCGGCGGATAGGACGCATAGACGGTGGCCGCGGTGAGCCCGCCCACGACGAAGCCGACGGCGGAGGTCGTGGCGAGGTCGACGGGAACGCCAGACGACTCGGAGAACTCCTCCTCCTCTTCGCCTTCGTCGGCGGGATCGAGCGTCGCGTCGTCGGCCATTGCCCGGATCGATACTCGAGCAGGCGGCGTGCCTTCGGGCTGGCGGTCGATGCAGGGCACGGTGCCGCCAGCCGGCCGGCAGGTGCGCCCGGGTGCGGCGCCCCTGCACGGTTCCCTGGACGGAAGGCTCAGCCGCCACCCTCCTGGTGCTGCGGCCGTCGCCGGCCTCCCTGCGGGTGGCTCCCTCCAGGCGGCGCCCCGCCCGGCGACCCATGAGCAGCACCCCGATGTCCGCCCATCGCCGGCTGGCCACCCGCCGGCGGAAAGTCCGGGGCCGGACGCGGGGACGACCGCTCGGTGCGAGGAGTCGGCGGCGCGACGCGCCCTCCCGCGCGCCCACCCGGCGGGGGAGGAGGCGACGCATGCCGCTGTGGCCTCTGACCCTCGCCGGGCTCGCGCCGTGGCGGACGCGGCTGCGCCTCGCGTTGCGCCGGACGGGGCTGCGGCTCGCGCCGGGCGGGACGCGGCTGTGCCTCGCGCGCACCCGCCGGAGGAGCCTGCCGGCCACCGGGTTCCGTCGCTCGCCCACGCGCGGGAGGCGCCGGACGCTGGGGTCGCGCAGCGCGCGGCGCAGTCTCCTCTCGCGGACGCTCCCCGCGGCCCACGGCGCCGGCCGGCCGGCCCTGCTCGCCGCGTGCCCGCGCCCGAGGCGGGGCGACCAGCCGCGGCGACGGCGCCGCCGACGACGACGCGTTCAGGCCGACGGCCCGGAGGGGGGCCGCGTGATCGCGAGGCGCCCGCGTCGCGACCACCTGGCGCGCCTGGAAGCGTTCGGGCGGCCGTCGGCCGTGGTTGTTCGCCGGGACGAGACTCGCGGGCGTCGGCCGCACGGGCGGCGCGCCGCGCACGGGACTCAGGTGCCGGACCGCGGTGGGTCCGAGACGGAAGCGCTTCCCGGCGCCCCGGCCGAAGTCGTCTCGCCGGACGCCGACGATGGCGTTGTGAACCCTGGTGTTGCGGAAGACGTTCACCTGGTTCGCATTGATGATCGTGGTCCGATTGATGACCACGTTGTTGACGACGCGCGGTCCGCCCCACCCGCCCCACCACGGATGGCCGATGAAGGCCCGTGGTCCCCACCACGGGATGCAGGGCTCACCCCAGCCGAGCGCCACCCAGCTGACGACGGGCACGCCGATGCCGACCGACACCGACACGCCGCTGCCCCCGAAGAAGGCCACGAGCGCGGGCGCATAGACCGGCGCGACGACCACGGGCCCCGGCGCCCAGCCCCAGATACCGCCCACGGATACCCAGCGACCGTAATGGAAGGGCGCCCAGCCCCACGGCGCGTCGTCGACCCAGGTCCAGCCGTAGAACGGGTCCCAGATCCAGCGCCCGGCGCTGTACGGAGCCCATCCGACAGGCACGGCGGTGGGAACCCAGAGGGGGCCGTAGGCGGGCTCGGTCTGCCAGCGGCCGTAGCGGTCGAGATCGTCGCCACCGGACACGCCCTGGGGAAGATAGCGGGCGCTCGCCGGGTTCAGGAGGCGATCGGTGCGCTCGGAGTTCCAGCGATCCCACGCGTCGAGGTTGGGAGCCCGGTAGCGTTCGACCTGCGGGCTCTCCGTGCCCTTGACGATCACCTCTTCGTTCGGCCCCAGGTCGATCGCCTCGCCACCCGCCGGGACGACGCTCGCCTCACCGCCGCGGCGGCTGATGAAGGTGGTGGCTTCGTCGTCGACGTCGACGCGGTAGTAGCCCGCGTGCTCGATGGTGGCGGCGAGATTGGGCGTGTCGAGCTCGACCGAATGTCCGCGCTCCAGGCTCCGGAGGTCGAGCCCCAGGTGACCCGCGGTGACCTTGAGCTGCAGGAAGTCCGGCTCGACGTCGTCGAGTGCGACGTCCGTTTCGCTTCCGGCGCGCAGGTGGGCACGTGCCCCGATCTGTACCTCGAGGTTCGCGCCCTGCCCGGCGTACAGCGAATCGCCCGCGGCGAGCGGTGTGTTGACGCGCGCCGGCGCCCAGTCCTCCGCTCCCGGCCGCCAGAACGACACCTCGCCGTGGGTGAAGCTCAGGCGGGGCGGCGTGGTGACCGCCGGGGCCTCCGGCGGTGCCGGGGCTTCCTCGCCAGCCGGCGCCTCGGGCGGCGCCGGCGCCTCCTCGGGAGCGGGGGGTGGCGGCGCCTCCTCACCGGGCGGCGGGGGCGGCTCTGCGTCGTCGGCCGCCCGCACCGGCCCCGACGTCGATACCACGATGCCGATCGCCAGCAGTGTTCCGAGAAACGCGCGTCCTCTGCTTCCGTGCACGGCCATCTCCTTCCCGAGGGACCTCCGGTGAACAAACGTTTTTGGCCGCGGTTACGTCCGTCGACGGAGCACACTCGCGCTCAGGCAGCCGCCTGGCGCTCCCGCATGGCAAGGCGTCGGAGGCGCGTCCCGAGCCAGCATCCGCACGCCAGCGACACGATGCCCGCGAGCGCCGCCGCGGGCGGCGCTCCGAATCGCTGGGCGAGCGCCCCGATCACCAGGCTCCCTGCCGAAGCCGTGCCGAGGAACATCACCGTATGCAGTCCCATGACCCGTCCCCGATAGCGCTCGTCGACGAGGAGTTGCAGCAGCGTGTTCGTGGTTGCGAGATAGCGGATCGCGCCGTACCCGGCCAGCGCTTGAAACCAGAGTGCGAACCCGAGGCGTCGGCTGGCCGTCAGCCCGAGCACGCCGATCGAGAACATGGCGAGTCCGACCAGCAGGTTCCGCCGGTGCTGGGCGCGCGAATAGCGGCGCGCAGCCAGGTGGAGTGCCGAGACCACGGAGCCGATACCGGCGGCCGTGACCAGGAGACCGTATCCGGTGGCGTCCGCGTGGAAGATTTCCTTGGCGAACACCGGGATCAGGATCGAGTACTGCAGCCCGAGCCCGCTCACCACGCCGAGCAGCACGAGAAGATTACGCAGCGCCGGCTCGCGACGCACGTAGCGAAGACCGGAAAGAAAGCCCGCCAGCACGGGGGCAGAAGGCTCGGCGGATCGGCGGACGCGGTCGAGACGAAGCGAGAGCAGGGCGGCGAGGACCGCCAGGTAGCTCGCGGCGTTCAGGAAGAAGCAGGCCGCCTCTCCCACCGCAGCCACCAGACTCCCGGCGAGTGCCGGCCCCACCACGCGGGCCGCGTTGAAGATCGACGAGTTCAGCGCGATGGCGTTCGGCAGGTCCTCGGCACCGACCAGCTCGACGATGAACGATTGTCGGAGCGGAATGTCGAAGGCGCTGACCGCGCCGAGACAGCCCGCGACCAGGACGACGAGCGGGACCGTCACGACCCTGGCCGCGACGAGCAGACCCAGCGCCAGCGCGAGCCCCATCGCGAGCGTCTGGGTGATGACGATCAGCCGCTGCCGCTCGACCCGGTCGGCGATCACGCCGGCGGCCGGCGCGAGGCAGAGGATCGGCAGGTATCCGGCGAAAGCCACGAGGCCGAGGGCGAAGCGAGAGCCCGAGAGCCGGTAGACGAGCCAGCTCTGCGCCACGCTCTGCATCCAGGTGCCGATCAGCGACACGCTCTGTCCCGCGATGAAGAGGCGAAAGTTCCGATGGCGGAGTGCGGGAAAGCCCGCGATCAGCCAGCGACGCGGCCCGGCGCGCAGCAACGGCTCGGGTGTCGCGTCGGGGAGCATGTCGCTCCCTTGTAGCACGCCGCTAGCGGGCAGCGACGATCGCCCGGAGGATCGCCTCGCAGCGATCGAGCATGTGCTCGGTGGTGAAGTGCTCGGCGACGCGGCGCCGTGCCGCCTGACCGAGCGCGAGCCGCCGCGCCGGATCGACCGCGAGTCCGACGAGCCGGTCGGCGAGCGCTTCCGGGTCGCGCACCGGCACGATGAGGCCGCTCACGCCGTCCTCGATCGCCTCGTCCGCGCCGACGGTGGCGGTCGAGACGACCGGCCGCGCGGCCGCCATCGCCTCGAGCGTTGCTTGCGCCATCGCCTCGCGACGCGAGCTCTGGACGATGATGTCCATGGCCGCGAGCAGCTCGGGGACGTCGTCGCGCTGTCCGAGCAGCGTGACCGCGCCATCCAGGCCGGGCGCGGCAGCCGCGGCCGCCACCTGCGCCGCGTCGCGGCCGCCGCCGATCACGAAGAAGCGGGCCCGCGGCACGCGCGCGCAAACCAGCCTCGCCGCCGCGAGCAGGTCGTCGAGCCCCTTCTGCCAGGCGAGCCGTCCGACCGTCCCGATCGCGAGGTCGGCCGCCTCGAGACCGAGTGCCGTGCGCGTCGCCGCTGCCCGTCCCGCCGCGCGATCGAAGTCCGACGCCTCGACGCCCTTCCAGAGGACGTGGAACTTCTCGCGCGGCCCGAAGCCGCGCTCGACGTACCATTCGGCCGCGGCGGTCGCGACCACGATCCCGGCGTCGAGCGCGCGCCAGGTGAGACGATCGAAGGCGCGGTCCGCCTCGAGCTCGTGCGTCGCACCGAAGAAGAGGACGGCGCGCCCGCCACTCCCCGTCGACCGCCCGAAGGCCGCCATGCGCGCCGCCTTCTTCGCCTTGGCGACAACGACGTCGGGGCGGAAGTCGCGCATCGCGGCGCGGACCCGGAGCACGCGCTGGATCCACGCGCCGCGGATCTCTGCGCGGACGGGCACGCCCTGCTTCTCGGCCGCGCGGAGCCACGCCGTCTCGGGGCGCCCGAGAAGCGCACAGACGTGGCGGCGGGCGCCGAGGCCGCGCGCGGCCTCGATCATCCAGCGCTCGACGCCCCCGTAAGCCGCGCTGCGGTTGCCGTTGACGAAGAGAACCCGCACTCCGCATCCTTCTCGATGTGGCGTAGACGCAGGTCAACCGGAGCTCTGTACTAGCTGGGGCGGACACTTCGCGCCCCGGCGGCGTCTATGTCCCCGTCGTCTAGCCTGGCCTAGGACACCGGCCTTTCACGCCGGTAACGTGGGTTCGAATCCCGCCGGGGACGCTCCCGATTATGCCGCTCTTCAGCAGCCTTCGCTCGCCCTCGTGCTCCCTGCGTCATTGAGCGGAAGAGTGCCACTGGCACTTCTACTGGCACTTTTGTCGGCGTCTTAGTGGACGGTGACCATACCCGACAGCCGCTCGACGTCCGTCCGCTTCATGTCGGCCGTGAGATGCGCCTAGCGCCACGTCATCCGGCTGTTGGGACGTGGCGAGGAGAGCACCCACAGTAACGAGGCCCGCGCCCTCGACAAACGAGGCCCGCGCCCCGGTTGGCCATCGCCTGTTAGCGGCCATCGCCTTGACGCCGGCCTCGTTGCCGCGCTACGGGTGAGCCCTCCATGGGCGCTGTACGAGCTGCCCTACTGCCGCTCGGCCTCGCGGCGATAGTCTATGTCTGCCCCGGGGATGGAGTGGCTGGCCCGCGCCCGCCGGAAGCGACGGCGCAACGATGTGCGGCGGCCAAGATCAAGGCGGCTGGCAAGAAAG
>VBLD01000145.1 GCA_005879205.1 Deltaproteobacteria bacterium
GATCTTGACGCCGTCCTTCTCGCGCAAGAAGGCTACCTCGTCTCCGACCTTCCAGCCGAACGCGTCTCTCAGCTCCTTGGGGACCGTCACCTGCCCCTTCACCGTCATGGTGCTGGTCTTCATGCACGAGTATTACTTCTCAGGTCTTACCCCGTCAATTGCTACCTCCTCACGAAAGCCGAGGCGAAACCGATGATCTGCCCGAGCTGCGGCCTCGAGATGAACCACCACGCGGAGAAGGCGGTGCTGTCGACGGGACCAGCGGATGTGGTCGAGGCGCTGCATGCGTGTCCGGCGTGCGGGACCGGAGCCTCGCGTCGAGGAGAAACGGGGACGACTCGGTGAGCGGGCACTCGATCGGGCCGTGCGCCGACGCTCGCATCGTGCGAGCGCCGGCGCCCTCACACCTCGATTCTGTCGCCGCTGCTACTTCCCGTGGAGCGCGAATGTCGCACCCTGCGGGTCCACGCATTGGGCGACGCGGTCGCCGCCGGGCACCTCCATCGGGCCGTTGATCACCTTGCCGTCGTCCTTCTTGACGCGCGCGAGCCCAGCGTCGAGGTCGCCGACCTTGACGTAGTAGAGCCAGTGCGGCGGCGCCGGGTAGTCCTTCCGCTTCGTCATCATCCCACCGAAGGTGCGGCCGCCCTTTCCGTACATCTGGTAGGTCCCCGTCGGGCCCATGTCCATCGCCTCGGTCTTCTGCCAGCCGAAGAGCTGGGAGTAGAAGCGGAACGCCGCCTCCCACTCACCGGCGATGAGCTCGTGCCACGAGAAGTGGCCGTTCGTGACTTCCGCCGGCTGCGGCATCTCCGGGCCCGAGCCCTTGAACAAGGCGATCACGGCGCCCTGGGGGTCCGCGATGACGCTGCAGCGGCCGACCTTCGGGATGTCCATCGGCGCGACGTAGGTCTTCGCGCCGAGCGACGTCGCCTTCTTGGTGAGCGCGTCGACGTCGTCCGCGGCCACGTAGGCGAGCCAGTGCGGCGGCGCGCCCATCTTCTTGGCGTCGGCGGGAAGGGTCGTCACGCCGCCGAGCGGCGTCTCGCCCGCCGTCCACAGCGTATAGGGCATCTCACCGCCCTCGAACGCCTGCGTGCCCCACCCGATCACGTCCTTGTAGAACTTGATGGCGCCGTTCACGTCGCTCGTCAGCAGCTCGTACCAGACGAAGTTCCCCTGTCTGTCGCTCATGGGCCCTCCTTTCCTCCTGGTTGATGTCGGCGCACGAACTCCGTGTCGCTCGGTTACCGCAACCTCGGTCCCGTGGACATCCCCTGCGGCCCCCGCCGGCCTCAGCCGTCCCTCGCCGGAATCGAGCCGATGTAGTCCATCTTGCCGAGACCGACGCCGTTGTGGCGGAGGATCGCGTAGGCCATCGTCGCATGGAAGAAGAAGTTCGGCACGGCGACGTGCACCAGGTAGTCGTCGCCGCGGAGCCACTTCCCCTCGAGCCAGGGCGGAGACACCTTCCGCTCCTCGGCGCCGGCCAGGTCCTTCGCCTGGACGCTCTCGAGGAAGCCGAGGCACTTCTGGATGCGCTGGCGCAGCTCGGCGAACGTCTGCTCCGTATCCGGATGGGACGGTGGCTGCTTGCCGCCGAGGTACGCCGCCGCGTACTTCGCCTGGTCGCAGGCGGACTGCACCTGGCGGACGAACGGAAACTGATCCGGTGCGAGACGGGCCTGGGTGAGCACGTCGACCTCGAAGGATTTGGCCGTCGCGTACTCGCTCGCCTTGTCCATCCACCGATCGAGGTTCTGCAGGGTCTTGGCGAACAGCCGGATGGCGTCGTTGTGGTTCATGAGCTCCTCCTCTCGTGAGCACCGGACGGTAGCCCACGGCGGATGCTCAAGCGACCCCCCCCGTCGTCCTCAACCGCCGGCCATCGCCCCCACGACCAGAAAAGGCTCGTCGCCCGTCGCGACCGCGGCGGGCAGCGGGGCATCCGGCGCGTCGTGGGACACGTCCTGCTCGCAGGCGAAGAACCTCACGAACGGCCGGCGCTGCTGGCTGACGTGATCGCGGATCGTCCCGCGCAGCATCGGATAGCGGGCCTCGAGCGCGTCGAGGAGCGAGCGCTGCGTGACCAGACCCTCGACGTCGAGCGTCACCTCGCCGTCGACGTGCGCCAGCTTCCGGAGGTGTGCCGGGAGCACGACCCGGATCATGGCAGGGCCTGGACCTCGACGGACAGCACGGCCGGAAGATCGCGGACGATGGGGGTCCAGCGGTCTCCGCCATCGGCCGAGGCGTACACCTGCCCGCCGGTGGTGCCGAAGTAGACGCCGCACGGATCGAGTGCGTCGACGGCCATCGCGTCGCGCAGCACGTTGACGTAGCAGTCGCGCTGCGGGAGCCCGTTGGTCAGCGCCTCCCACTCGTGACCGCCCGTGCGGCTGCGGTACAGGCGCAGCTTCCCCTCGGGCGGATAGTGCTCCGAGTCGCTCTTGATCGGGACCACGTAGATGGTGTCGGGCTCGTGCGCGTGCACGTCGATCGGGAAGCCGAAGTCGCTCGGCAAATTGCCGCTCACCTCCTGCCACGACTCGCCGGCGTCGTCGCTCCGCATGACGTCCCAGTGCTTCTGCATGAACAGCACGCCCGGACGCGACGGGTGCATCGCGATGCGATGGACGCAATGGCCGACCTCGGCAGTCGGGTTGGGGATCTGCTCGGACCGGAGGCCGCGGTTGACCGGCCGCCACGACTTCCCGGCATCGTCGGTCCGGAACGTCCCGGCCGAGGAGATGGCGACGAAAAGCCGTTCGGAACGACTCGGGTCCTGGAGGATCGTGTGCAGGCACATCCCGCCGGCCCCCGGCGCCCAGGAGGAAGCCGATTCGTGCGTGCGGAGTCCCGGGAGCTCATGCCACGTCTGCCCGCCGTCGGTCGTGCGGAACAGGGCGGCGTCTTCCACCCCGGCATAGACGGTGTCCGGATCGGTCGGCGACGGTTCGAGGTGCCAGACGCGCGCGAACTCCCATGGGTGAGGCGTCCCGTCGTACCACAGGTGCGTGCCGGGAACGCCGTCGTACACGAACTTGTTACCCACCGGCTCCCAGGTCTTCCCGCCGTCGTCGGAGCGCTGGATCAGCTGGCCGAACCAGCTCGTGCCTTGCGACGCGTACACCCGGTTCGGGTCAGCGGGCGACGCCTTCAGGTGGAAGATCTCCCAGCCCCCGAAGTGAGGACCGGTGACGTCCCACCGTTCGCGCTTCCCGTCCGACGCCAGAACGAAGGCGCCTTTCCGTGTGCCGACGAGCACCCGTACTCCGCTCATTCCTCGCTCCTTCCCGTACCTCGCGCCGGACTTCGCAGGCAGCCGCTTCTTGCGCGCAGCACACTAGCTCGCCCGTCGAGGTCACTCCACCACCGCCGGAGCTGCGGCCGGTCCTCGGATCGACATGCGCGGCGAAGGAAGAGTGAAGAGCGTGCGAATCCGCAACGGCGAATGTCCGAGGATCGAGGACGTCGAGGACGCATTCGCGAGCTCATGCATAAGTATAGGGACAGGAAGATGGATCTCGCGGATGCGGCCCCGTGCGCGTCGCCGAGCGCGAGCGCATCTCGACCGTCTTCACCATCGACCGCGCCGACTTCCTCGTCTATCGGCCTCTTGGCTCTCGTCGCTTCGCCGTGATCCCGTGATGCGCGGTTCTGGCCAGGGTCGCACTGTGCCGGAGACAGAGACGGGGACACCCCTGGCGAGCGTTGTCTCGGCTCGCGGCGGCGGGTAGCTTCGCCGCCCCATGGCCCGCGCACCTCGCAACCCTGCCGACCTCGTGGTCCGTTCCCGGCTCCGCGAGCCGGTGGTCTTCCCGGACCTGACCGAGCGCCTCGCGCTCAAGCTGTCCTCGATCGCGCACTACACGGCGCGCGCGCACTTCGGCGCGTGGCACCGGAAGCTCGGCGCGCCCGACTGGAGCGACCCGCAAGGCATCTTCACCCCGCTCGTGTACGTCGAGCTCACCGCCACCGACGTGCCGGTCGATCCGCGGAAGGCGCTCCGGGTGCGCGGCGAGACGTTCCTCGCGAAGACGCTCGACGCCGCCGGCGGCATTCGCCGCCTCCTCCGCGAGGGCCGCCACGTGATCCGCGCCGGCGACGGCCCCGTCGTCGCGCAGGCCCGGCTCATGAACGTCTTCACCCGCTACGACCCGGACCCCGCGCGGCGCCGCGTCACCGCCCTGCCGCCCGCGCTCGGCCTCGGCGACGCGCCCTCGCGGGTGACCGAGCTCCCCGACCTCGCCAGCCTGGTGCCGGTCGACCGCGGTCCAGACTTCGTCGAGACGACGACGCGGGTCTGGCACTACGGCCAGACCGACGCCAACCGTCACGTGAACGGCATGGAGTATCTGCGCGCGATGGAGGTCTACGTTGCCGACCTGCTCCACGCGGCAGGCCACGACCTCGGACGGCTCTACTTCGCACGCGCCCGGATCGTCTATCGCAAACCCTGCTTCCGCGGTGAGGGCTACCGCCGGCTCGCGTGGTTCCGGGGCGAGGCGCCGCTCGTGATCGCGGGGGCATTCGTCAAGGCCGACGAGCCGCCGCATGCGCGTCCCGCCGTGGCCGTTGAGCTCACCGTCGCGCAGCACGAGGCCGAGACGCGCGGCGCCGGACCCGAGTGAGCGACGTCGGACCTTACGGCCGGATGCCGGGACACCTCCGCGTAGTCGTCGATCACGACTGAACGCGACCGTGGAGCCGGTCGGGTCGAAGCCGGCGATGAGCTCGGGCACCGTCACCTTGATGCGATACCAGTTGAAGCTTCCCCGTCGACCGGCGTACGTTGAGGGCAGTCGGCTTAACCGTCTCCCACGCCGAGTCGTCGAAGTCGGCCGCGCCAGCCTTCGGTGTGTAGTCGTAGGTCCTGATCGGGGCTCCCGACGGCTTCAGGTCCGGCCCCGGGCCCTTGCCGTCGACCTCGACGATCCGGGCGTCGCTGTAGCGCCACGTATTTTTCGTTGTCGGCGACTCGAAACGCTGCCCCCCAGCTCTCAGCATCCGGAACCGCCGGTCTTGCCATGAAGTGTCTCTTGTGACACTTTGCAGCACGATGAAGACGATTTCCGTCAAGGACCTCCACGACAAGACCGGCCACTGGCTGAGGCGCGTCAAGGTGGAGGGGGAGGTCATCGTGACCGAGCGCGGGACGCCTGTGGCGCGGATGCTCCCGCCGGCGAAGGTTGCCGCCGGAAACCCGTTCGCGAGGCGCAAGCTGTTGCGCGGCATCGCCGCTCTGATGAAGAGGCCGATCGGTGGTCCCGACAGCGTCG
>VBLD01000146.1:0-1385 GCA_005879205.1 Deltaproteobacteria bacterium
TGTAGACCGCCGCGACGAGAAACAGGGCGGCGGCCAGTACGAGTCCGCTCGCCAGCACGGCCGGCGCGTTGGTCGGGGTCTCATTGGTCATGGCGATCCTCCCCTGCGAAGCGGCCCTCGTAGTCGGCCCGAACTAAACCGCCGCCGGCTCCCTGCCAGAGTCAAGGCGGCCCGCCCTGTCTTTGGCGGAACCCTCAGTGAAGCTTCCCGCCCTCCCGGGCTGTCTCGAAAACTTTCAGCGGAGCCAGGCGGACGAGGCGATCCGCGTCAATGCGGAGCCCGATTTCGGAGATCGCTAGCCCGGCATCAGTCCACTCCGGGACGAACAAGAGTGGCTGGGCGCCGCTGTCGTAGCCGAGCTGCACGAGAAGATCGGCCTCGTACAGACGGCAACGTTTCTCGCAGCACGTAAAGGGCTCCCGCACGCGGTAGAACCCCTCTGCCGCGAGCGGGGCCAGCGACGCTGCCCAAGCCGGCGACGGGATCGGGTGCCCATGCTCGTGCCACCGGGCACGGTTCGCCGCCCAACCGCTCGGGAGGTAGATGCCGGGCCCGGGGTCGCCGTGGTTGTGAAAGAAGACCAGCCGCCCCGCTGGCACGTGATCGACCAGCGGCAGGCTCGTGCGGTAGATGCCGCAGGGAGGCAGATCCGCCATGAATCGCATCATGCCGGATCACGGGGGCGCGGGCGATGGTATCCGGCGCCGTGAGAGCCCTCGCCACGCGGCGTCCTGCGGCGCGGGCTCTCTGCGGGCGGGCTACTGGTCCTGCATCGTGACCGGTAGCGAGACCGCGCCCGGACCCGGCAGATCGGCAGCCGAGTCGACGAGCGAGTTGAAGCTCGGCGGGATGCAGAAGATGCTGACCAGTGTCCCGGGCTTGGGCAGCCCGCCCGTGGTGAGCGCGCCGCCGGGGGAGCCCACCTCGACGATGGTCCGCGTGACGTCGCCGCACGGATTGGACGGCGACCCGATCCCGCAGAAGGCGCCGGCCGTGTTCTGCTGGCAGCTCGTGAAGTTCGTCACGGTGGCACAGTCGGCGTCCATGGTGCAGGGGATGCCGAGGCACGTCGGCGCCCCGCCGCACACGGCGCAAGCGGCGCCGGGGTTGCACCCGCACACCGCGCCCGACGCCACGCCGCCGCACCGGCGGGCGGACTGGTCGCTGACCTTGTTCCGGCAGAACCCGCAGAACACGTTCTGCTGGCTCGGCTTGTCGGCCGCGGTCTGGCTGATCGTCCCGGTGTCGAGCAGGTAGGCGATCGGCAGCGCGCCGATGTTGGCCGACGATGGCGGCGGACAGTCGTGGCTGGTCGGGAAGTCGCCGGCGACGAGGGTGGTCCCGGGCGTGCAGGTGAGCCCGTTGTTCGGACCGCCCTGGCACTT
>VBLD01000146.1:1414-1942 GCA_005879205.1 Deltaproteobacteria bacterium
CCGGGCAGTCTGCGTCCGTGATGCAACCATGATTGATATTTGCCCCGCCTACGCAGTTGCCGGTCTCGCACGTTCCCGACGTGCAATCCGCGTCCGAGCAGCAGACTGTGTTTGCGGGGTCTGGGGCCGAACACCGGCCGGTGTCGTTGACGCAGCTGCCGCCGGGGCAGGCTCCGGCGTTGACGGTGCCGCAGGCGGCACTGATGCTGCAGTCCCCGCCGGCGTTGGTCCCACCGCTGCACCGCATGGGCAAGAGGTCCGAGGTGAGGAACAGAGCCGAGCTCAGCGGCAGGTTCAGCGCCGTGACCGACCCGGCGGAGCAGTCCGCCGTGCCGCCGCCGTTGGCGGTGATGGTGTTGATGACACACGTGCTGGTCGCCGCGCCGCTGTGCGACCCGTTCGGAACGGGCAGCGGCGCGCCGTAGAGGCAGCCGGCGTTCGTGCATTGCATGAACTTGCAGGTGCCCCCCGGACAGTCCGCGTTGGTCGTGCAAGAATTGTGATGGTTCGAGCCGCCCGCACAGCGGT
>VBLD01000146.1:1978-7992 GCA_005879205.1 Deltaproteobacteria bacterium
CTGCAGCAGGCATTGAGGAACGAGCTCCCGTAGTCGGGAACCTGCGACGGCAGGGGCACGGCCACCGCGGAACCGCCGAAGTAGAGACCCGAGCAGGAGAGCGACTGGAAATTCGGGTTCCCGTCGGCATCGAGGTGCCCGCAGGTCCCCGACCCGATCACCGTCGTGAAGCTGAAGGTCGACGGGGTACCGCCGGCGCAGCTGCAGCTCGCCGGCGGGCACGTCGTGGTGGTGCTCGTGGTCGTCGTCGTGGTGGTCGAGGTCGTCGTCGTGGTGGTCGTGGTCGTAGTGGTCGTGACGGGACACGGGTAGATGAGCGTGTTACCCGCCTCCACCTGCGCCAGGATGTTCGTCCCCAGAGCGAGGCGATTCGGCTCCGACAGGCAGCCCTGGGTGCAGACGCCCTTGCCGGTGAGCGTCGTCATGGCGGCGTTGTACTTCTGCAGCGCCGACTTGCCCTTCGCCGGGTCGTTCTCCTCGCACGCGTTCTCGTCGAAGTCCTTGCCGCCGAAGAACGCGTCGGCCATCTTGATGTGACACTTGATCGAGGCCGCGACGAGCGCCCCGAGCGCCTTGCCGGTCGCGTCCGCGCACTGCAGCTTGCCCTTGGCCGTCGGCGTGGTGTCGACCGTGCCCGCGTCGTCGCCGCCCGCGCCCGCGGGGTCGATCGGCATGCTGGTCCCCGAGGTGTCGCAGTAGACGGCGCCCGCCTGCGCGTCGAGCGACAGCGGGTTCGACTTGCTGGCGAACAGCGTCGCCTCCTCGGCCGCGGCCAGCGTGTTCTGCGTGGCGGTGCACACCGGCGCCAGCTTGAGGATTGCCGCGTCGAGCTTCTCCTTGGCCGACTTCCCGCCGCCCGAGGTCTCGCACGTCTCGTCATCGACGGGCGCGCCCTTGAACACCGAGTCGGCCATCTTCGTGAAGGCCTTGGCGAGGCCGTCGCCGCACTTGAGCGTCGAGACGTTGCCCGCCGGCGCGTCCTTGGTCTGCGGGACGCAGCCCGTGTCGTCGGTCGCGCACGACGTCTTCCCGGTGGTGTCGCTACAGTCGAAACGCTTACCGGGCCCGGGCGGCGTGGCGAGGGCGCCGCTGGCCAGAAGCGCGAGCAGGCTACCGAGAGCGAGTCCCACGCGATGATTCATGGATATTCTCCGTCGGGAACCTCCGGGTGAGCACCGGGAGGGTCAGGCTTCGGCGAGCCTGCGCGGTCCGGCTTACTGCCGCGCGCAGGCGGCTGTCAACATATGATATGGATTTTCGGCCATGATCAGCGGACGGTGCCTGTGCGACGGTGTGCGCTTCCAGATCGCCGGCGACGTCGGCTCACCGAGCTTCTGTCACTGCTCGCAGTGCCGGCGCGCCAGTGGCAGCGCATTCGCGACCAACGCGGGCGTCTCCACCGCTGAGTTTCACCTGACGGCGGGCGGAGAGCTGGTCCGGGAGTACGAGTCCTCGCCCGGGAAATTCCGGGCATTCTGCTCGCGTTGCGGATCGCCGCTCTACAGCCGCGAGCGCGACCACCCCGAGTTCCGGCGTATCCGGCTCGGAACCCTGGACGAGGACCCGGCAGTGCGACCGCTGCTGCACGTCTGGGTCGGCTCGAAGGCCCCCTGGTTCACCATCAGCGACAGCCTCCCGCAACTCGAGAAGGGAGACGCGTGAAGGTCGCGACGCTTCTTCCCGCGGCCACCGAGATCGTCGCGGCGCTCGGCATGCTCGATCACATCGTCGCGGTGAGTCACGAGTGCGACTTCCCGCCCGAGGCACGTGCGAGGCCCCGCGCCACCCACTGCCCGATCCACGAGTCCGGTCTGCCGAGCGCCGAGGTGGACCGCTGGGTCACCGACTCCCTGCAGCAAGGCGGCACGCTGTACACGCTCGACGAGACGCTCCTCCGCCGCCTCGAGCCCGAGGTCATCATCACGCAACGGCTCTGCGACGTGTGCGCGGTCGGCTACGCGAGCGTGCGCGCCTTCGCCGAGACGCTGCCCGGGCCGCCGCGCGTCGTCGACCTCGACCCCTCGAGCGTCGCCGACATCATGCAGGACGTGCGGACGGTGGCCGGCGCGCTCGGCGTCGCCGAGCGGGGGACGGCGCTGGTGACGGCGCTCGGCGCGCGCGTCGAGGCGGTGCGCGTGCGGGCGGCCGGGGCTCCCCGGCGGCGCTGCGTCGTGCTCGAGTGGATCGACCCGCCTTTCCGGAGCGGCCACTGGACGCCCGAGCTGGTCGAGATCGCGGGCGGCGTCGAGCCGCTCGGGCGAAAGGGCGAGGACGCGGCGCGCGTCTCGTGGGAGGACGTCCGGGCGGCGTCGCCCGAGGTGCTCGTGCTCGCGTGCTGCGGCTACCGCGTGGAGCGGACGCTCGGCGACGTTCCGATCCTGCGGCGGCAGCCGGGCTGGGACGAGCTGCCCGCGGTGCGCGCCGGGGAGGTCTACGCCGTCGACGGCTCGGTGTACTTCAGCCGCCCCGGCCCGCGCATCGTCGACAGCCTCGAGCTGCTCGCCGGGATGCTCCACCCCGAACGGTTCCACGACCGCTTGCCCGGGCGCGATGCGGTCCGCATCGCCGGCGACACCCCGCCGCTCAGCCGCCGCTGACCGGCGGGAAGATCGCGAGCTCGTCGCCCTCCGCCAGGCGATGCGACGGGTCGACGTAGGTCTCGTGCACCGCGAAGCGCACGGGAATCGCGTCGAGCTCGGGCCGCTCCGCGACCAGGCTCCGCCAGAGCGCCCCGACCGTCGTGCCGGCGGGGACCACCCGCTCCGAACGTTCCCCCAGGCGCTCGCGCAGCGCGGCGAAGAACCGGAGCCGGACCCGCATGCTTCAGCCGCGGACGAGCTGAACCATGTGGCCGAGCTCGGGAAGCAGCAGCTTGGTCATGGCGAGCTCGACGGCCGCCGTCGCGCCCGGGAGCGCGGCCACCACCTTGCCGCGCGCCACGCCGGCGGCCGCCCGCGACAGCATCGCCGCCGCGCCCACGTGCTCGTACGAGAGCATGCGGAACAGCTCGCCGAAGCCGTCGAGCCGCTTCTCGAGGAGGTCGACGATCGCCTCGTAGGTGCTGTCGCGCGGGGCGAGGCCGGTGCCGCCGTTCAGGATCACGACGTCCACCTCGGGGTCGTCGAGGACGCCTTCCAAGTGGGCGCGCACGAGCCCGGGCTCGTCCGGCAGAATCGTGTAGCTCGCCACCCGGTGCCCGGCCTGCTCGAGAAGCGCCTGGATGCACGTCCCGTTCGTATCGTTCTCGGCCGTCCGGGTGTCGCTGACGGTGAGGACGGCGCACGCGACCACCCGCTTCGCCTTGGCGTGGTGCTCGTGCGCGCCCATCCTCGAGCGTTATAGCCTCGCGCTCGGCGCGCGGGAACCCCGGGCGTGGCGCCGTGAAGGTCCCCCCTGCTATGGGACCCGCGGTGCTCCGCTTCGGTCTCGGCCTCCCCGGCGTGCAGCAGATTCCCTCGCGCGGCCAGCCCTGGGAGCGTGACGTCGGCGGCGCCGAGCTCATCGAAGCGGCGCGCGCGGCCGAGCGCGCCGCCTTCGCCTGGGTGTCGTGCAGCGACCACGTGCTCGTCCCGGCGTCGCGCGCCGCTGCCATGGGAGCCACCTGGTACGACGCCGGCAGCACCCTCGCCTTCGTCGCCGGTGCCACCACGCGGATCGCCCTCCTCTCGCACGTGCTGGTGCTCCCCTACCGCCACCCGCTCGTCGTCGCCAAGCAGTACGGCACGCTCGATCATCTGTCCGGCGGGCGCGTCATCCTGGGCGTCGGCAGCGGACACCTGAAACCCGAGTTCGCGATCCTCGGCGCCGACTACGAGCGACGCGGCCGCGTGACCGACGAGTACATCCACGCGATCGCCGCGGCCTGGGCCGAGGAGGTCGCCAGCTTCGACGGCCACACCGTGGCCTTCCGCGACGTCGTGGTGGCTCCACGCGTGGCGCAGCGGCCGCGGCCTCCCATCTGGGTGGGTGGCAACTCGCGGGCCGCCGTGCGTCGCGCGGCCCGCCACGCCGACGGCTGGATCCCGTGGCAGCTGACCGCCGACGAGTTCGCGTCGGCCGCGGCCTACGCCCGCGGCGAACGAGCGACCGGCGCCCCGCTCGAGATGGTGGCGCCGCTCACCGTCTCGTCCGACGCCGCACCCGATACCGTGGTCGACGAGGCCGGCCGCTGGCATCGGGCGGGCGCGACGGCGTTCCACGTCGGGCTCGGCGCGCGCAGCTTCGCCGAGTTCCTCGAGCGGATCGCATGGTTCGCACGCGACGTCATGCCCGAGGTTGCCTGACGGGCCGGCTGCGCCTCGCTGTCCTTCTCGCTGCCCTCGCCTGCCGGCACGACGCGGAGGTGACGAACCCGCTTCCCGGGGCTCCGCCCTTCGACGACACCCACTTGCTCGCCCGGCTCGCGACCTCGGCGCGCGCCGGCGAGCCGCCGCACACCCGCCACCTCCGACCCGACGGCACTCCGCTCTACACGAACCGCCTCGCGCTCGAGTCGAGCCCCTACCTCCGCCAGCACGCACACAACCCCGTCGACTGGCATCCCTGGGGCGACGAGGCCTTCACCGCGGCCAAACGCCTCGAACGGCCGGTCCTGCTGAGCGTCGGCTACTCCACCTGCCACTGGTGCCACGTGATGGAGGAGGAGTCGTTCGAGGACGAGGAGATCGCGCGCTACCTGAACGAGAACTACGTCGCGATCAAGGTCGACCGCGAGGAGCGTCCCGACGTCGACAGCCTCTACATGACCGCGGTGCAGGCGATGAGCGGCAGCGGCGGCTGGCCGATGACCGTCTGGCTGACGCCCGAGCGCCAGCCGTTCTACGGCGGCACCTACTTTCCGGCCCGTGACGGCGAGCGCGGCGTGCGGACCGGCTTCCTGACCATGCTGAAGACGCTGAAGGAGGCCTTCGACCGGCAGCCGCTGCGCGTCGCCGACGCCGCGGCCGACGTCGCCGAACGCGTCCGGCAAAGCGCCGGACCCGCCGCGCCGAGCGGTGTGCCGGGCGCGGCCGCCCTGCATGCGGCGGCGCGCGAGGCCGGCGCACACTTCGACGCGGCCAACGGCGGTGCCGACCGCGCCCCGAAGTTCCCGAGCGGCCTCCCCCTCCGCTTCCTGCTCCGCTACCACCGCCGGACGGGAGACGAGCAAGCGATGCGCATGGCCACCCTGACGCTCGAGAAGATGGCGGCCGGCGGCGTGCACGACCAGGTGGGCGGCGGGTTTCACCGCTATTCCACCGACGCGCGCTGGCTCGTGCCGCACTTCGAGAAGATGCTCTACGACAACGCGCTCCTCGCCCTCACCTACCTCGATGCGTACCAGGCGACCGGGCGGGAGGACTTCGCGGGCGTGGTACGCGACATCCTCGGCTACGTCGCGCGCGACATGACGGCGCCCGAGGGCGGCTTCTACGGCGCCACGGACGCCGACAGCCCGGACGCCGAAGGCCGTCCGGAGGAAGGCTGGTTCTTCACCTGGACACCCGCCGAGATCGAGGCGGCCGTCGGCGCCGAGCGCGCGGGGTTCGTCACCGCGTACTACGGCGTCACGCCGGCCGGCAATTTCCACGGGCGCAGCATCCTGTCGACGCCGAGGCCGCTGGCCGACGTGGCGCGCGAGCTGGGGCTGACGCCCGCCGAGGCCGAGAGCACGCTCGCGGAGTCGAGGCGCGCGCTCCTCGCCGCGCGCAGCCGCCGGCCGTCGCCGTCCCGCGACGAGAAGGTCGTCGCGGGCTGGAACGGCCTCATGATCTCGGCCTTCGCGCGCGCCGCGCTCATCCTCGGCGACGGCCAATATGCCGGGCAAGCCGCGCGCGCCGCCGACTTCCTCCTCGCCCGCCGCGACCGCGAAGGGCGGCTGCCGCGGGCCGTGAAGGACGGGCGCGCGGGCTCGCCGGGCTATCTGGAGGACTACGCGTTCCTCGCCGCGGGCCTCCTCGATCTCTACGAGACGACGGGCGCCTCCCGCTGGCTCGAGGCGGCGATCGCGCTCGACGGCGTACTGGCCCGGCGGT
>VBLD01000147.1 GCA_005879205.1 Deltaproteobacteria bacterium
CGGGCTACAGCGAGCACGTACGGCGGACCGGCCGGGACCCGCTTGCTTCGCGCCCGGACACGCAGTCTAGGCAACACGCTCACGCTCCGGCTCGTTTGCCGCGCCGGCTCCGCCGGCCGCGGCACGCCGGTCGCTCGACGCACCGGGCGGGGAGTCTTGCCGTCCGCCCCCGGGCCCCGGGCCGAGAAGTCTCGGCCCGGGCTTCTTAGTGCGGGCAGTCGCTCGCCGAGCCGACGAATCCGGTCTCGGGCGCGCCGCCCGCCACCCAGTCGGTAATGAGCTGCATGGCGGACGCGTCGAGGTACGGTCCGCCGCGTGGCATGCGCTCGCCCTCGCCGAGCTCGAGCGTGCCGCGCAGCTTCAGCACGAGGAAGCTGTTGTCGACGTCGCCGGGAAGCACGCGATCGAGCGAGCGGTTGGACTCCGAGGCCACGACGTTCACCAGGTTCGTGTAGGCGTCGCCGGGCTGGAGCGAGAGATCGTGGGGCGGCTGCGCGGCGGCGTGGCACGTGGGCAGCGCGCAGCGCGGCGTGAAGATCTGCCGCCGCATCTGGTCGAAGGTGCCGGTGACGCCGGTGCAGGGGCCGTCGACGCCCGGCAGGCAGCTGATCTTGAGCGTGTCCGAGTCGTTGACGGCGGTCGTGCCCGCGTGACCGTCGAGACGTGAGCGAAGCGTCTTCGACGTCTTGTGGTAGGTCTGCGTGCGCAGCGAGAGCTTCATCGTGATGGAGATCGTCGCGGGGTTCACGTCGTCGGCGGTGCAGCGGTCGTGCTGTGCCGGGGAGAGCGGCAGGAACAGCTGGTTCACCTGGTCCTGGAGCGTCTGGAATCCGAAGTCGTGCTTCGGATTGGTGTCGGGCTGGAAGTTCTTGATCGTGAACAGCTCGAGCGATGCCGGGGCGCAGTCCGGGAGGTTCGCGTCCGTCACGTTGAGACACACGCTCAGCGGGATGCCGCACCGGCCGACCGTCGCATCCGTGTCGCAGCTCGGGTCGTTGTCGACGCAGCGGATCTGGCGCGGCCGACTCGGCGGGTAGTTGGCCGGCGTGGTGCCGAACTCGACCAGGCAGTCGGTGCGGGGCGGCCCGCCGCCGGGCGTCAGGCCGATGGCCGGCGACCCCGCGAGCACCACCACCGCTGTGAGGACCGCGAGTCTCATCCGAGAAATCCGAGGTCGGTGAACGTGGACCACCCGCCGGACGCGGGCAGGATCGTCGCCGGATCCGTCACCCCGAGCCACTTGAGGATGGTACCGAAGTAGTCGCGGAAGTCGATGGTGCGGCCCTCGCCCGTCCCGGTCTCCTCGAAGGCGAGGTTGCCGTCGCCGTCCTGATTGGCGAGATCCGGACATCCACCCCAGATCTTCGCCGCCGCCACCGCGTCGCCGGCGACGAACATGGGCGAGACGCTGCCGTGATCCGTCCCGGCGTTGTTGCCGTAGCCGTTCTCCTCGATGCGGCGGCCGAACTCCGAGAAGGTCCAGATGACCGTCTTGGCGCGGGTGGTGGCATCCATGCTGTCGAGGAAGGCCTTCATCGCGTTGCCGAGGCGGCTGAGCAGCGCGCCCTGGAAGCCGCCGGCGGCGCCCTGGCCGGAGTGCGTGTCGAAGCCGTCGATGCCGACGTGGAAGATGCGCGCGCCCACGCCCGCCTGGATGATGCTGAGCACCATCTTCAGGTCCTGCCCTAGGTTGCCGGCGATCGCGTCGAGCAGCGGCGCATCGACCGTCGCGTGCGGGTAGCCCGCCGTCTTGAGCGAGGTCGCGTAGCCGACGGCCGCGATCCGATCGAGCGGCGCCGGCGCCGAGGCGAGGCTCTGGTAGATGTCGTCGAACGCGCCCTGCTTGGCGACGTCGTCGTCCGGCGAGTAGTCGTAGTCGACGGGGAAGACGAAGCTCGGCAGATCACCGATGGCGAGCACGCTGGTCGACGCGGTCCGCAGGAGCGGCGTCAGGTAGCCGCCCTCGACGTCCACCGCCGGCACGGCGGTGGCGGGCAGGCCGAGCGTGTCGAGCCAGCCGCCGAGCCAGCCCGTTGCCGGGACGCCCACGGGATCGGCCCGGTACCAGATCACCTCGGACAGGAAGTGCGACAGGCTCTGGTTCGGGTACCCGACGCCGGGGACGATCGCGAGCTTCCCGGCATGGAACAGCGCCCAGAGCCCGTTCAGCGTATCGGGGTGGAGGGCATAGGTGTGCCCCAGCGCATCGGTCCCGACCTCGGTCGGGCCGAGCGCGGTCGTCGAGAGGCCCAGCGCGGGACGGCTCGTCTGGTAGAGTGAGCGGTTCGGTCCGGTGACGGGGATCAGCGTGTTGAGGCCGTCGTTGCCGCCATAGAGGCGGATCGCCACGAGGATGGCGTCGGTCGGCCCGGAGGCCCAGGCCACGCCGGGGCGCCCGGGAAGGACGCGCCAGCCGGACAACGCCAGGCCGGCCGTCGTCGCGGCGGCGCCCTGCAGGAAGCGACGACGGGTGATTCGCATCTCTCCCCCCTGATCAGTGGACCTGGAAGTGCGGCAGCTCGAGCACCAGCGCGACCAGCCCCCGGACCTTCTCGTCGAGGAACGTGAAATCGTCGAGCGCGGGCGGCGGCGCGGGGTCGTTCAGGTACGCGTCGAGCCGATTCGCCACGCTCGCCGGCGGCTGCAGCGGCCCGAGCAGCGTCAGGGCGCGCTGGACCACGTCCGCCGTCGTGCTCGCGCCGTTGACGAGCAGCGTCGGGTCGAACTTGAAGCTTCGACCACGGCCCGCCCCGAGGTCGCGCGCGTAGCCGTAGCGGGCGAGCAGCGTGCCGGCGCTCATCCAGGCGAGCCCGCCGGGCCAGCCGGCCACGTTGGGCGGCGCGAAGAGCGTCTGCCCCATCGACTCGAGCGCGAACGGCAGGTCGCGCCAGTTGGTCTTCGCCTGGAGCATGCGCAGCGGCTGGAGGACGAACTCGACGGGCGACTTGACGGTGCCGGCCATGTTCGCCGCGGTGTAGAACTCGTCGGCCGCGAAGATCGCGCGCAGCATCGGCGCCACTTCCCAGCCCGAGGCGGTGAAGGCGTCGGCCATCGTGTCGACGAGCGCGTCCGAGGGCTCGGCCGGGCCGAAGAAGCGTGCGAGCTTGCGGGCGAGGAAGCGCGCCACCCGGGGCTTGGCCGGCGCCCGCGTGTCGAGGTGGCCGAAGATGATCTCGATCACGTCGTCCGCCGACGCCACGCCCTCGACGCCGAGGTTGCCGGTCACCCCCATGAACGTCTTGTCGGCCTCGTCGTCGTGACGGCTGGAATCGAAGGCCCCTTTGTTGCCGTCGATCACGTAGCCGGTCAGCGCACGGGCCAGCTGGTGCACGTCGCTCTGCGTGTAGTTGCCAGCGCCGGCGTCGTCCTTGATGCCGAGCGTGAACAGCTCCATCAGCTCGCGCGCGTAGTTCTCGTTCGGGTTGGTGAGCTCGTTCTCCTGTCCGTCGAGGAAGATGAGCATCGCCGGATCTTTGGTGACCGCGCGCACGAGCGCCTTGAAGTTGCCGGTGGCGAACAGCCGGAAGAGGCCGTTCTGCACGTTCATCAGCTTGATGTCGTCGACCTTCTCGATCGAGTTCGCGAAGTGCCCGTGCCAGAAGAACGTCATCTTCTCCTGGAGCGGCGGCTTCTTCAGCATGCGCTTGAGCCAGGTGCGCGCGGCGCTCTCCGCGTCGCGGCCCTGGGTGCTGCTCTTCGAGGTCTTGAAGGAGAGGAAACGGTCAGCGGCGGCGCCCGCGTCCATGCCGACGAGCGCGTTGATCTCGGCCTCCGTGCCGCCGAAGCCCGCGCGCCGGTAAAGGTGGGCGGCCTTCTCGTAGTCGAGAATGGCCATCGAGGGTGAAGCGTCACAAGCCATACCCCGGCACGAGGTGTCAAGGTGAACACTCGCCGCGGGGGGTTTCTCGGCAGGCGGCGATTGCGCTAACACGGCCGTCATGCGGCGCGTCTCCCCCCTCGTCCTGCTCGCAGTCAGCGCGGCCGTCGCGGCCGACTCCGTGCAGACCGAGGCGGTGGGGATCCGTTTCGCGGTGCCGCGCGAGTGGGCCCGCGTGCCGGCGCCGTCCGAGATGCGGGCCGCCCAGTACCGCATCCCGCGGACGGCGGGCGACACCGAGGACGCGGAGCTCGTGCTGTTCTTCTTCGGCCAGGGCAAGGGGGGCGCCGCCGACGACAACCTCACGCGCTGGTACGGGCAGTTCACCGAGCCCGACGGCCGCGCCCCGCGCGACGTGGCGACCGTGACCAGCCGGACGGTACGCGGCCTCCACGTGACGGCGGTGGACCTCGCGGGCACCTACCTCGGCGGCGCGCCGGGGAGCGCGCCGCGCCCCGGCTTCCGCCTGCTCGCGGCGGTCGTCGAGGGCGCGGGCGGGCCCTGGTTCTTCAAGGCCGTCGGCCCGGCGCCCACGATCGGCGCGGCGAAGGCCGCGTTCAACGCCCTGGTGGACTCACTCCAGGCTCATCCCTGAGCCCGGCCCGCGCGCGCTCAGCGGTTCATCGGCGGATGGTAGAGCACCAGCATCTCGTAGATGACGGCCGGCTTGTCCTTGCCGACGACGTGGACGTGGAGCTCCTGGGTGAGCTGCGTCCCGAGCGGCTTTGCCTCGACGCCGGTCAAGCGCGAGCGCGCGTGGATCCTGGCACCCGCCGGGACCGGTGACACGAAGCGCAGCTTGTTGGCCCCGTAGTTGGTCGCGTTCCCGAAGCCGCTGATCTGCCACGTCGGCTTGGCGCGCATCGCCGGCAGCAGGCTGAGGGTCAGAAACCCGTGCGCGACCGTCCCGCCGAAGGGACTCTCGCGCTTGGCGCGCTCGACGTCCACGTGGATCCACTGGTGGTCGCCGGTCAGCTCGGCAAAGCGGTCGATCATCTGCTGGCTGACCTCGATCGGCTCGCTCCAGTCGCTGAACGCGTCGCTGATTTTCGACTTCAGGCGCTCGATGTCGTCGAACCGGATCTGTTCCACGGGCATGTCCTCCCTTTCCGGGTATCCTTCCTACCCCGCCCGCCCGTGCCGACGGAAGAGCGGGCGGCGTTGGCCTCGGTGGCAGCCCCGGGTATGCTGGCCGGGCGATGTCGACCGGCGCCGAGAGCACGCGCTCCCAGCGGAGCAGGGCACTCGACTTCCTGATCCACCTGCCGAACCTCGTGCGGCTCTAC
>VBLD01000148.1 GCA_005879205.1 Deltaproteobacteria bacterium
CACGCGCGCCGCCCGTCGCCGACTCGAGCTGCCGGTCGCGGGCCCGGATGGCCTGCCGCACGCCGACCAGGAGCAGCGCGTTCCAGAGAAGCGGCGCGAGAGCGGCCGGCGGCACGCCGGCAAGCTGCGCTCCTACGCTCGTAAAGAGATGGCCGAACATCGTGGTGATCATCCGTCTGCCCTCCTTTGCCAGCGAGGAGTGCAAGCGCGGTGCCGTCGCGCCGGTCCAGAATATCCGTGAAACCCGCGGTCGGCGTGCCCGGTGAGTGCTGCAGCGGCGCAGCGCCGGAGATGCAGCCTCACCGCCGGAGCGGCAGCTCGACGCGAAACACGGTGCTCGCCCCGAGCGAGCTCTCCACTGCGACTCGACCGCCGTGCGCATCGACGATGCGTCGGGCGATCGGCAGCCCGAGCCCCGTGCCCGCGCTCCGGGAAGAAGGCTGTGCTCACCGTTCGTGCTTCTCGCCGCGCCGCCGGTAGAGCTCCGCGTCGATGCCGTATTCGGCGAGCTTGGTCTGGAGATGCTGCCGGTACATGCCGAGCTCCTCCGCGGCGTGCGAGATGTTGCCCTGGTGGCGCTCGAGCGCCTCGCCGATGAACTGGCGCTCGAAGCGCTCGATCATCTGCTGCTTCGCGTCCCGGAAGCTCCCGGGCCGCTCGCCGCTCTCCTCGGGCGCTGCCGACCGGACCGCGGGGGGCAGGTCCTCGAGGCCGATCTCGGTCGCCGAGGCAAGCACGACCGCCTGCTCGATGGCGTGCTCGAGCTCGCGGACGTTCCCCTTCCATTCGTGCGCCAGCAGTGCCCGATACGCCGCAGGCGCCAGTGCCTTCGGCTCGCGCCCGAGCCGCGCGGTGGTGGTAGCGAGGAAGTGCTCGATCAGCAGGGGCAGGTCCTCCGGGCGCTCGCGGAGCGACGGGAGCGCGACGCCCACCACGTTCAGCCGGTAGTAGAGGTCCTCGCGAAACGTCCCGGCCTTCACCCGCGACTCGAGGTCCTGGTTGGTGGCGGCGAGGACGCGCACGTCGACGCGGAGCGTGCGGTTGCCGCCCACGCGCTCGAACTCGCGCTCCTGGAGGACGCGCAGGATCTTGGCCTGAGTCTCGAGCGGCATGTCGCCGATCTCGTCGAGGAAGAGCGTGCCGCCGTCGGCCACCTCGAACTTGCCCTCGCGCGTGCCGATCGCGCCGGTGAAGGCGCCCTTCTCGTGGCCGAAGAGCTCGCTCTCGACCAGCTCGCGCGAGAAGGCGGCGCAGTTCACCTTGACGAGCGGCTTCGCCCGCCGGGGGCCGTTGTAGTGAAGCGCGTTGGCCACCAGCTCCTTCCCGGTGCCGCTCGGCCCGCGAATGAGCACCGTGAGATCGGTGTCGGCCACCTTGCGGATCACGTCGAACACGCGCTGCATGGCCGGGCTCTGGCCGATCATGCGCTCGAAGCGGTAGGCGTCCGTCACCTTCTCCTGCAGCAGCCGGAAGTCGCGCCGCAGCGCGATGCCCTCGAGCGCGCGGTCGACGATCAGCTCGAGCTCGTCGTTGTCGAAGGGCTTCGGCAGGTAGTCGGCGGCGCCGAGCTTCATCGCCTCCACTGCCGCCCGCTCCGAGCCGTGGGCGGTGATCATGATCACCGCCGTCTCGGGGCTGCTCTCGCGGATCGCGCGCAGCAGGTCCATGCCGCTCTGCTTCGGCAGCGTGAGGTCGGTGATCACCAGGTGGTAGGCGCTCCGCCCGAACTTCTCGAGGGCCTCCTCGGCCGAGACCGCCGTCTCCGCGTCGTAGCCGCGGCCGCCGAGCAGCCGCTGGACCGCGAGGCCGATGGCGCGCTCGTCGTCGACGATCAGGATGCGGCCCTTCATGACGCCTCGCGCCGGGCGAGCGGCAGCTCGATCGAGAACGTCATCCCGGCTCGGGACCCGGGCGCGGCGTCGATCCGTCCGCCGTGCGCATCGACCGTCCGCTTGGCGATCGCGAGCCCGAGCCCCGTCCCCTTGGCCTTGAGCGAGAAGAACGGCTCGAAGAGGCGCGGCAGCGCCTCCGCCGGCACCCCGGGCCCGCTGTCCTCGACGCGGACGCTGGCCGTGCCGTTCTCGCCGTCCACGCCGAGCACGAGGCGTCGCGGCGCCGGGACCTCGCCGAGCGCGTCGATCGCGTTGTCGAGCAGGTTGACCAGCACCTGGCGCAGCTTCTCGCGATCGGCTCGCGCCACCACCCCGGCGCGGAGCTCGAGATCGACGCCGATGCCCCCCGCCTCGAGGCGCGGCCGCAGCGCCTCGACCGCGTCCCGGGCCAGGTCGCCGACGTCGACCGCCTCGAAGCGGAGATCCTCGCGCCGGGCGAAGCGGAGGAGCGCCGCGACCAGCCGCTCCACGCGCTCGAGCTCGGCGAGGATGACCGCGTGCTCGGCCGCGAACGGCGACCCGGGCTCGCGCCCGAGCTGCTGGGCGAGGCTGCGGGCCGCGGTCACGGGGTTGCGGATGTCGTGCGCGATGCGCGCGGCCATCTCGCCGATGGCGGCAAGCTTCTCGGCGTGGGCGAGCGAGCGCTCGACCGCGACGGCGCGCGTCAGCAGCTCGGCCGCGTCGAGCAGCGACGCGAGCTGGTTGGCGACCGCGTCGAGCCCCTCGTCGTCCGTATCGCTGAAGCTGGCGCCGAGGAGATCGGTCGTCACGAACAGCTGCCCCCAGCACCGGCGCGGGCTGGCGACCGGGACGACCGCCACGACATCGGCCTCGATCAGGGCGTCGCGGAGAGGGAGCGGCAGCTCGCGGAACCGGCCGAGTCCGAAGGAATTGCGCGGGCGGGCGATCGTATCGCGCGGCCAGGCCGCCTCGATCGGCTTCACCCGGAAGGCGCCGTGCACGACGCTTCCGCCGTCGGCGAGGAGGATCGCGGCGCCCCGGAACTGCAGCGCCCGACCGATCTCGGCGAGCGTGCGCCGGCAGCACTCGACGACCCCGAGCTCGGGTGACAGCGTGTGCAGGAATGCCTGCGACGCCGACCATCGATCCGAGCTCCGCCGCAGGAGGAAGCGCCCGATGGCCGAACCCATCCACGATCGCGCCGGCATGAGGACGAGGACGATGCCGAGGATCGCCGCGACGTCGGCGAGGCGGCGGAGTTCCGGGTCGAGGCCGCGGGCGCCGAGGGCGTGAACCCCCACGTACGCCGCCGCCGTGGCGGTGATCATCGCGAGCGCGGTCAGAAAGCCGCCGAGGATCCCGCCGAGATCGCGCACCACGAAGGGGACCGCGATCAGGAGGCCGCCGGCGGCGTGCAGCACGAAGAAGCCCATGACGGCCGGCGAGCGCTCCGCGGCGGTCATCGCCGCGGGCAGGTCCGTGCCCGCGACCTCGGGAGCGAGCACGCCGGCGAGGACGCAGACGAACCCGACCGCCACGACCGCGGCATCCGCGGAGCTGTGCTCCGCGAGCCGCCCCGGTCGCCACGCTCCGCACCGGGCGAGGCGAGACACGTCCTGCACGCAGAGCGCGGCGAGGACGACGAAGTAGCCCGTGAAGAGATTGAAGAAGCCCGACCAGCCATGCTCCGGCAGGTAGAGGACGCGGAGGTCCCCGAGGACGAAGAACGCCGCGGCCACCAGCGCCGACCCGTAGTTGACGGCGAGCCAGCTCCGCGCCGGTCTTTCGGCGCGCATCGGCCAGAGGAGCACGAAGTGTCTGGCGGCAGCCATCAACGCCACCACGTCGGCGTCGCCCACCGCGATGAGGACGGCCCCGAGTCTGTTTCCCTCTCCCCGCAGATGCGACCCGAGCAGCGGAAACACGCTCCACAGCGCATAGTGAAGGGCGACGAGGGCGGTCAGCGTGAAGAGGACGTGCTGCACGGTCCCCTTCGAGCCTCGCTTGCGGGTGAAGCTCGAGATGGCCTGGGCCAGAACCCCCCAGACGAGGGCGGGGATGAAGGTCAGCCCGGCCGCGATCAGCTCGAACGTCTCGGGATCACCCACGGAGCTCTCCGTGCCTATCTATTGATGGCCCCTGGTGTTGGCCCCTGGCAAGGCCGATGCCACCCCGGGAGCATGGACGGGTCGTAGGTATACAGCGGTCGGTGCCCGTCGCACACCGGGAGGATGCCTACCGCGCCATGCAGGCCGCTGCAGTCCGGGGGTTGCGCCCGGCCCGGGGGGCCTGCCGGCACCACCCGTCGACACGGGAAAATCGCGACGGCGAGCCGCCCCACTCCGCTGGCACGGTCCATGCCTGCTGACGGCACAGCCGCACGACGCGGCGCCCCGAAGGGAGATGCGAATGGAGACCGTCGCCTATCCGGCAGAAACGCGCCCGCGGAAGAAGGAGCCGTACGCCGCCCTCCTGCACCGCCTGAGCCACCAGTCGGTGGTCAAGCATTTCGACGCCTACGCCGACGTCGACTGGGAGGCAGCGGAGCACCGCATCGATCCCGAAGACCCGCGCTGGGAGCTCGGTGACGACACCCTCGCCGACACGGCGTGGTATCGCGCCCTGGCGCCCGGCACGCGGGCGCGTCTCGGCCTCCACCTGATCGCCACCAAGATGAAGATCGGCGCCCAGTTCGAGAACGTGCTCCAGCGCGGGCTCCTCGAGTTCGCCCTCCAGCTCCCGAACGGGGCCCCCGAGTTCCGCTACGTCTACCACGAGGTCATCGAAGAAGGGCAGCACTCCCTGATGTTC
>VBLD01000149.1 GCA_005879205.1 Deltaproteobacteria bacterium
CACGCGCTACTTCGCGCCGGACTGGCTCGAGTTCTACGGTCAGGTGAATTACCTGAAGGCGGGGCTCGTCTTCAGCGAGGGGATCACCACGGTGAGTCCCCGCTATGCCGCCGAGGTCCAGACGCCCGAGCTCGGCAACGGCCTCGACGGCGTTCTTCGGGCGCGCGCGCGGCGCCTGGTCGGTATCCTCAACGGGGTCGACTACGAGGAGTGGAACCCCGCGACGGATCCCCATCTCGCCGCGCGGTACGACCCGGCCGACCTGCGCGGCAAAGCGCGCTGCAAGGCGTCCGTGCAGGCGGAGCTCGGTCTGATGGTACGCGCCGACGTGCCGCTGCTCGCCGTCGTGTCGCGGCTCGCCGAGCAGAAAGGCTTCGATCTGCTCGGCCACGCGCTTCCCGAGGTGCTCGCGACGACCGACGTGCAGGTCGCCATCCTCGGCTCCGGCGAGGCCCGCTACGAAGCCCAGATGCGCGCCGTGGCCGCCGCGTTCCCTCGACGCGCCGTCTTCCGAAACGAGTTCAACGAGCCGCTCGCCCACCGCATCGAGGCGGGTGGGGACGTCTTCCTCATGCCGTCGCGCTTCGAGCCGTGCGGCCTCAACCAGCTCTACAGCCTGCGCTACGGCACCGTGCCCGTGGTGCACGCCACCGGCGGTCTCGACGACAGCGTGACCGAGTTCGACCCGGCGACGGGCACCGGGACGGGGTTCAAGTTCACCCCGTACACGCCCGACGCGTTCATCGCGACGCTGGCTCGGGCGCTTCGCCTGCACGCCGATCCGGCCGCATGGCAGCGTCTGCTGCGCAACGGGATGGCGCAGGATTTCTCCTGGCGTCGCGCGGCGTCGGCGTACGCGCGGCTGTACGAGGAGCTGCCCGCGCCCGAGGTTCGGCGGCTGCCGTGAGCGCGCCGGCGGCGCCCGCGTCTCCCGGCTACTCGCCCTCGACGACGGCGATCAGCTCGGCGGGATGCTCGATCATTCGCTCGGGCTCCGCCGCGGCGAGCCCCTCGGGGGTGAGCCCCCACGCAACGCCGCAGAACGCCACCTCGGCGGCGCGGGCCGTGCGCACGTCGATCGCCGAGTCGCCCACCAGCAGCATCCGCTCGCGCGGCGTGCGGGTGAGGGCGCAGAGCCGCTCGAGGCCGGCTGGATCGGGCTTGCGGGACGGCAGCGAGTTGCCGCCGATGATCGCGACGAAGCGGTGCGCGAGCCCGAGGCCCTCGAGGATGGACCGGCTCATCGCTTCCGGTTTGTTGGAGAGGACGGAGAGGGCGACCGCCCGCGCCTCGAGCGCAGTCAGCACCTCGACGATCCCCGGATAGGGGCGCGTCGCATCGAGCAGGTGCGCCCCGTAGTGGGCCATGAACAGCGCCACGGCCTCGTCCAGCTGATCCGCGCGCGCCGGACCGAGCGCCCGCTGGACCAGCATTCGCGCACCCTCGCCGACGTAGCCGTAGAGCGTCTCCGGCGGCTGCTGCGGCAGGGCGAGCGTCCCGAGCACGTGGTTCACGGCCCCGGCGAGGTCGGCACGCGAGTCGATCAGGGTGCCGTCGAGGTCGAAGACGACGTGCTCGTACACGACGCCCGCGGGCGCGGTGTCAGACGGCAAACGACGAGCCGCACCCGCACGTGTGCGTCGCCTTCGGATTCGAGAACTTGAACCCGCCCCCGTGCAGGGTGCCCACGTAGTCGATCTCGGTTCCTGCGAGGTACTCGGCGCTCGTCGCATCGACGAGTACGCGGATGCCGTCGTACTCGAGGACCAGATCGTCCTCGCGCATCGTGTCGTCGAAGTCGAGCTGATAGCTGAAGCCGGAACATCCGCCACCGACGACCGCGACGCGGAGCGCGCGGGTGAGCGGCAACCCCTCGCGCGCACGAAGCTCCTTCACCTTTTCGACCGCGCCGGGGGTCAGGTGAACATGCGCTGGGGTCTCGATTGCCGGGTCTGCACTCACACCTGCACGATAGAGGCAGGTGGCGGAAAAGTCAACGAAATGCGCGGTCTTGCACGATCGGGACGGGGAGCTTGCTGTTTCTCCGGTTCGTGCGCGTTTGCGAGCCCACGCCTCGCGGAGCTGCATGCGGGACGCGTGGGAGGATGGCACATCCGTTGCTGCGGCTTTCGCTGGCCGGCCCCATGCGCTCCGTCTCGTTGCACCTACCGTTCGGCGCTCGTCGCCACGGCCCGCGCGCCGCCCCGCTCGAGGCCTTCTCGCGCACCGAGAAGATCATCGCCTTCTGCCGCCTGTTGCTGACCATCTACACGCTCATCGTCGTCACGATCGATCCTCAGCAGCCCTCGTTCAAGCCCAACTTCGCCGACGTCGTGCTCGGGGCATACGTCGCCTACAGCACGCTGCTCTTCTTCCTCGTGCGCGGCGCCTACGTCTCCGCGCAGCGCGTCGGCTTCTTCTCCGCGGCCGCCGACATCGTCTGGGTGAGCGTCATCGCCTTGTTCACCGAAGGCGGGACGAGCCCGTTCTTCGCTCTCCACGTCTTCGTGATCCTGAGCGTCAGCGTGCGCTGGGGCCTGGCGGCGACGATCGCCGTCACGGTGCTGCTCGCCCTCTTCTATCCGGGGCTTCTCATCGCGGGTCGCTGGATCGACTTCCACGAGTCGGTATTTCGCAACATGCACCTCTTCCGGCCGATCTACCTGCTGATCATCGGATACCTGATCGGCTACCTGGGTGAACACGAGCGGCGAGCGAAGCGGAAGCTCGGCTTCATGCTCGAGCTGCCGGCCGCGTTCCGCCGCAAACGGCCGCCCGGTCGGGCCTTCAGTCGCCTGGTGCGGCGCGCGCTCGACTACTTCAAGGCCGAGCGCGGCACGCTCGCGCTGCGCGACCCCGAGAGCGGCCGCTACTTCGTCTGGGACGTGGCACGGACGGGCCGCCGGACACGCCTCTCGCTCCGCATCACCGAGGACGATCCGTTTCCCTTCCGGTTCGCGGAACCGACGGAGGGGTTCATGGCCAACGATCTGCGCCCGGACGGCGGCACGGTCACGTGCTACGACGTGCTGACCGGCGCCATGGTGCGCAAGGCGATTCCGGCGGCCACCCCGTTGCCGGGGGAGGGTCGCGCGCAGGCGCTGCTGGTGGCGCCCGTGCTCATCCAACGCGAGCCGCGTGGCCATGCCGCGGTGGTGCGCGAGACCCGCGGCAAGTTCACGCGCGACGATCTCGAGTTCCTCCTCCTTCTCGTCGGACAGGCCGCGGCCGGCTTCGAGAACGTGCGGCTCCAGGACAAGGCTGAGGAGCTCGCCGTCCTCGAGGAGCGCGGGCGCATCGCCCGCGACCTGCACGACGGGTTCATCCAGTCGCTCGCCGGGATCGATCTGCGCGTCGAGGCCTGCAAGCTCCTGCTCCAGCGCGACCCCTCGCGCATCCGGCACGAGCTCGAGGAGTTGCACGAGGCCGTCAACCGCGGCTACCGGGAGGTGCGTCACTACCTGAGCATCCTGCGTGCGGCCAGCCGCCCGGCGGACGACCTGTGGTCGTCGCTCGACCGCCTCGCGGCGGAGTTCTCGATCCGCGAGCGGCTGAGCGTCCACCTGGTGCGTCCCGAGTGCGAGCCCGACCTGCCGATGTCGACGGCGTACGAGCTGACCCAGATCGTTCGGGAGGCGCTTCGGAACGCCGTGCGGCACGGGCGCGCGACCCAGGCCGTCGTGAAGATCGCCACGCGCCCCTCGCACCTCTATCTCGTCGTGCGCGACAACGGCCGCGGCTTCCAGAACGGGCACGGCGTGACCGATGCCGACGGGTTCCTTCCGGCGGGCGCCGCTCCGTGGTCCATCCGCGAGCGCTGCGCCGCGCTGGGCGGGACGCTGCGCGTGCGCACGGAGGCGGGCCGCGGCGCCGAGCTGTCCTTGACGATTCCCGCTTCGTCCCCTGCAGACCGGAGGATGCACGCATGATGCCTCAGCCGAGAAGACTCCGCCTCGTCATCGTCGACGATCACACGCTGTTCCGTGAGGGCCTGCGCACGATCCTCGAAATGGAGGACGACATCCAGGTGGTGGCCGACGCCGAGAGCGCGGAGGACATCGTCGAGCTGGTGTGGGAGACCAAGCCCGACGTCCTGCTGCTCGACATCCGCATGCCGCAGGGCAGCGGGCTGGACGCGGTCCCCGCCGTCCTGCGCATCAGTCCGGGCACGCGCGTCCTCGTGCTCACCGCCTGCGACGAGAAGGAAGAGCACATGCGCGCCTTCAAGCTCGGCGCCAAGGGCGTGGTCCTGAAGGACTCGGCTCGCCAGACCCTGATGCAGGCCATCCACACCGTGTGTACCGGCCAGGTCTGGGTCGATCCCCGCATGACCGGCGCCCTCGTCGAGGAGCTCTCGCATCTCGGTCCCGAAGGCTCGAGCACGAGCAATCGCGACGAGAACGGCCTTACCGAGCGGGAGCGCGAGATCGTCCGCCTGGTCTCGTCGGGACAGAAGAACAAGGAGGTCGGGGCGACCCTCGCGATCAGCGAGCGCACCGTGAAGACCCACTTGACCAACGTCTTCCAGAAGCTCGGCGTGCGCGATCGGGTGGGGCTCGTGATGTACGCGCTGCGGCACGGACTGACGCGCGCGGCGTAGACTGCGCACCGTTCTCGCCGGCAGCCGTCTCGGACCCCGGAGCTAGGAGCGCGACCCAAGACTTCTTGGGTCGCGGACACAGACGCGAGCGTGTGGCGCTCACGTCACGCGCCACCGCCGTGCCGCGGCTGGCAAAGCCAGCGCGGCGGAACGGACACGCGCCGTTCAAAAGGCCTCGCGACTCTCATCTGTCGGCGGCGGCTGCGGAACCGGGCGTGTTCGTCTGCCGCGCTGGCTTTGCCAGCCGCGGCAGGACAGTCGCGCGTGATCCCGACGGAACACCCTCGCGTCCGGTTCGCGACCCAAGATGTCTTGGGTCGCGCTCCTAGTACAGCACCCGGTCCGGCTTCGCGAGCCTGAGCGTGAACGGCCGCCGCCCTTCGTCGCCGAGCAGGCGGATGAGCCGGATCGTGCGTTCCGCCGGCGAGCGCGCCATGTCCTGGTGGAAGCGAGCATCGTCGAACCCCGCGGCCGCTGCGTCCATCCGCGTCCCGGCGAAGTAAACGGTTCCGAGCCGCGACCAGTAGATCGCCCCGAGGCACATCGGGCAGGGCTCGCAGCTCGCGTAGAGGGCGCAGCCATCGAGACGGTAGGCGCCGAGCGTCGCGCACGCGTCGCGAATCGCCTGCACCTCGGCGTGGGCGGTCGGATCGCCGAGTGGCACGACCGCGTTGAATCCGGTGCCCACGATGCCGCCCTCACGCACCACGACGGCGCCGAACGGGCCGCCGCCCGCCCGCACCCGTGCCTCGGCCAGTTCGATGGCGAGCCGCAAGAAGCGCTCGTGACTCGCCGCCTCTTCCACCACGGCGATGCTACGGGCCGGGCGGCTCGGTTGCAACGCGACCCGTCCGGACTCCACGCGCTACCGATCGGCCGGGCGCTCCGCGCAGTCGCAGGCCGGCCGCACGGCACGCACGGTCAGGCGATGCCCGTCGGTCGCCACGGTGACGGCGCCGCAGCGGTCGGTACGATAGAGACAGATGCCACGCGCGCGGTAACGGCGCTCGATGTCGGGCGCCGGCAGCCGGTAGCGGTTGTCGGCCCCCACGGACATGACGGCGACCAGCGGCGCGACCGCCGAGACGAACGTGGGAGTACTCGAGGTACGACTTCCGTGATGCGGCACCTTCAGCACCGTGCTCGGCAGGAGATCGGCGTGCGCGAGGAGGCGCTGCTCGGCCCGCGCCTCGATGTCGCCGGTGAGCAGGACGCTGAACCGCCCGCAGGCGAGCCGCAGCGCGAGCGACGAATCGTTGATCGACGTCGGCCCGAGATCGGGCGGCGGATGGAGGACGGTCACGTCATCGGCGAGCACCGCCGGGCCGTCGAGGCGCCGGACGCGAGCGCCGCTCGCCCGGACGGCGGCGACGAGCCGTGCCCATTCGACGCCGTTCCCGGGCACGCCGCTCCACCAGAACTCTGCCGGGCGAAAGTGGGCGAGCAGGTAGGCGATGCCGCCGAAGTGGTCGGGATGGGCGTGCGTCATGGCCACCGCATCGAGCCGGAGGATCTTCCGCGTGAGCAGGAAGGGTGCGACGACCGCCCCTCCCGTGTCGAACTCGCCTCCGGGGAAGCCGCCGGCGTCGACCACCACCACGCGCCCACCGGGGAGCTCGAGGACGCCGGCGTCACCCTGTCCGACGTCGAGGAAGGTCACGCGCAGCCGGTGTGCGAAGCGTTCGTGCCACCACCAGCCGCCGTCGGCGACGAGGCCGGCCAGCGCGACGATCGCGAGCCAGCGGCCACACCGACGCGGAAGCAGCAGCAGCCCACCGAGGGCGCCGTAGAGGAGCCCCAGCTCCGCCAGGCTCGGGATGGGAACGTCGACGGCGGCCCACGAGGGCGCAGCGAGCCATGACACCAGGGCGATCCCCGGCCGAAGGACGAGCCCGGCCGCCTGGAAGAGCACGCGGGCGGCGGCCGGTGCGAGGGGTTCGACCAGGGCCCCGGCGAGCCCGACCACGACGACGATCGAGCCGAAGATGGGTACGGCGATCGGGTTGGCGACGAGCCCGACCAGCGACACCTGATGGAAGTGGAAGGCCGTGAGCGGTGCCGTTCCGGCAAGTGCCGATGGCGAGACGAGGGCGGCCGCCCGGAGGCGCGCCCGCCAGCCACCGCCTCGCGTCTGCGGGCCGAAGCGGCGGGCACCGAGGACGATCGCCAGCACGGAGACGAACGAGAGCTGGAAGGAGATCTCGAGCGGGGCACCCGGCCACCCGAGCGCGAGCGCCAGGGCCGCCACCGCCAGGCTCCGGAGCACGTCCGCCTGCCGGCCCGAGAGGCCGGCCAGCACGGCGGCCACGACCATGATGGCGGAGCGCAGCGTCGCGACGCCGAGGCCGGCCAGCGCCGTGTACAGCGCGACCGGGACGAGACTCGCGACCGCAGCGACGCGCTCGACGTCGACGGTCAGGACGAGCCACTCGCTGCGGCACAGCAGCCAGCGGAACACCGCGAAGCCCGCTGCCGCCACCAGGCCCACGTGCAGGCCGGAAATCGAGAGGATGTGAATCACACCGGCCCGGCTGAACGCGTCGCGCAGCTCGGCATCGATCTCGCCCTCCTCGCCGACGATGAGCGCCTGCAGCACGGGTCCTGCCGGCGCGGCAACCGCCGCGCCGATCGCCGCCGCCAGCCGCACGCGCCAGCGCTCGAGCCGGCGGCGGATGCCGTCTCCGGAGGTGGGCAGGCGCTCGATCGTCTGGTCGCTCCAGACGGATGCAGTCACCTGGATACCGCGGCGCGCGAGATGCGACACGTAGTCGAAGCGGCCGGGGTTCTCGAAGTTGCGCGGCGCGCGGAGGACGGTGTCCACCCGGAGGCGATCGCCGTAGCACCATCCGCTGGCGCGACCGCGAACCCCGACGCGCACGAGTCCGCTCGCCGACCGCCGTCCAATTCCGCGTCCGACCGCCTCGGCTTCGACGAGCAGCACGGTCCGGCGGTCGCGCCGCTCGGGCGCCGCCGCCACCCGCCCCTCCAGCGTGGTGCGGACCGGCAGGGTGAGCCGCGCCACGTGGTCGGGCGGCAGGGTGGGCGCGACGACCGCCGCCATGCGCTGCGTGCCGAGCGCCAGCGCCGCGAGTGCGACCGCCGCCCAGGCGACCGGCGCTCGCCGCCGGCCCCCGGCGAGCCAGAGGACTGCCATCGCCAGCGCGAAGAGGAACAGGAGCCCGGGCGCGAACGCCGGCGCCGCAAGCTCGCCGGCGAGCACCCCCGCCGTCGCCACCCCGAGCAGCGCGCGCACCTCCACCCCGCATCCTCCTCGGGCGGGACGACCGGCGACCGCTCAAGCCCCGGCGAGCCGCTCCTTGATCTGTGCGGCGAGCGTCAGCGTGATACCCGGGACGCCCGCCAGATCCTCGACCGTCGCTGCGCCGATCCGCTTGACGCTCCCGAAGCGGCGGAGCAGCGCGCGGCGCCGGCGCGGCCCGATGCCCGCCACCTGGTCGAGCGGCGAGGCCAGCCTCGCGCGCGTACGCAGCTTGCGGTGATAGGTGTTGGCGAAGCGGTGTGCCTCGTCGCGCACGCGCTGCAGCAGGAAGAGCGCGCTCGAGTTGGGTTTCAGCACGACGGGATTCTTGCGGCCGGGCAGGAACACGCGTTCCGGACGGCGGCGGATCTCGCTCGCGGTGGCGTCGCGCTCGACCCGCTCCTTGGCGAGCGCCACGACCTCCAGCTCGCTGATGCCGAGGTCGCTCAGCACGGCCGAGGCGGCCGAGAGCTGGCCTGGCCCGCCGTCGATGACCAGGAGGTCCGGGAGGTCGCCGCGCTCCTTGGCGTCGCGGAAGCGTCGCTGGAGGACCTCCGCCATCGACGCGAAGTCATCGGCCCCCTCGACGCTGCGGATGCGGAAGTGGCGGTATCCGGCCTTGGCCGGCGTCCCCTCGTCGAAGGCCACGACGGAGCCCACGGAGAGCATCCCCTGGATGTTCGCGATGTCGACGCACTCGATGCGCTTGGGAGCGTTGGCGAGGTGCAGCCGCTGCTGCAGCTCGGCCGCCATGCGCGCCGCCTGCTTGCCGGCGTCGCGCCGCTCCGCGAAGCTCTGGCGAGCGTTCTCGCGCGCCATGTCGACGAGCCGGAGCTTGTCACCGCGCTGCGGGACGAGGATCGCCACCTTCTTGCCGCGCCGCTCGCTCAGGTACTCGGCCCGGACCTCGCCGTCCGAGATCGGGGTCGGGAGCAGGATATCGTCGGGCACGTCTCGCTCCGTCGCCTGGTAGAACTGGGTCAGCACCTCCTCGAGGACCTCCGCATCGGGGAACTCCCAGTCGTCGAACGCGTAGGTCTGGTTCGATACGAGCTTGCCGTCGCGCACGAACAGCACCTGCACCTCGATCGAGCCGCCTTCCCGGTAGAGGCCGAACACGTCCTGGTTCGCCCCCCAGTGCTCGACCACCTGCTGCGGCTCCTGCGTCTTCTCGATGGCGCGGAGCTGGTCGCGCAGCCGCGCCGCCTCCTCGAACCGCTCCGTCTCGGCCGCCACCTCCATGCGGCGGCGGAGCGTGCTCACCACGTCGCGGTTCCTTCCCTCGAGAAGCAGCATCGCCTGGCGGAGGTGCTCCTCGTAGACGGCCCGGTCGACGGGAAGCACGCACGGGCCGAGGCAGCGCTTGATCTGATACTCGATGCACGGACGGCTGCGGTTCTTGAAGACCGGGTCGCTGCAGGTGCGCAGCGGAAACACCTTGCGGATCGTGTCGAGGGTGTCGCGCACGGCCGAGGCGCTCGCGAACGGACCGAAGTATCGGCTGCCGTCCTTGACGATCTTGCGGGTGACGAGCACGCGTGGCCACGGGTCCTGGACGGTGACCTTCACGCTCACATAGCTCTTGTCGTCCTTCAGCCGGATGTTGTAGCGCGGCCGGTACTGCTTGATGAGGTTGTTCTCGAGGATGAGGGCTTCCTTGTCGCTGGCGGTGACCAGCGTCTCGAATTCGGCCAGGCGCTCGACCAGGAAGCGCACCTGGCTGCGCTCGTCGCCGCCGCGGAGGTAGCTCCGCACGCGGCTCCGCAGGTTCGCCGCCTTGCCGATGTAGATGACCTTGCCGTGGCGGTCCTTCAGGAGATACACGCCCGGGCGCGGCGGCACCGCCGCCAGACGCTCCTCGAGCGCGCGTCCGTCGGCCGGCACGGCCACGCTCGCCGCGGGCGGTGCAAGCTGGTTCTCGGAGCTCACGATCTACGGATTATAGCGATACGCGGGGCGGGACCTAACCATGAGAGGCGGCGCGAGCCGAGTCAAGCACCAGCACCACGCGCCGGGTGCGTCGCACTCACCGTCGATTGAAGACGGTGACGACATGGCCACTCTTTAGTCTGCCTCGGCCCGTTCCACGCCGAGTCCGCGCGTCTCGAGCCTGAGGATGCGGTCGCGGAGTTCCGCCGCCCGCTCGAACTCGAGCTGCTTGGCCGCCTCCCGCATCTCGCGGCGGAGGGCGGCCACTGCCTTCGCGAGCGCCGCCGGATCGAGCGGTGTCTCGTCGGGGGTCTCGGCGACGAGGGGCACGGTCAAGTAGTCCGCCTCGCAGACGAAGGCGAGCGGCTCCGCGATCGCCTTCTGGATCGTCTGCGGGGTGATCCCGTGTCGCTCGTTGTACTCCTGCTGCACCG
>VBLD01000156.1 GCA_005879205.1 Deltaproteobacteria bacterium
GAGATGGTGGTGGCCCACGAGGACGGCCAGGATCCAGAGGCCGTCGTGGGCGCGGTGACGGAGGCGCTCGACGTGGCGGCGCTGCCGGCCGAGCGCTGCACGGTGTCGCTCTGCCGCCCGGGCGCTGGGGACCTGCACCGCACGGTGGTTCGCGGGCCGGCCGGCGCGTGCGAGGATACGAGCCTTCTCGGGCTGCACCCGGAGGCCGCCGCGCGCGTCGGCCTCGCGCGCCTCGGAAGCTTCGTCCTCGAGCGCCTGCCGGGTGCCGACGACGTGTACTGCTTCTGGGCACGGAGCCGGACGGTGCCGGAGGACGAGCGGCTGTTCGTGCTCGCCGAGGTGCGGGGCCGGACCTCGGACGAGGTGGACGGCGCGGCCTTGCACATCGCCGGGTTCGAGCGGGTGTTCCATCAGGCGACGAGCGCCCTCCGAGCGCTGCGGAGCGCGCGCGACCCGCGCCGGCGCCTGCACTGGAACCGCATCACGATCGCCGTCGGTCCGGCGATCGCGTTGGATGCACCCGCCATCGAGGACATCGCGCGCCGGCTCATGCCGGCGACGTGGCACCTGGGCCTGGAGAAGGTCGTGGTGCGGCTTCGGCTCCGCGACCGCGTGCGGCGCATGACGGCCGAGCCCGTCGAGCTGATCGTGAGCGACCTCACCGGCAGCCGCATGGAGATCGCGATCCGTCCGCCCGTGACCGCCCCGCTCGAGCCGGCGACCGACCACGAGCGCAAGGTGGTCGAGGCGCGCCGGCGGCGGCTGGTCTACCCGTACGAGATCGTTCGCATGCTCACCGGCGGCAACGGCAGGGGGCCGGCCGCAGCTTTCCAGGAGTACGACCTCGATCCGGCACGCGGGGAGCCTCGCGCGGTGTGCGTCTCGCACCGCCCGTATGGTCAGAACGCGGCCGGTGTCGTGTTCGGCATCATAAGCACGCCCAGCGACAAGGTTCCCGAGGGCGTGCGGCGCGTGCTGATCCTCTCGGATTGCACCCGGGAGATGGGGGCGCTCGCCGCTCCCGAGTGCGACCGGATCGTCGCCGCCATCGACCTCGCGGAGCACCTTCGACTTCCGGTCGAGTGGATTCCCATCTCGAGCGGCGCGCGCATCGCCATGGATAGCGGCACCGAGAATCTCGACGCGACCGCGCGGGTCGCCCGGCGAATCGTCACGTTCACGGAGCGCGGCGGCGTCATCCACCTGATCGTGTACGGTGTGAACGTCGGCGCGCAGAGCTATTGGAACGCGCTCGCGGCGATGGTCGGCCACACGCGCGGCGCGCTCATCATGACGCCCGACGCCTCGATGGTGCTCACCGGGCGCGCGGCCCTCGAGGCATCGGGCGGCGTGTCGGCCGAGGACGAGGTGGCGCTCGGTGGCTTCGAGCGCATCATGGGACCGAACGGCGAGGCGCAGTACTATGCCAGCGACCTCGCCGCCGCCGTGCGCACGCTCGACGAGCATTACGGCTACACCTACGTGTTCCCGGGCGAGGCGGGACCCCGCTGGCACCGGACGAGCGACCCGTTCGGGCGCGACATCACGAAGTGTCCCTACCCGGCGGAGCATGGCCACGGGTTCGCGACCGTGGGCGAGATCTTCGACGACGCCACCAACCCGGGTCGCAAACGGCCATTCGCCATGCGAGCCGTCATGCAGGCGCTCGTCGATCGGGACGGCGGCCACCTCGAGCGCTGGCGCTCGTGGGCCGGGGCGGAGACGGCGATCGTGTGGGACGCACACCTCGGCGGGGTGCCGATCTGCTTGATCGGGATCGAGAGTCACAACGTCCCGCGCGAGGGTCATCGCCCGCTCGACGGCCCGGCTGCCTGGAACGGTGGCACGCTGTTCCCGCTGTCGTCGAAGAAAGTGGCTCGCGCCTTCAACGCCGCGAGCGGCAACCGGCCGGTCGTGATCCTCGCGAACCTCTCCGGCTTCGACGGCTCCCCCGAGTCCCTGCGCGAGCTGCAGCTCGAGCACGGGGCCGAGATCGCACGCGCCGTCGTGAACTTCGACGGGCCCCTGCTCTTCCTCGTGGTTTCGCGCTACCACGGCGGCGCGTACGTCGTCTTCTCGAAGTCGCTCAATCCACGGCTGCGCGCCATGGCGCTCACCGGATCGTACGCCTCGGTGATCGGCGGCAGCGCCGCCGCGGCCGTCGTCTTCACGCGGGAGGTGCGCGCGCGGGCCGCCGCCGATCCGACGGTGCGGCGCGCCCGCGAGACGCTGCGCACGGACCCGGCGGCGGCGCGCGACGCGTACGAGCAGGCCCTGGCGGAGGCGACGCGCGTCGCGCAGGCTGAGGTCGCCGCGGAGTTCGACGACATCCACACCGTCGAGCGCGCGTGCCGCGTGGGGTCGCTCGACGAGGTCATCGAGCCGCGCAGGGTGCGTCCCGCGCTGATCCGCGCGCTCCATGAGGCCTGTCGAGGACGCCACGACGCGGTCGCGACCTCGCGGCGGTTGACGGCCCGCCACGTGCCGATCGACTCGCCTCCCTGACTTCGACCTGGTGCCGAGCGGCGAAGCTGCTGGCGCCGAAGCTCACCGACGCTCGTCGAGATCGTCGGCTTCTGGAACCCAAGATGCGCCTCGAGGAAGGGCTTTGACCTCGACTCGGTGTTCATCGAGGCGAACGAAGGCAAGATCGGCAACGGTGAGGCGGTTCGTCGATTCCACCTTCGTCGACGCCGCGCGTCGGCGGCGTGAGCCATCGAACAGTGGCTGCGACTACGCCGACGGCCTCGCGGCGACGACTGTCGGCTGGGCTGCGCAGGGCAGAAGCGGTAGGTGGATGCCGAGACATGGTCAGTTCGTCCCCTGCGCTAGCTTTGAATCGCCACCGCGACCTCTGACCGGGGAACGCCGCGTGCGAGACGCTCCCTTGCCGAACGAGTCCAACGGCGATACACGCGTTCGCATCGAAGGAATCACCAAGATCGGAGAAGCCTCCGTTCACTGGCGAAGGGACGGAAGCGGACCTCCGGTAGTCTTCCTGCACGGCTTCCCCCTGTCGGGTCACACGTGGGACAGCGTCGTCGCCCACCTTCGAGATCGCTTCGTCTGCTACACACCGGACCTGATCGGAATGGGGCAATCGTACAGCGACGCCGGCGACGACTATTCTTCGCAAGGACAAGCCCGGCCTCTCCAGGGAATGCTGCGGGAGCTCGGCGTCGATTCGTATGCACTGGTCGGGAATGACACGGGCGGCTGGGTTGCTCGCGAGCTCGCCCTGATCGACCAGCCCCGGGTGTCGCGCCTCATCCTGACCAACACCGAGATTCCGTTTCATCGTCCGCCCTGGATACCGATGTACCAGACTTTTGCGCACGTCCCCGGGTTCGGCTCCGTCATCCGGCAGCTCATGAAGTCCTCGGCGTTTCGCCGATCGTCTCTGGCCTTCGGCGGCTGCTTCCACGACATGACGCACCTGGAGGGCGACTTTCAGACACAGTTCGTCGATCCCTTGATTGCCTCGGACGCGCGGATGGAGGGCGCGTTGCAATTCCTCAGACGAATGAAGTTCGCGAGGCTCGACGAATTCAAGGGTCTCCACCAGCAGCTGACGATCCCCACGCTCTTCATCTGGGGAGCCGACGACCCGACCTTTCCCGAACCCACGGCTCGGGAAATGGTCCCGCAATTCCCGGACGTACGAGGGTTTCATTCGCTGAGAAACGCGAAGTTGTTCGTCTACGAGGAACACCCGCAGGAGGTCGCCCAGCTCATCGATCGTTTCCTGTCAGACGGGCAGCAGTAGTCACTCTTCCACGAGCCGGATCGCGCGTCGCGGGCAGCGCCGCACGGCCGTCTCGACCTCCGCGCGCCGCGCCTCGCCCGGGTGCTCCACGAGCACCTGCGACCTGTCGTCGTCGCCGAGCGCGAAGATCTCGGGCGCCACCTGCGTGCACACCCCGTTGCCCTCACACAGCACCGGGTCGACGACCACGCGCATCGGGTCAGGCGCGCGCGAACGGGACGCTCGCAAAGCCGTGCACGTTACTCATGTGCACGCGCCGGCAGCCGTTCTCGTCGACCGTGTACCGCGGGAAGCGCCTGGCGAACTCCTCGAGGGCGACGCGGGTCTCGAGGCGCGCGAGCGAAGCGCCGAGACAGAAGTGCACGCCCTGGCCGAAGCCGAGTGGCTCCGGGATCTGCCGGTCGACGTCGAAGCGGTCGGGATCGCGGTACTCGCGCTCGTCGTGATTGGCGGAGCCGATCAGGAGGAGGATACGCGCCCCCTGCGGCACGGTCTGCCCGTACCACTCGACGTCGCGCATGACGGTCCGCGCGGCGTACTGCGCCGGCGAGCTGTGGCGCAGGATCTCCTCGATCGCACCGGGGAGCCGCGCGGGATCGGCGAGGACCTTCCGGTACTCGCCCGGATGGCGGGCGAAGAGGACGGCCGCATTGGCGAGAAGCTTCGTCGTGGTCTCGTTGCCGGCGGCGCCGAGCAGCGAGCAGAAGCCGATGATCTCGCCGTCGGTGAGCCGCGTCGTACCGCCGTCGGTCTCGAGCTCCGCCTCGAACAGGCTGCACATGAGCCCGTCGTTCGGGCGCCGGCGCAGCTCGCCGAGGAGCTCGTACCAGTAGCGCATCTGGAGCAGCGATGCCTCGAGCGCGCGCGCCGGGATCGCAGGCGTGTCGGGGTCGCGTTCGAGGGCGAGGTCCGTCCACTCGCGCAGCTGGCGGCGGTCCGCGTCGGGCACGCCGAGCAGCGTGAAGATGACCTCCATCGGGAGCGGCGTCGAGAAGTCCTTGACGAAGTCGCCGCCGCCCTCCGCCGCGAGCGGCTCGAGCAGGCGGACGGCGGTGGCCCGGACGAAGGGCTCGAGGCTCTCCACCCGTCGCGGCGTGAAGACGCGGCTCACGAGCTTGCGGAGCCGATCGTGGCGCGGCGGGTCGAGGGAGATCATCATCGGCGTCGCCTCGAGCATCTTGGGGTCCAGGCGCTCGAGGACGACGCCCTCCGACGAGCTGTAGGTCCCCCAGTCGACGAGCGACGGCAGCACGTCACGGAAGCGGGACAGGGCCCAGAACTGGAGCTGCTCGTTGCGGTGGAGCGGCTCGTGGTCGCGGAGCCAGCGGTAGATCGGGTAGGGATTCTCCTGGAACTCGTACGAGAAGGGGTTCAGCTCCACGGCAAGCTCATCGCACGATCGGGCGCCGGGCTGCCGTGTAGCCCGGAGCGGGCCGGGTTGGCCAGCGACTTCGGTTCGAGCAACTGTCTGAGCATGGCCGAGTTCAAGATCCGCAACCTCGACGAGCACGTCGCGCGCGCGCTCCGCGCCCGGCCCGGGCCCGAGCGGACGGTATCTCGGTGGAAGAAGCTGCGCGCCGCGCGCTCGCGGAGTCCGTCGCACGAAAGCGAGAAGCGTTTGCTCGCCGCGCGGCAGCATGTCGCGCCGCGACGCGACGGTCACGGCGGCGACGTGCGTCGGACAGCACGGACTCGATCCGGCGTGAGCGCGATGCTTGGGGCTGATCGGGTAAAGGCGGCGGTCGTCGATGCATCCGTCGCGGTCACGTGGGTGGTCGACGAGCCACACGGCGAGGCTGCTGCTGCGGTCTTGGAGCGAAAGATCGCGTGGGTGGCACCTCG
>VBLD01000157.1 GCA_005879205.1 Deltaproteobacteria bacterium
ACGGCTCGCGGCCATCGTGGACTCCTCCGATGACGCGATCATCGGCAAGACGTTGCATGGCATCATTACGAGTTGGAACGATGGCGCTGAACGAATATTTGGCTACTCGGCCGAGGAGGTCGTTGGGAAGCCGATCTCCATCCTCCTTCCTCCCGGTCGCCAAGGTGAGGAGCCACAGATCCTGGAGCGATTGAAAGCGGGTGAGCTGGTCGAAAGCTTCGAGACGATGCGGCGGTGCAAGGATGGACGAGACATCGACGTCTCGGTGACCATTTCTCCGATCCGCGACTCCCGCGGCAACCTGGTCGGTGCGTCCAAAGTGGCCCGCGACATCACGGACAGCAAGCGCGCTCAAGAGGCCATCGCACGAGCAAAAGACGCCGCCGAGAACGCGAGCCGTGAGCTCGAATCGTTCAGCTACTCGGTGGCCCACGATCTGCGTGCCCCGCTCCGGAGCATCGATGGCTTCAGCCAGGCCCTGCTGGACGACTACTCCGAGAGGCTCGACGCAGAGGGAAAGGGCTACCTCAAAAGGGTGCGTGAATCCGCGCAGTACATGGCCCAGCTGATCGAGAACCTGCTGATGCTCTCCCGCGTGACACAGAGCGACGTTCATCTCGAGCGGGTCGATCTGAGCGCTCTCGCCCGAGCGGCGGCCACACGGCTTCGGGATACGCAACCAGAACGACAGGTCGAGTTCATCATCGCGGACGGGATGGTAGGGAACGGGGACGGCCGGTTGTTGCGCATCCTGTTCCAGAACCTGCTGGACAACGCGTGGAAGTTCACCAGCAAGCGACCGAAGGCCCGCATCGAGTTCGGCCGGTGCCAAGAGCCCGGGCACGCCGTGTACTTCATCCGGGATGACGGCGCCGGTTTCGACATGGCCTACGCGTCGAAGCTCTTCGGTGTATTTCAACGCCTACACCGCGTGAATGAATTCGAGGGAACCGGCATCGGCTTGGCAACGGCGCAGCGAATCGTCCGTCGTCACGGCGGGCGCATTTGGGCGGAGGGCGAAGTGGACCGAGGGGCGACGTTCTACTTCACCCTTGCTGAAGGGGAGCAAAGGGCTTGAGGTCCCGGGGAGGCGCATGATGGAAGACAAGATCATCCTGCTCGTGGAGGACAACCCGAACGACGAGGCGCTGACGCTGCGGGCACTGAAGAAGGCCAACATCCAGAACGAGATCGTGGTCACCCGCGACGGCGTCGAGGCGCTCGACTACCTGTTCGCCAGCGGCGCCCATGCCGGGCGGGACCCCGCGAGGATACCGCAGCTCGTTCTCCTGGACATCAAGCTGCCCAAGATCGACGGCCTGGAGGTCATGCGGCGCATCCGCGCCGACGAACGCACGAAACTCCTTCCCGTGGTCATCCTCACGTCGTCCAACGAGGAGATCGACATCGTCCGGGGCTACAGCCTGGGCTGCAACAGCTACATCCGCAAGCCGGTCGACTTCGGCCGCTTCGCGGAGGCCGTGCGTCAGCTCGGACTCTACTGGCTCGTCTTGAACGAGTCCGTGCCGGGGACAGCGAGGGCCTGAATGGCCGAGCGCCTCCGCGTCCTGTGCGTCGAGGATTCGGACGACGATGCGGCGCTCGTCCTCCGCGCCGTGCGGCAAGGCGGCTACGATCTACTGTCCGCTCGGGTCGAGACCGAGTCGGAGATGCGTGCGGCGCTCGCGCGGGAACCCTGGGATCTGATCATCGCGGACTTCAGCATGCCCCACTTCAGCGCGCCGGCGGCGCTCACAGTCATCAAGGACGTCGGTCTCGACGTGCCGTTCATCATCGTGAGCGGCACCATCGCCGACGACACCGCCGTGGCAGCCATGAGAGCCGGGGCGCACGACTATGTCTTCAAGGGTAACCTGGCGCGGCTGGTTCCGGCCATCCGACGTGAGCTGCACGAGGCCGCCGAGCGAGATCTGCGACGCCGGGCGGAGCGAGCCCTCACGCGGAGCGAGGTCTATCTCCGCGCCGTCGTCGAGGACGTTCCCGACGGCCTCGTCACCCTGGACGAGACGGGGAAGATCGAGTTGTTCAATCCGGCGGCCGAGCGCATCTTCGGCTACACCTCCGCCGATATCGTGGGGCAGGCGTTCGACCGGCTGCTCGCCGAGGGCGCCGGGGAGCTGCTCGCGGTCAACGAGTCGGGGAGGATGTCGCGCGAGGTGCGCGCACGGCGCAAGGACGGCACCGTCTTCCCGCTGGACCTCGCGCTCAGCGCGACGCGCCTCGACGAGCGAGCCGTCGTGATTGCCATCCTCCGGGACATCAGCGAGCGAAAGGCGACCGAGGCAGAGCGCGAGCGGCTGCTGGCCGCGGAGCAAGCGGCGCGGGCCGAGGCGGAAGCCGCGAACCAGGCGAAGGACGAGTTCCTCTCGATCCTTTCGCACGAGCTCCGCACGCCTCTCACCCCGATGCTCCTTTGGCTCCGGATGATGCGTACGAAGAAGCTGGACGAGGCGAGCCTCGCATGTGCGGTCGACGTGGTCGAGCGCAACACCCAGCTCCAGGTGCGCCTCGTCGAGGACATCCTCGACCTGTCGCGCATCATCACCGGCAAGTTTCATCTCGACGTCCGCACGGTCCGTCTGTCGGAGATCATCCAGTCCGCCATCGACTCCGCGCGGCCGTCCGCGGAGCTCAAGGGCGTCCGTCTCGATGCGGTGTTCCCGTCCGGCGCGGACACGATCTCGGGCGAACGCCCGAGACTGCAGCAGGTGGTCTGGAACCTGATCGCGAACGCGATCAAGTTCACCCCGAAGGGCGGGCGAGTCGCCGTCCGCCTCGAACGCGAGGCGGGGTGCGCCCGGATCACGGTCAGCGACACTGGCAAGGGCATCAGCGCCGATTTCCTTCCGCACGTCTTCGATCGCTTCCGGCAGGCCGACAGCTCCAGCACGCGGGAGCACGGCGGCCTCGGACTCGGGCTGGCGATTGTCCGTCACCTGGTGGAGCTGCACGGGGGCACGGTGCGCGCGGAAAGCCCGGGGGACGGACTGGGGGCGACCTTCACGGTGAGTCTCCCGGCCGGAGACTCGGGGGTCCAGCCCGAGGCGGGGGCTGTGGAGCGCCCGGGTGGTGACGTTGACCGCGTCTCGTCTCTCGAGGGCGTGCGGGTTCTCGTCGTGGACGACGATCCCGACACCCGCGAGGCGCTCCGCACGGTACTCGAGCATTGCCATGCGGACGTGGTGACGGCCGCCTCGTCCGCCGAAGCGATCGAGGCGATGGACCGCTCGTCACCGGATGTCCTCCTCTGCGACATCGCCATGCCCGACGACGATGGCTACGCCCTCCTCCAGAAGGTACGGGCCCGGGGGCCCGGCCGAGGCGGGCAGACACCGGCGGTGGCGCTCACGGCGTACGCGCTGGACGAGGATCGTCGGGCCGCGCTCCTGGCCGGCTTCCAGGCGCACCTCGCCAAGCCGGCGGATCCGGCGGACCTGACCGCAGTCGTCGCGACGCTCGCACGCGGCGGCGCTTCCCGCGACCCTGCCTCCGCCCGCGGCGTCAGATAGTGACGCTGCGGATCACCTCGCCCGCCTCACGAGGATGGCGATCCGACCGGCGTGATCGCGTTGGGGGGGGGAGGGGCTCCTTGCGCACGGCGCGGGCACTGCCTACGGTAGCGGGGACTCGCCAAGGCTTCGTTCCCGGAATGCCATGGCAAAGAAGCCCCGAGCACTGACGCGACGCGGGCCGCAGCGGACCAGCGGCACGCGCGCGCGGAGTCGAGGCGCGCGACTCCTTGGAGCGGCGCGGCCGCCACTGCCCGTCACGGCGTCGGCCACACGCCGTTGCGACCTGTGTGGGGAGGCGACCAGTGGGGGGCCGCGACATGCCTCGGCGTCTGAGTGCTTCGTGGCGCTGCGGCAGGGCCTCGACGCCGCTCGCGAGGAGGTGACGCTGGCGCGGGGCCGCCTGGCGCTCGTTGAACATGGCGCCAGCGGTGCTCAGGAAGCGCTGCTCGCAATCGCGGAGTTGCTCCGTGGTGACACGACACCGAAGGCACTGCCTCGGCTCGTGGCACGGATCAAGGAGTTGACCGCGCCGCACACCGGGAGCCCGGGCAAGCGCTGATTCAAGGCACCGACCAGCCGTCGGGCGCGCCGCTCGATCCGCTCGACTCGTCATAGACAACGCGCTGTTCGGCCAGAGGCTATATGAGCTCCCGCGCAGGGGCAGAGTCCGACAGGGCGGGTTACGTCACCTTGGGCTCTAACTAATGCGCGCTATGCTCATGCTCCCGGCGTGAGCTCCAGGCACGCGATCTCACGCGGCGTGAACAGGCGGACCTTCTGCCCGGTGAAGCCGAGGCCACGGTTCACGTAGAGCGTCGCGTCGCCGTCACGAAAGAGGCCGCGGTCGAAGCGGCTGATGAACTCGGCCAGGTTCCGCGCCCGGCGGCCGAGCCAGGCCGGGAGGGCGAGCTGGCCGCCGTGTGTGTGGCCCGACAGCATGAGCGCGGCACCCAGGCGAGCCGCCTGCGCGAAGCAGTCCGGGCGGTGCGAGAGAACGACGAGCGGCGTGCCGGCGGGCACCGCGGCCGCCAGCGACGGCAGCGCGGGATGCTCGAGCACGCCGCGCGCCCAGTCCCGGCCGAGGTCGTCGACGCCGACGACCGTGAGGCGGGCGCCGTCGACCTCGAGATGCACGGCATCGTCGCGGAGCACGGTGAACGGCGTCAGCCGGCGGAGCGCCTCGGTCACGGTCTCCGCCCCGGCGTAGAAGTCATGGTTGCCGAGCGTCACGAGCACGCCGTGGCGCGCGCGGAGCCCGGCGAGCGTCGGGAAGGCGAGGCCGCAGGTCTCGGCCCGGTCGACGAGGTCGCCGGTGACGCACACGACGTCCGGCTCGAGCGCGTTCACCCGCCGCACGTGCTCGGCGAGCTCCGCCACGTCGAGATGCTGGCCGATGTGCAGGTCCGAGATGTGCACGATGCGGAGCCCCGCGAGCGGCTTCGGGAGGCCGCGCACCGGGACCTCGATGCGCGAGACCGCGAGCTCGCGCGGACCGACGACGTAGCCGTAGGCGAGGAGGCCGGCGACGGTGAAGAAGCCGGCGTGCACGAGCCAGGCGTAGGCGCGCGCGAGCGACTCGCCGACCGCCGCGGGGACGAACGGAACGAGCAGGCTCCCGACGAGTGCCCCGAGGCCGGCGAGGCCGAGGAAGAGCGCGCAGAAGATCGACGTGAAGGCGAAGGCGACGTAGCCGCGGACGAGTGCGTCGAGCGCCCGCCCTCGACGCGAGCGGCGTCGCGTCACGATCCAGCCGTTCAGCTGGAAGATGGCGAGCGGTGCGACGACGTGGAGGATACGCGGCGGGTGGAGCCCGACGGCCAGCAGGACCCAGGCGACGCATGCCCACTCCGCGAGCGCGATGAAAGCGACGAGCAGGCGGAAGAAGGAGCGGAAGAAGGCCCGCTTGGCCGCCTCGATCG
>VBLD01000158.1 GCA_005879205.1 Deltaproteobacteria bacterium
GCCGGGTCGTTCCCACCCAGGTTGAAGCCCCAGATGGTCTGATCGGGGATGTTCGGGTCGGACGTGATGCGGAAGCGCGTATTCTCCCTCGCCCGACTGATGAAGAAATCCTCCGGCGGAAACCGTTTGAAGAACTGGAAGCAGTCCGTCCCCGGCCTGAGGACGCCGTTGTACTGGCCGCGGCCCTCGAAGGGGAGACCGGTCGCCGGGTTGATGGCGTTGTTCGGGCATTCCTGCGGCGCGGGCGTGAACTCCGTCACGGGTCGCGACGGCAGGATGGGCGGGATGCGCAACGGGTCGATGAAGGGGGTGGTGGGCGGGCTGCAACCCAGCTGGCACTCGCCCGCGTCGCATCCCCCACTCGCCCAGGCGCTGAGGCCGCTCTTCGCCACCAGGTAGCCGCCGCTGGTGAGCAACCCCATCTTGAACAGCTCGCGCCGGTTCAGTCCCGCCTCGATCATCTGCTGCCGGTTGTGCCTCGCCGTTAGCCAGAGCTTTGGCACGCGATACTTCAGCAAATGCATGTCGGCCTCTCCTTCTCTTTCCGGCGTCGTGCGCACTCGCACAGCAGACGCTGCTGCGACGGCGAGGTCGGACGACATTCCGCCCACCCGTCATCGAGCATCAATTGGGGGAAACCCGACGATCGATTCGGGGAGACTCGGGGGTCGGGCCGAGGCTGCACGGGCGCGCCCGGCCGGCGCGTCACCCGTCGCTGCTAGCGGGTTTTTGCCCCCCGGCTAGCGCCGCGCCTGACTGGCGGCCGGCGATGACGCGCGGGCCGGCGGCGTGAAGGAGAGCTGCCGTCGGCTACGGACGGCGTGCCGTTCGCGCGCGAGCGCGATCAGGCGGTCGACCAGCGCGGCGAAGGGGAGACCGCTCGCCTCCCAGAGCTTCGGGTACATGCTGATCGCGGTGAAGCCGGGCATCGTGTTGATCTCGTTCACCAGGATGCGATCGGTCGCTTGCTCGAGGAAGAAATCGACGCGCGCCAGACCGGTGCAGTCGATGGCCCGGAAGGCGCGGAGCGCCATCGAGCGCATCCCCGCGGCGGTGGTCTCGGGCAGAGCTGCCGGGATGACCACGCGGGCTCCCTGCTCGACGTACTTGTCGGCGTAGTCGTAGAACTCGCGCGAGGGCACCAGCTCGCCCACCACCGAGGCCTCGGGCTCGTCGTTGCCGAGCACCGCGACCTCGAACTCGCGGCCGTCGATCGCCGCCTCGATCACCAGCTTCGGGTCGTAGGCGCCGGCCTCGGCCACCGCGGCGGCGAGGCCGCCTGGCTGCTTCACCTTGCTGATGCCGACCGAGGAGCCGAGGTTCGCGGGCTTGACGAAGCACGGGAAGCCGAGCTCGGCCTCGACGCGCCGGGCGAGCGACGCGGTGGACTCGGCGCCGGCATGGGCCACGAGCCAGCGGCCGACGGGGATGCCAGCGTCGCGGAAGGCCGACTTCATGAGCGCCTTGTCCATGCCGATGGCAGACGCGAGGACGCCGGCGCCCACGTACGGGAGTGCCGCGAGCTCGAGCAGGCCCTGGATCGTGCCGTCCTCGCCGTAGGTGCCGTGCAACACCGGGAAGACCACGTCCACGGCGATGGGCGGCCCGCCGGCGACCGGGACCAGCCCGCCGCGCGTGGGATCGGGTGGCAGCGTCACCTCGTGGCCGTGCGGCGGGATCGGCGCGAGCTCGCGTTGCGCCCGCTCGAGCACCTCGAGGCTCTCGGGGCCGGTCCGCCAGCTTCCTTCCTTCCCGATCGCGACCGGCACCACCTCGTATCGCTCCGGATCGAGATTCGCGATGACCGCCGCCGCCGACCGAAGCGACACCTCGTGCTCGCCCGAGCGTCCCCCGTACACCACCGCCACCCGCAGCCGTTTCCCCATCACTTCAGCGTGACACTCCGGATGGCGGTTTACAAGGACAGCCACCGACAGCTCGGGCGGTCATAAGCCCTCCTCATGAACATTCATATCGGCATTAATTTGCCTCAACCATGATGCATGCCTACCGTGACCGTGAAAGGAGGTCCCGATGTTCGCTTCGACATTCACCGCACTCGGCGCCCTCGCTCCCGCGATGCTGCCATCAGGCGACGCGATGGTGGCGGTGATGGGAACGCCGGTCCTCGAGGCCGTCGCCGTTGGCGCGGCGGCGCTCGCGTGCGGCGTCGTCGTCCGGCTCGTCGTGGATGCGCGCACGCCGAGGATCACGTTGCGCGTGGTGACGCGTCCAGATGTGCCGCGGGCCGCCTGAACCTAGCTAGGCAAAAAAAAACTTCGCCGGATCCGCGTTTCCTACTTGACAGCCGCTCGCGGGGTCTTGTATGAGGCTCCGCGTCACCTAAACCGTCGCGTCTCTTTGCCACGGTCTCCGCAGGTCCCGCGCGGACGTCTCCACTCCATGGTGTAGGTGTGCCTGCGGTTCGGATCCGCACGCGGAGAGCGGTGCCAGGAGCTCGGCGGTTCGGGTGGACGCGGTGACGCGAGAGTTCTCGTCAGGTGTGGACAAGTTGGCGCCGCCGCGGAGGTCCGGAGGGAGAGCGTGCCAAAAGGAGTTGGGGGACGTAGAGGTCGTTGCAGACGCGATTGGTCGCTCGCCTCCGGGCTTCCGCCGCGGCGCTCGCCTGTCCCTCACGGGACTGGCGGGTCATCCTTCGCGGTTTGCTGGCGTGCCGCGAGACGGCGCGGGTCGATCGGTTGTCCGTACGAGAACTCCACCGGGTTCCCGTCCGGATCGCCGAGCAGGCAGAAGTAACCGACGATGGGGCCGGCGTAGACCGGCTCGGCCATCAGAACTCCATCCGCCCGCCCGGCAGCTGCCGCGGCGTCGACTTCCTCACGCGACGCCAGTGCGAAGCCGAGGTGCTGGAGCGTCGAAGGGCCGGGAGATGGCTCGCCGGCGACGTGAAAGAGCACCAGCACGAAGTCCGGCCGTTCCTCTTGCTCGCTCAGCCACACCACCCGCGTGCCGCCGTCGCGGCGCTCGTGGACGACGTGGAGCCGAGCGTGCTTTCGGTAGAAGGCGACGGTCCGGTCGAGGTCGCGGACGCCGAGCGCCAGGTGGGTGAGGACGGGCTTCATGAGAGCCGTTCGCCGACGCGGGCCGCGAGCGCCTCGGCCAGCGCGGTGCGAAGCTCGGGCATCTGCGCGCCTGAAGCGGCCGCGTGCCCACCGCCCCCGAGGGCACTCGCCAGCCGCGACAGGTCGATCTCGCAGTCCGTGGAGCGCCGAAAGCTGACGGCCAGGCTCTTGGCGTCGTAGAGTGCGAAAACTGCGTTTGGCCGTTCCTTGCGCCACGCGTCCGCCACCTCGCTCGGGTGGCCGTCGCACACCGCTGCCACCAGCGTGACGTTGCCGATCCGTCGCTCGACGCGGCTGGCGCGGGCCACCGCCAGGCTGTGAGCGATCTCGGCCGCCACCCGGTCACGCGCTGCCGCCATGCGAGGCGTGTAGGTGACGTCGGCGTCGATCGTCAGCAGGTCCTCGTAGGTCTCCGCCCCGAGGATGCGCACGACGCTGGCGAGCTCCCGCGACCCGGGGATGCGGTGCAGCCAGCGGTCGTTGTCGTCGGCCATCTCGATCAGCCGCCGGAGCGCCACGAAGCCGGGCTCGCGCCGCCCCTCCGCTTCGAGCCGGCGGGCAAGGTAGTCGTAGACGAGGCGTGAAGCGGCGTAGTCCTCGCTCAGCACGAAGTCCGCGAAGGGAACGTTCACCTGACCCGCCCGGAAGCGCTCGAGCGCCGTGCGGTGATGGTCGATCCAGTAGATGCGCGCCCCGGCGCGGGCGAGGCGCGTCAGATGCGCGTCGGTCTCCGGCTCGCGCCACGAGATGTCGGTGATCCAGAGCTCGCCATCGGGCCCGGGCGCGAGGCTGCGGAGCACCGCGTCCACCTCGCTGTTGCCCGCGAAGCGCGTGTCCACGTCGGCACGACCGGCCTGATAGCGCGCGACGGCGACCGCGGCGGCGACGCCGTCGAGGCAGTGCGGGCCATGGCTCACGACGTGCGCCAGCGTCTTCACACGAGGCGGCATTATGGACGATCGGGTGGAAGCCGGAAACAGGGCATGCGCCTGCCCGGGAAGCCGGGGTGCCCGTCGCCCCACCCGGCGATGATACGAAGAAGCGTGGGCGCGAGAAGCTGCACTTCCCGAACCCCGTCCCGATCCGGCTCGTCCACGACCGCTGGGTGAGCAAGTATGCCGAGCCCTCGGCTGCGACCCTGAGCGGGCTCAAGCGCAGATTTCGCACGAGGTTGTCAATCGAGTCTTGCCGCGCGTCTCGCTCCTGACATGTCGGCGCGCCCCTGCTGCTCCGTTCAGTAAGTGAAAAAGGCTCACCGAACGGCGGGATCGACTGGTGGCCAACGCGACGTATTCCGAAGCGTCAGCATGTGCACGCGTGTGCTCGCCTTGGTCGCGACCTTCCTGGTGGTGAGCCCGGCCACCGCTCGCGTCCGGTTGGTATGCAACGGCAGCTCGCACCCGTGCCCGCCGAGCACCGCCTACAGAACCATCGCGAGCGCGATCGTGCACGCTGGCCCGGGAGACTGGGTGCTCGTCTGGCCCGGGGTCTACCATGAGAAGGGCAGCGACCAGGCGGGCGTGCTCATCACCACGCCGGGCGTCCACCTGCGCGGCATGGACCGCAACCTCGTGGTCGTGGACGGCAGCAACGGCACCGCCGCGGCGCCGTGCCCGGCCGATCCGGCGCTGCAGGACCTCACCCCCCGCAATGGGATCGAGGCCTTCAAGGTGAGCGGCACCTCGATCGAGAACCTCACCGTCTGC
>VBLD01000159.1:0-2279 GCA_005879205.1 Deltaproteobacteria bacterium
CCGGTACCCGCCGTCGGCGGTGACGAGCACGCTCGCCTCCGCGTCGTTCATCCGGTCGCGCAGCGCCTCGGCCGAGAAGCCGCCGAAGACGACGCTGTGCGTGGCCCCGATGCGCGCGCAGGCGAGCATCGCGATCGCCGCCTCCGGGATCATCGGGAGGTAGATGCCCACCCGGTCCCCCGCCTTCACGCCGAGGCCCTTGAGCACGTTCGAGAAGCGGCACACCTCGCGATGGAGCGCGTGATAGGTGAGGACGCGCCGGTCGCCGGGCTCGCCTTCCCAGACGATCGCCGCCTTGTTCCGGCGCGGCCCCGCGAGGTGGCGATCGAGGCAGTTGTCGGCGATGTTGAGCCGGCCACCCACGAACCACTTGGCGAAGGGCGGCTGCCAGTCGAGCACGCGCTCCCAGCGCGCCGTCCAGCGGAGCCGGGCCGCCATCTCGCCCCAGAAGGCCTCGGGGTCGTCGAGCGAACGCCGGTAGAGCTCGTCGTAGCGGGCGCGGCTCGGCACGCTGGCGCGCCCGCTGAAGGGCTCCGGCGGCGGGAAGACACGATGCTCCTTCAGCACGGAGTCGATCGCCGCCTGGCTGGTCGGGTCGCTCATGGGTTCTTGTGTAGTGGGGGCATCCGTCGCGTGCAAGCTTCGGAGGCCTCGCGAGGCCGTCAGCGTGCCGGGCGGAACCGTCCCGCGAAGCCGTCGATCGACACGCCGACGCGACCCGGCATCACCTCCTCGGCGAGCGCGACCATCCGATCGCGGTAGTCGAGCCCGACCGACGCCGGATCGACGCACGCCATGGCCCGCGGCAGCGGCGTGGCCAGGGTCCGCGCGCCGCCGTGCGAGCCGTCGCCGCCGATGTAGTGGTCGACGACCACGGCGTCCGCGACCTCCGCGACGCGCTCGAAGAAAGCGCGGGGCTCGGCCATCGGGAGCAGCGGGGACACGGTGATCACGACGCGGAGCCCGGCGGCGCGGAGCGCGGCGGCGGCCTCGAACCGCCGCGCGACGGAGCTCGCGGGCGGCGGCAGGGAAGGGAGACGGTCGCGGTCTCCCTCGATCGAGATGTGGAAGCGGAGCCGGGTGGCGGCGGCGAGCGGCCGATAGAGGTCGAGATAGCGGGTCACGCGGTCGGTGTGCGTCTGGATGATGAGCGCGTCCGGCGGGAGCTCGCACATCGCGTCGAGCAGCCGGCGCGTCACGCCGAAGCGCTCCTCCTGGGGCAGGAAAGGATCGGTCGAGCTCGAGAGGAAGATCGTGAACTCGTTCCGGGTCCGCCGGGCCCATTTGCGCTCGGCCTCGTACTGCTCGCGATAGGCGTCGGCGGCGTTGGTGCGGATCTCGAGGAAGCTGCCCCACGCGGCACCGCGCGTCACCCAGCGGTTGTGCTGCACGTAGCAGCCGACGCCACAGAGCGTGCGGCCGAACGTGCAGCCGCGGTAGGGCTGGAGCGAATGCGAGCTCACGGTCAGGAGGAAGCCCGAGGCCCGCGTCAGGATGCGCGACACCGGCGCCTCGGTCAGGACGAGCGACACGGACCGCAGCGGCGATCAGGGGGGTGCGGCAGCGAGCAGCCGCTCGAGCTCGTCGGGATCGACAGGCTTGACCAGATGCGCGTCGAACCCGGCGTCCAGAGCCCGCCGGCGGTCGTCGGTCCGCCCGTAGCCCGTCAGCGCCACCAGAAAAGGCTTGCCGCCGGACGCGGTCCGCATCCGCTGCGCCACCTCGTAGCCGTTCAGGCCCGGAAGCCCGATGTCGATGAGGGCGATCTCGGGAGGGTGCTCGAGGAACATCTGGATGGCCCGTGTACCGTCCTGCGCCTCCTCCACCACGTAGCCCCAGAGCTCGAGGAGGGTGCGGAGGGCCAACCGATTGTCCGGATTGTCTTCGACGATCAGGACCCGACGTGCGAGCACGGGCAACGGCCCCATACTTCTTCCCCAACCCGCGTTGCGGATACCACCAACTGCGCGGCGCGGCAACGGCATCACGGCTTTTCGGGAAGGGGACGGTACTTGCGTTCGGCCGCCGACGGCCATAAAGCCGCCGAATGGCGGACGAGCGCCACGGCGCCGATCTCACGCCGCGGCCGCAGCTCCGGGTCGCCGCCCTGCTCGCCCTGTCCGCCCTGCTGTTCCTGCCGCTCCAGGCCTACTATCTGGAGCCCTCGGCCCTGCTGAAGATCGTGCCCTTCTATGGCATCGCCACGGCCCTGGGGGCCGCCCTGCTGATCCTCACCTACAGCGCGCTCGGTGCGCGCTACGCCCAGCCGCTGAGCCTCG
>VBLD01000159.1:2452-7796 GCA_005879205.1 Deltaproteobacteria bacterium
CATGTGTGCGGGCTTCGCGCTGGTCGGCGCCGTCCTGTCCTCGCACGGCCTGCCCGCGGCGCCCTTCGGGCTCGCGGTGGGCGCCCTCATCGCCGGCGTGGTGACGGCTACGGCGAGCGCCCGGGTGATCGACCACTTCCGAACGAGCCTCGCACAGCGACAGGACGAGCTCGCGGCCTTCTCGACCCGCCTCATGTCGGTGCACGAGGAGGAGCGACGCCGGGTGTCGCGCGAGCTCCACGAGGAGCTCGGATCGTCGCTGACGGCGATCCTCTCGTACCTCTGGCTCTTCGACCGCCAGCGTCCCGAGGACGTCGTGACGCTGCGGAGCCGCGCGGCCGACGCGCGCCGGCTCGTCGCCAAGACGATTGCCGAGATGCGCGAGCTCTCGCAGGACCTGCGTCCGTTGGCGCTCGACGACTACGGACTGCTCCCCTCCCTGGATTCTCAGGTGAAGACGTTCACGGAGCGTCACGGCATCGCCGCCACCTTCGTCGCCCACGGCGTTCCGGAGCGACTGCCGACGGACATCGAGACCGCCGTCTACAGGATCACGCAGGAGGCGCTGACCAACGTGGTGCGGCACGCGGGGGCACGTCGCGTGCGCGTGGCCCTCAGCGCGGTCGAGACGGAGCTCTGCCTCGAGGTGGAGGACGACGGGGTCGGCCTCTCGCCCAAGCCGAAGAACGGGGACGCGGGGACCGGCCTGATCGGCATCCGCGAACGGGTGCGGGCGCTCGGTGGCAGCGTGAGCATCACGTCGGGAAGCGGCGCGCACCTGCGGATACGGCTTCCGATCCCCGGGCCGCGCGCGATGCGCGCCTGACCGCGGGCGCCGCCGCGGCTCAGGACCCGGTCGGCAAGAGCCCGACGTCGCGGAGCAGGGTGCGGACGGCGCGCAGGGCCGCACCGCGCCGGAACTGCGCCACGTGCCCGCCCGGGTACCAGTGGATGCGCGGCCGGCCCCAGTGGCGCCAGAGCGCGTCCGCGTGCGCCGGCGGGCAGATGCCGTCGCCGAGGGCCGCGATGATGAGCCGCCGGTCGAAGGGCACCAGCGGCGAACGAGCGAGCGGCGCGTGCACCCGGGTGAGGTCGCGGAGCGTGTCCAGGCTCCACCCGTAGCTGCGGGCGAGGGCGAGGCGCGGATCGTCGCCGTCGCCCGCCCACATCATCTCGGCGAGCGAGGCGAGTGGGATCATCGGGACGGCGAACGCAAGCTCGGGCTCCACCGAGGCGAGAAGCGCCGTCGTGTAGCCGCCGAGGCTCATGCCGAAGGCGCCGACCGGTCCCGTGCCCGCCGTCCGGCAGTGGCGGAGAAGCGCCCGCAGCTCGTAGATCGCCTGCGCGAACGCCTCGTTGGTCCGGACCACGTCGAGGCCGAAGAACCCGCGACCCGACGGCCCCGAGCCGGCCCCGGTGCGGGGGCCGTGGTACGGGAGCACGTAGATGACGACATCGACGCCGGCGCGGTAGAAGCGGCGCGCTTCGAACGCGAGCCGTTCGAGCCAGAGATGGCCGCCCGCGTAGCCGTGGACGCAGAGCATGGCCGGATGCCCCGCCCGGCGATGGCGCCACCAGAGCGCCACGCCGGCCCGGTCGACCGCCAGCGCGGCCTCGGGGAAGACCGGCACGAAGGCGCTCTCGTATCGCAGGCGGACGAGATCGCCGTCCACGAGTCGCCGGATCCGGCGCTCCTCGACGCGAAGCGGAGCCGGCGCCGCGAAGAACGCGCCGGGTTCGTCGACGAATCGGGGGTCGGCGTAGAACTCGCGCGCGCGGGCCAGTCGCTCGCGCAGGCCCGTCCCCACGGGCGCCTCGAGTGGCTGCCGGCGGAGGTAGCGCTCGAGGACGAAGCGGTCCAGCCGGGCCCCCGCCCCGAGCAAGAGCGACTCGAAGCGGGTGACGGCGGGCAGAGCCGAGCGCACGGCGGACATGGCCGGTCCGCTCTAGCAGGCCATCCTTTCCGGTACCAACGGACGGCCTGATGGGACGCTTTCCGGGGCCCGCATGCCCCGGCTGCCCCCGCCGCACCGCTTTCTCTCGCCCCACCCACGTGCGCGCGGCGAGCGCGCACCTCACGAGTTCGTGCACAACGCCGTGAGCTCGTTACCTGTCGCCCGGGGGTTCCGGAGACCCGGCGGCTAGAGGAGCAACCACCGTGCCTGAGCGCATGAGTCGGGAAGCGCTCGAAGCTTCGTGACTGTTCGCCGTCGCCGCATGAACCGGGGTTCTTATGGCAGGAACGGCGACGCGAGGTGTACCTTCGCGACCAGTTTCTCGCGCTCCTCCCACCGCCGCGAAGGCTCACGCTCGACCTCGGCTGCGGCGAGGGACGTCTCTCGCGCGACCTGGAGACGCGCGGCCACCGCGTCGTCGGCGTCGACGGGTCGCCCACTCTGGTCCGGCTGGCGCGCGAGGCTGATGCCGACATCGCTCGGCCCACCGATGACCGCACCGGCAGAGGCGGTGGAGTGATCGCCGCCCGTGCTCCAAGCCTATTGCGCTCGGGATCAGAAGGGGCGTATGGGTTCGGCACTCTTTGATACGCCCGCGCACGGCTCCCACGAGCGCAGCACCGAGTGGCGCGTCCGGCGCCCTCCTGACCCTGTGAGCCAGAACGAGACCAGGATGGAACGGCTCACAGCGCGTGGCGTTCGACGAACGTCGTAGGAGAGAGTCGAGCGCACAGCGAGGCTCTCCGGGGATGGGGGATAGCCTCCATTGCCCGACACGCTGTTGGCGTCCCCGCGCCAGCATCCTCCCGGGAATCTCCCTTCCTCTGCGATGTGTTGCTCGGCCGACCGGGCGACACCTCGGAGCGGAAAGGCGGAAGGTGGAAGGAGCGGAACAGGGCCACTGGAGGCCACCATATGGGCCGGTTGATCGAGTTGGCTGAGCGGATCGAGCAGGGATGGAGGAGTCCCCGGGATCAAGCGGCTGCCGCCGTGGCATATCTCCGGGAGACGGTCGCGCGGTTGCTCGCGGGAGCCGGAACGCGCGTGGCGGGCGAGAACGGCGCGAGTCGTTCCAAGGCGGAAGGCAAAAGGCTTCACCGTCCAACGCCTGATTGAACCCAATGCCGGATCGACGACGCGCTTTCACGGGGTAGCCCTGCTCAAGTTGCCCCACGCCTCTCGGGCTTCCGTAACGTAAAGGGCGTGGCGACCTCAACGTGTTCTGGGCACCACCAGGTGTTCAGGCATGATGGTCGCTCAGGTCGATGACGAGAAGCGCGTCGTCGATCCCGGCACGTGTGCGCCGACCTGAAGGTGCCATGCGGCCGGAGCGATCAGCTCGATGACGCGTGCCACGGGAGACGGCGCCAGCTCAAAGACCCGGCCGTATCGAACCGCGTAGCGCGAGTACCAGCGGGCCGCGCTGGGTCCGCCGGACACGTCGCCGCTCAGTGCCTCGTCGGCGGCGCGATCATCCCCTGCTGCTCGAGGTCGGCCACCAGCTGCTCGACGACGACGAGCGGCCAGCGGAGCGCGGCGGCGATGGTGACGGCATCGGCGCCGGGGTGGTCGGCGATGCGCCGCAACACGAGCGCGTGGGCCAAGCTCATCACGTAGGGCGATGCCACGGCCACGCGAGTAACCCGCGCACCGGGGCACCGTCCAGAGGGGGTTTCCCGTATCGGGGGTTCTGCGCCCACTACAGCGAAGCCGGCGCGCCGGAGCCTCGATGCAACGTGGTCGCCACCGTGCATCGCGCGCTTCGCATCAGGACCCGAAGACCCAGCGGCGCCTGCAACGCCGCTTGAATCACTTCGGCGGCCGCCGCGGCGTCCTTGGCGTACGCCTCCGCGATCACGCCCTCGGGGCCGATCGGGTTCATCGCCGATACCGACGCTGCCAGACGAGCACCGGATCACCGTGGCATGGTGATCACGGTGGGAGCTTCTCGGGGCTCGCACGAGGCGCCTTCTCCGAAAGCCGGCGAGCGCGAACCGCACAGTTACCTCACAGTCGACATTACCGCACAGTCGGGGTTGTCGGGCAGGGTGCGGCGATGGTAAGTGCCTGACTTCGCAGCACGCGCCCGTAGCTCAGCTGGATAGAGCGTCAGGCTTCGAACCTGCAGGTCGGGTGTTCGACTCACCCCGGGCGCGCTGAGCGGGACGGGCACTTGTGGGCGGTCAAGGTACCTTCGCGGGCCTTGACTGTGCCCGACGGGCAAGCGGACTCCGGTCTCCGCGTTGATGGGGACCCGCGCTCTAGCCCTCGCGCGTTTCCTCCCGTGCGGGCGTCCGCCATCATGCGCCACCATGGAATCGTCCTGTACGATGAAGTCGCCCGGCCGTATCGAACCGCTCGCGCCGCGGATCGAGCCGGGCCGCGCGAGCTCGAGGAGCCCGTATGCCAGGCCCCACACGAAGCCGAGCAGGATGTAGACGCTCACCGCGCCGTAGATCTCATCGCCCGTCACCTCGTCGGTCCCGAGCACGTAGTCGAGGATGAGGCGGATCGTGAAGACGTAGAAGACGATCGAGGTGGCGAGGGCGGCGCCGCGCACCGCCGGGGTCCCGACGAAGACGAACGCCCAGCGCGCGGCGAGCGAGGGCATCGCGAGGAGGAGCGCCGTGGCGAGCCGGCGCCGGTCGCGACTTGCCGCGTAGGCGCCCGAGAGCCCGATGGCCGTCGAGACGATCACCAGGAATGCCGCGCCCGACGAGCCCTTCGTCGAGCAGCGGGAAGAGCACGAGTAGGACGATCAGGGAGGCGAGCAGCGCCCGGAGGCCGCCGCGCATCGTTGCCGGGACGTGGACCTCGCCGGGGGTCACCGCGGACCCCCTAGCGCCGATCGGTCGGAAAACTCAAACCGGGCCCGGGCGCGTCAGCAGGCGGCTCGTCTCAGGGTGAGGCCCAGTCCTCGTCGCAGATACAGGCGGTTTGCTTGCAGCGGATACAGCGGACAGGCCCGATCCCCCTGCGGACCGGCCCGGACGGGCGTGGCGCGACGGGCCAGCTCGAGCCCGTCCGGCGAAGCGAACCGAGGAGGCAGACCGTCCCCCAGCCCACGACGACCCCCGCGACGACCCCGATCGAGAGCCCCGTGAGGACGAAAACGAAAAAGGGGTCGAGCGTTCGCATCGACTCTTCCGCTCTCCAAGAGAGCAACATCGATGCCCGTCCGGTGATCCGCGTCCCTGCGGGGCTCATAGGGTCGAGAGGCCAAAAGTTGGGGGATTCCACACGGGGCGCTGGGGGTTTTCCCCTATCCCGGCGCTGGCGGCCGGGGTTTCGGCCGGCCGCTCTCGTCTGGTAGGGGAGCAGTGCGACACCGGCCTCGTCACCTTCGCCCCCGATGACATCGACTGGGATGAACTCCCGCGGTCGGTGCT
>VBLD01000210.1:0-200 GCA_005879205.1 Deltaproteobacteria bacterium
CGATCGTACTCCAGGAGAAATTCCTCGAAGGTGAGGTCGAGTGCCTGGCCGGTCAGCTGCTTCGCCCAGGTGAGGCTCGGTCGCGGCACCTCGAGGTAGCGCGCTGCCCAGGCCGCGAGCTCGCCCTCGAGATCGGCACGCGGGACGACGCGATTCACGAGCCCGATGTGGTACGCCTCCCCGGCTTCGATCGGGTGCCG
>VBLD01000210.1:446-2117 GCA_005879205.1 Deltaproteobacteria bacterium
GCCGTTCCTTCCGGTCATCTCGGAGACGACCTGGCTCTCGTTCCGCTGGACGACGGTCGCAACTTCGGCCTTGAACTCCTCGTACCCGAAGTCGGGCGGCGGTGTGCCGAAATCGAGCAACGCCCGACTGAGCGCCTCGGGATCGCCCGCCACGAAGGCCCGAACCGCCCTCGCGATCCGCTTCCGATCCTGCTCCCCGGATTCTCCGGTCAGCCCGAGATCGATCAGCCCGAGCCGTCCGTCGGGCAGGATCAGGAGATTCCCGGCGTGCGGATCGCCGTGAAAGCGGCCGTCCTCGAACACCTGCTTCAGGATCTCCTTGAAGGCGAGGTCGGCCACTCTTCGGGCCGCATCCGGATCCGTCTTCGCCCGCGCCCGAAACGCCGAGAGCGGCTCCCCGACGAGCTCCTCCATCACGAGGACGCTCTCGGAAGACCATCGCCGGTACACGATCGGCACGCGGACTCTCGGGTTCGACCGCAAGCGCTTTCCGAATTGCTCGAGAGATTCGGCCTCGTGTCGCAGGTCGACCTCGGTTCGTAGTCCGGTTCCGAGGTCGCGCAGCGCGTGCGTGACGGCACGCTGGGTCGCCCCCCCCGCGAAGCCCGGGACGTTGAGGAGCACGCCGAGCAGCAGCTCGGCCGCATTCAGATCACGATCGATCTGGCGCTGGAGACCCGGGCGGACGAGCTTCACGACGACCCGCTCTCCGCTCTTCAGCTCTGCCCGATGAACCTGCGCGATCGATCCCACGGCAACGGGCCGTGCTTCAAACTTCCTGAAGGGCAGTCCCTCCGGGAAGGCCCTCTTCAGCAGCACCGCGAGCTGCGACTTCCTCATCGCGGGCTGCCGGGTGTAGAGCGCCTCCAGGCGGAGACAGACGGCGTCGGGAAACACGTCGCCGCGGGTCGCCAGGATCTGACCGAGCTTGGTGAGCAGCGGACCGGCGTGCTGGACGAAGCGGACCAGCGCGTCGCCGATCGCTTTCCAGTGGAGGTCGGACGCGCCTTCCCGCAGCAAGGTGAGCGTCGCGGACGGCACGGTCGGCAGGACCCCGTGCCGCACCGCGCTGAACGTGAGTCCGGGCATGACCACGGCTGCGTCCACGACGCGTCTCGAGCCCCGCGCGAGGTCCGAAAGCGTCAGGGGCGGGCGCCACGCGGCAAGCGACGGCAGCGGACCGGATACGAGCCCGGCCGCCAGCGCGCGCGGGTGAATGCGTGCCAGGTGGAGCTTCCACCATGGCTCGGCGGAACCGGGATGCACCATGTCCATGCTCTAGCGGGTGAGAAGGTTCACAAGCGTCTCGGCCACTTCGCCCCGAGACTTTAGGGTGCCCTTCACCCGGCTCACCAACCGACGTGATCTCGACGTGATCGTCGGGGCCCCGCCCAGACGGGCTGCATCTGCCGCGGGTACCGACGCCCCCGGGACGTCCGACAGCGTCGCCGAGGGCAGCCAGTGGTTCGAGGTCTACCTCGAGAGCACCGACGGGGGCGTCAGCTTCACGCCGCTCGCCATCATCGACCCCGTGCCGGTGAAGAGTGGCCCGATCTGCACGGCGGGTACGGGCTGCAGCGCGGATCGCGAGCTACTCGACTACTGGAGCTGCGTAACCCCCTGGAGTGCGGCGGCCCCCGGCCCGGGCAGGTCTGCCGCCGAGTCGACCAG
>VBLD01000210.1:2134-7056 GCA_005879205.1 Deltaproteobacteria bacterium
TGCTGACCAGAGTCTGCGGCTGGGCGGCGCCGCCGGTAGTGAGGGCGCCCGCGGGCGAGCCGGTCTCGACGATCGTCCGCGCGATGTCGTTGGCCGTGAAGGCGCCGGACGTCCGCTGCCCGCAGCTGTTGAAGGGGGTGGCCCCCGTGCAGTCCGCATTGCCGTTCGCCAGGCTGCAGGGCACCGGGAGGCAAGGCTGCCCGCCCGTGCAGTTGGCGTCGGCGGTGCAGGTGGCGCCCGTCGCCGAGCCGTTGCACTTGCGGGCGAAGGTGTTGGCCGTCTTGTTCTTGCAGAAGCCGCAGAAGACGTTCACCTGATCCGGCGCGTCGATCGCCGTCGCGGTGATCGTACCCGTGTCGAGCTTGAAGGCGATCGGCAGCGCGCCGATGTTGAGCGACGACGCCGGCGGGCAGTCGTGGCTGGTCGGGAAGTCGCCGTCGACCGGGGAAGCGCCTGGCGTGCACGCCAGGCCGTCGTTTGGGCCCCCGTTGCAGGTGTTCGTCGTCGACCCGCAGATCGGGCACGTCTGGATGAACGTGCGGCACGTGCCGCCGGCGCAGTCGGCGCTGGTGATGCAGCCCTTGCCGTCGTTCGTCCCGCCCGCGCAGGCGCCGGTCTCGCACGTGCCGGCGCCGCAGTCGCCGTCGGAGCAGCAAGGTGCGCCGCTGTCCGTGCATCGGCCCGTGTCGTTGGTGCAGGTGCCGCCGCCCGGGCAGGCGCTGGTCCCGGTGCTGCACGCACTGCCACCGCACCCCGCGCCCGGCGTCGAACCGCCGACGCAACGATTGGGCAGGAGGTCGCCGGTGAGGAAGATCCCCGAGCTGAGCGGCAGATCGTACTTGGTCACCGTCCCCGCGGCACAGTCGCTCGTCCCCGAACCCTTGACCGAGACCGTGTTGATGACGCAGGTGCTGGTGGCCGCGCTGTTGTGTGAGCCGTTCGGGATGGGTAGCGGCGGGCCGAACAAACAGCCGACGTCCGAGCAGAGCAGGAACTTGCACGCGCCGCCCGGACAGTCGGCGTTCGCCGTACAGGCATTGTGGTGGTTCGAGCCGCCCGAGCACCGGTTGCCGCCCGCTTGGGCCGGCGTCGTGCCGCTGAGCGTGAGGGTCGTCCCGTTGCACGCGGCGTTGGCGATCGATACCCCCATGTCCGGGATGGTCGACGGCAGCGGCACGGCCACACCCGCGCCGCCGAAGTAGAGGCCGCCGCACGCCAGCGGGAAGAAGTTGGGGTTTCCGTCCGCATCGAGGTGACCGCAGCTCCCCGAGCCGACGGTGGTAGTGGATATCTGCTTCGTCGGCGTGCCGCCGAGGCAGCTGCATGTGGCGGGCGTGGTACTGCTGGTGGTGCTCGTCGGGGTGGTGGTGGTGGTCGTGATCCCGATCGGGAGCGTCGGGAGCGTCGGGAGCGTCGGGAGCGGCTGCGCCGAGACTGCGGGCGCAAGAAGAAGACCGACCGCCGAGAGGATGCGAATGGTGAACGTCATCGCGACGACTCCTTCTCGCTCGCCGCTCGGGCGAGGTGCGCTTTTCAGACGGACCATCCGCCGTCCAAGCGCCGCCTTGCAATCCCGTCGTCGTGATCCGCTTGCTCGCCAAGGACGGTATTCCTTCGATCCGAGGTTGTGAAAAACGAGGCCGCGGAGACGGGAGTGCGCGGACGAACCTATCGGTTCTTCGGCGCCGCCGCGTCCAGCTCGGGATAGCTCCGAAAAATCCCCTCCTGGTTGAACGGCAACCGGCGCTTCGACCCGAGGTACGCCGCGATCCGCGGCCGCTTCGCCACACGATCGCGCAGCGCGACCAACCGCGAGATCCTGCGCTCCATCCGCGCCATCGCGTTCGGGAACGCGAAGCGCAGCCCCTCGACCACCTGGAACGCGGACAGGTCGACGTACGTCAGCTCGCGCCCGACCAGCCACCGTCCCTTGCTCTTCTCGTTGCGCGCCAGCACGTCCTCGAGCCACGCGAGGTACTTCGGCATCCGCTCCTTCACGAAGTCCCTCGCGCGCCGCTTCGCCTCCTTCTTCTGGTCCTCGTAGTACAGGCTCCCCGCGATCGGATGGTGGGTATCGTGAATCTCCCCGACGAAATCCGCGATGGTGAGCTGGATCTGGCTCGCCTCGGCGCGGAGCGCCTCGTCGTCGGGGACGAGGCCGAGCGTGGGGGCGAGATAGGCGAGAACGTTCGCCGTCTGCGAGACGATCACGTCGTCCACCTTCACGAACGGCGGGGCGAACGGCAGCGCGCCGCGCCCCTTGCCCTCGAGGATGCGCATCATCGCCGCCATGCCGCCCTTCGTGCGCGCGACGTCGACGTAGTCGGCGCCCGCCTCCTCGAGCAGGAGGCGCACGAACTCTCCGCGCCCCTGGATCGTCGGCCAGTAGAACAGCTCGATGGCCATCCGCGAATTTCTTCAGGCGTCGAGCAGGACGTAGCCGGGGAAATCCACGGCCCGGAAGAACGGGCGGAGCGCCGCGGGCAGGCGCCGCTCGGCACCGTCGAAGCCGACGATGCGCGCGTCTCGCAGCACGATCCGGCGCCCGCCACGCTCGAGCTCGCACCCGCGGGCGCGGACGATGTTCCGCGCCCAGTCCACGTCGCGACCGTACGTCATCGGGATCACGACGCCCGCGTCGCCGTGGAACGCGACCACGGGCGTGCGATAGGCGCGGCCGCTCTTCCGCCCGACGTGGTGCACCACGGCGAGCGGCGGGACGAGCCAGGCGACCGTCCGCAGCATCGGATTGGTCACCACCCGGTTCACGTTCCGCATGAAGCGCGGGATGTGCATGGAAAGCCTGATATGCCGTCGCCGGCCGGGAAGCGAGTCCCGGGCGAGGGACCCCTTGACCCGGGTCGTCGAAGATGACACGTACCGCGAACTATCCGATGACCGTGGCGATGGACAACCGGGCCGACGAGCTCTCCCGCTTCATCGAGCAGCTGACCACGCGCTTCAAGGAGACCGAGCGCCTGTTCGCCAGCCGGCTCGAGGTCTCCGACCGCGAGCTGGTGTTGCTGCGGACGCTGGTCGCGGACGGGCCGATGATCACCAAGGAGCTGGGAGGCCGCTTCCGGGTGCCGGTGAGCACGATGACCGGTCTCGTCGACCGCATGGAGCAGAAGGGGCTCGTGCGCCGGGTTCCCGGCCGTCGCGACCGGCGCTCGATCGAGCTCGAGGCGACGCCCGCCGGCGCGCTCGCGCTGCGCGAGCACGCCCGCGGCATCGCGGCCATCGCGCGCGGCATGCTCGAGGCGCTGCCGGAGCGCGATCAGCAGGCGCTGATCACGATCCTCAGGCGGGTGGTGAGCCGCCTCGACGCCGCGGAGCGGCGCACGGCATGAGCGGCGCGCGCCGGATTACCACGGACCACGAACTGTTCGAACGACGAACCTGATCCCACAAGGAGGCTCGGCATGAAACCGTCTCTCGTGACAGGGGCCAACGGACACGTCGGCAACAACCTCTGCCGCCAGCTCGTCGCGCGCAACGAGCGCGTTCGTGCTTTGATCCGCGCCAGCGCCGATCCCGCGCCGCTCGCCGGCCTCGACGTCGACGTCGTGCGCGGCGACATCATGGACGCGAAGGCGACCGCGGCCGCGATCGACGGCTGCGGCCGCGTCTACCACACGGCGGCCGGCTTCCTCATGTGGTCGCGCGATCCCGAGCGCGACATCATCCGGCCGAGCGTCGAGGGGACGCGCATCGTGCTCGAGGCGGCGGCGCGCGCCGGCGTGGAGAAGGTGGTGTACACGAGCTCCTCGGGCACGATCGGCCACGCCGGATCGCCCGATGCGCTGTTCGACGAGACCCGCACCAACACGGAGCCGCACACGCACTATCTCCGCGGCAAGATCGCCGCCGAGCGCGAGGCGTTCGCGATCGCCGCCCGCACCGGGCTGGCGATGACCTCGATCCACCCCGGCCTGATCCTCGGCCCGCGCTTCTGGAAGCCGAGCGAGTCGGTGGCGCAGATCGTCCAGTTCATGAACCAGGGCGCGCCGGTCTACTTCGACGGCGGGTTCAGCGTGGTCGACGTCGAGGACGTGGCGCGCGGCGCGATCCTCGCGATGGAGAAGGGGCGGAGCGGCGAGAAGTACATCCTGGCCGGGGAGAACGTGACCGTGAAGCAGCTCTTCGACCTGATGGCCGAGCTGACCGGCCTGAAGGCGCCGGGGGTGAAGCTGCCCGTGGGCGCCGTGCGGGCGCTCGCCACCGTGCTCGAGCTGGCGAGCAAGGTGACCGGCACGCGGCCGATGATCGACCGCAGCCAGGTGGACGAGTTCGCGGGAAAGTACGCCTACTTCTCGAGCGCCAAGGCCGCACGCGAGCTCGGCTACTCGTGGTTGCCGGCCCGCGATGTCGTGGCGCGGACGATCGCCTGGATCGTTGAGCGCGGCATGGTCACCGCCAAGCGACGGGGGGCGCTCCACCTGCACGCCTCGCTGCGTGGCGCGAAGGTGGCGTCGTGATCGTGGTCGCCATGGCGACCTTCCGCCGGGCCGTGCCGGAGCTGGTGGCGGGACCGGCGGCGATCCGCCGCTACGTCGTGGAGCAGGTGGCGGCGATGTGAGGCGGACCCTCGTACATGTCGTCGTATTCCTCGCGACCCTCGTGATGTGCTCCACCCGGGTCCACGCCGGCGCCCCGCGCGACGGCGACGCCTTCGTGAACGCCGCCGGCACTCGATCGTGGCCGGGCCCGTCGGTCACCCTGCCCTTCTTCGCACGCAAGGCATGGACGTCGCTGGTCGGCCGGGACGGCGGCGCGCCGCGGGTGCCGTACGATCGCGCCGCGATCCTCGAGAACCCGAGCCTCACGTGGATCGGTCACGCGACCTTCCTCGTCCGCATGGACGGCGTGACGTTCCTCACCGACCCGATGTTCTCCGAGCGCGCGAGCCCGGTGTCGTTCGC
>VBLD01000211.1 GCA_005879205.1 Deltaproteobacteria bacterium
TGCGCGAGGGGCCCCGGCCCTTCGCCCGGCCGCAGGAGCAGGGGCAGGAACGCGCCGACCACGCCGATCGCCCAGTCCGTGGCCCGTGCCGAGGTCCCCAGGCTGCGGCGCCGGGTCAGGGCGACGAAGACGAGCATCGCTTCGAGCACGACGATGGGCATCGCCGTCCGCCACTGGCCGGTGCGACGCGCGAACTCGAAGTGGGCGGAGGCGAAGAAGACGTAGAGGGCCGCGAGCGCCACGTTGGAGAGGGCGGTCGCGAGCGCGCCGGTGTGGCCGCGGGGCCGTTCGACGTCGCCCTCGATCTCCACCCGGGCGCCTTCCTTGAGGCCGGTCTCGGCGAGCGTCCCGGCGGGAAGCTCGAGGACGCTGGTGGCCCCGGCGACACGCGGTGAGATCGTTCCCGGGGGCAGCGCGCTGATGGTCCGCAGGATCTGCAGCCGGTCGTCCAGGAAGGCGATGTCGATCGGATAGCGCATCCCGATCATGTGCACCTGCCGCGACCGCTTGAGCCATAGCCCGTCGCCGGACGGGAGGTCCTTCGTGCCGAGGAGGCCGAAGAGCCGCGTCCAGTGGGTGTCCGCGCAGCGGAGCCTTCTCGCCACCACCACGCCGCTCGTCGCGTCACGTGCCTGCTGCACGGGCTCCGCTCAGCCCCCCATCCCCTTGAACAGCTCCATGATCTGGAGGACGGCGGGTCCGACGGTCACCGTGAAGAGCGGCGGGAGGATGAAGAGCGCGAGCGGGATCAGCAGCTTGATCGGCAGCTTGCGGGCCGCCTCTTCGGCACGCTGTCGCCGTTTAGTCCGGAGCAGGTCGGAATGGGAGCGGAGCGTCGTCCCCATGCTGGCGCCGAGGCGGTCGCACTGGATGATCATCCCGGTGAGCGTCTTCAGGTCGCCGACGCCGTTGCGCTCGCCGAGGCCGCGCAGCGCCTGCTCGCGCGTCCGCCCGCTGCGCAGCTCGAGCGACACCGTGGCGAACTCCTGCCCGAGCGGGTCCTTCATCGTCGACCGTTCCTTGCCGACGCGGGCGATGGCCGCGTTCAGCCCGAGGCCCGCCTCGAGGCAGACCACCATGAGGTCGAGCGTGTCCGGGAGCACGGCGCTGATCTCGGTGATGCGCCGCGCGCCCATCGACCGGAGTCGCAGGTTCACGATCATGTGGCCGACGAACCACGCGGCCGCCGCGAAGCCGACGCTCGGGCCGAGGGGCTTGCCGGCGGTGACGCGCGGCACGAGCACGGCGAGCGCCGGACCGAAGCTGAGCAGCGTGCGGATGCCGAGGAAATGGAGCGACGAGCTGGGTCCGCGCACCCCGGCGGTCGACAGCTTGCGGGCGAGCGCGCTGTCACCACCACCGACCCCGTAGTTGCCGAGTGCCGCGAGCGCCGCCTTCAGGAAGCCGCGCTCGTCGGCCTTGGCGGCCGCCGCGGCCTGGGCCTGGGCCCCACCCTCGGGCAGCATCTTCTTCAGGCGCTCCTCGACCGGCGATTTGGACGTCCCCACGAAGAGGACCACGGCCATGAGCCCGGTGACCGTGACGAAGGCGAGGGCAGTGATCAGCATCGGGGACATGGCGGCCTCCTCACACGCGGATGTTCGTGATCCGCGAGATCACGACGTGTCCGAAGACGATGCTCACGACGGCATAGCACAGCATGTAGAGCCCGGTGGTCGTGTGCAGCATCGGCGAGAAATATGTCGGGTTCATGAGGAAGACACCGATCGCGACGCAGAAGGGCAGCGCGCTCAGCAAATTCCCCGACATCTTGCCCTGCGCCGTCATGACCTTCGTCTCGCGCAGCAGCTTGAAGCGCTCGCGGATCGTGTGTGAGATGTTGTTGAGCACCTCGGCGAGGTTGCCGCCGATCTCCTGCGTCACCAGGATGCCGATGATCAGGATCGGCAGGTTCGAGTCGTCCACGCGCTCGGTCAGGTTATAGAGGGCGTCGCGCATGGGCAGCCCGAGCCGCATCTCCTCCGCCACCTCGCGGAACTCCGGGGCGATGGGATCCGGGAACTCGTCGGCGACCACGTAGAGCGCGCTCGACAGCGAGTGGCCGGCCTGCAGCGCGGCGCGGATGAGGTCGAGGGCGTCGGGGAGCTGCTCGGAGAAGAGCGAGTTCCGCTTCCGCTGCATGCGGCGCACGATCATCAACGGCAGCCCGCCGGCGACGACGCCCGCTCCCAGCCCGGCCGCCTCCGGGAAGCCGAAGGACACGACGCCGACATAGCCTCCGACACCGAGGAGCGGCACGTAGAGGAGGATCTCGCCGACCCGCTTCTTGAGTCCCGCCTGGCGGATCATCCGCACCAGCGGGTTCAGGCGAGACATGCGGCGCAGGACGGTGTTGAGGAACGCGATGCCGGAGAGCCGGCGGTCCTTCAGCACCGAGGACTGCGAGCTGTCCGTCGGCGCGTCGGCCACCGCTGCGCCCGTCATGACCGCCAGCCGGCGGTCGAGGGTCTGCTTGGACTCCTCACGCCCCTTCGCCCAGCCGGATATCGCGTAGCCGACGAGGGCGAGCGAGGCGAAGACGAGCAGCGCTGCAAGGCCGAGCATCATGGGATCGCCTCGATCAGTTGAGGTACTCGAGGATCTTGGGGTCGATCGCGTGGCTCGAGGACTTGAGCCGTTCCGTGAAGTGGGGACGGATGCCGGTCGAGGCGAAGCGGCCGGCGATGCGGCCGTCCTTGTCGACGCCGTCACGGGTGAAGGTGAAGAGCTCCTGGAGCATGATCGTGTCGCCTTCCATCCCCACCACCTCGGTGATGGCCATGACCTTGCGCGACCCGTCGCTCATGCGCGCGGTCTGCACGACCAGGTCGAGGGCGGAGCTGATCTGCTGGCGCATGGCCCGGCTCGGGAGCTCGAAGCCGCACATCTGCATCATCATCTCCAGGCGGGCGATCGAATCGCGCGCCGAGTTGGCGTGCACGGTGGAGATGGAGCCGTCGTGGCCGGTGTTCATCGCCTGGAGCATGTCGAGCACCTCGGCGCCGCGCACCTCGCCGACCACGATGCGGTCGGGGCGCATACGGAGGCAGTTGCGCACCAGGTCACGTGCGGTCACCTCCCCGCGACCCTCGATGTTGGGCGGCCGGGTCTCCAGGCGGACCACATGCGGCTGCTGGAGCTGCAGCTCGGCCGAGTCCTCGACGGTGACGATCCGCTCGCCGTCCGGGATGAAGGACGAGAGCGCGTTCAGCAGCGTGGTCTTTCCCGATCCGGTGCCGCCCGAGACGAGGATGTTGAGCCGTGCCCGCACCATGGCCTGCAAGACCATGCCCATCTCCGGGGTGAGCGCGCCGACCCGGATGAGGTCGTCGATCATCATGGGCGCCCGGCCGAAGCGCCGGATCGACATGATCGGCCCGTCGAGCGCGAGCGGCGGGATGATGGCGTTGACGCGCGAGCCGTCGGGCAGCCGGGCGTCGACCATGGGCGAGCTCTCGTCGATGCGGCGACCCACCTTCGAGACGATGCGGTCGATGATCTGCAGGAGGTGGGCGTCGTTGCGGAACATGACCGTGGTCGGCTCGAGCTTGCCGTGGCGCTCGATGTAGACCTGGCGGGCGGTGTTCACCAGGATGTCGGAGATCTCCGGGTCGCGGAGCAGCGGCTCGATCGGCCCGAGGCCGTACACCTCGTGGAGGATCTCCTCGCGCAGGTTCTCGCGGTCGCGGTGGCTGAGCGGGACCGCCAGCTCGCCGAGCAGTTCCGTGATGGCCGCTCGCAGCTCGTTCTCCGCCTGGTTCAGATCCATGCGGGCGAGGTTGCCGAGGTCGACCCGGTCGAGCAGCAGGCGATGGATGCGAAGCTTCAGGTCCTGGTAGGCCCGGTCCGCCGTGCGCTCCCAGGCCTGCGCGGCGGGCCGCGGGGCCGCGGGCTCGCTCTCCGCCGACGGGGCGACCGGCTTCTGGTTCAGTCCGATGCGATCCTTCAGCTTCACGGCCGCGTCTCCCTCGTGAAGATGCGTTGCAGCAGATGGCCCCGCTTCGCCTTCGGGGCGCCGCCCCGCCCGGCGACCTTGTCGGCCAGCTCGGCGATTGCCGTGCCGAGCCCGCCCTCGCGACCGGCGGCAATTGGCGCGCCCGCGTTCATGGCCCCGCTGGCCGCCTGCTCGTCGCGCGGGAGCACCTGGAAGACCTCCTTGCCGATGGCCCGCGCCGCGTCCTGGAGCGACACGGGGCCCGGGATGGCCTGAGTGACGATCAGGTCCACGCGCTCGCGCGGGATGCTCAGGCGGTCGAGGAGCTCGACGATGCGGCGCGCCGCGCGGACACCCGGTACCGAGAGATCGGTCAGCATGAGGAGCCGATCGCTCTGCTCGAAGGCCGCCAGGGCGGGGCCGCTGATCGTGCGGCCGGTGTCGACGACGGCGTAGCGGAACTGGGAACGCAGGAGGCGGAGCGCCACCTCGACCTCGTTGTGGCCGATGGCGTCGGCTTCCTCGATCTCGGACGGAGCCGGCAGCAGGAAGAGCCCGCTCGGGTGCCGGGTGAGGGTGCCGGCCAGGAAAATCTCGTCCACGGTACCCGTGGCATTGGCCAGCGCCGCCAGGGAGTTCACCGGCGTGAGGTTCAGGAACGCCGCCACGTCGCCCCGCTGCAGATCGAGGTCGACGAGCGCCGTCTCGACTTCCAGCGTGGCGTGCAGGCGGGCCGCCAGGTTGACCGCGAGCGTCGTGGCGCCGAGCCCACCGCGCACGCCGTAGACCGTGAGCACCGTGCCGGGCGCGTTCGCCGGACCCGTCTTGCTCCGCACCTGCGAGAACTTGATGAGGGCCTTGTGCAGCTCCTGGCTGCTGAGGGGCAGCGAGAGCACGTCGCTCGCGCCCGCCTCGAGCAGGGTGCGCAGGAGCGACACGCTCGGGTCGTCGGAGACGGCGAAGATGTTGAGGGCGGGAAGCCGCTCGTGGAGCCGCTTGATGAGCGCGACGCCCGCCTCGGCGTCTTCGCCGAGCTCGATCCCGACCAGCTCGCAGCGACGAACCCGGACGAGCTCGGGCAGCTCGCCGTAGGTACAGGCGTGGACGGCGAGCTTGAACTCGCGGACCGCGACCCGCAGGGGCTCCACGCTCCCCGGGCCGGTGGCCCCATCGGGCCGCGCCCAGAGGAGCGTTCCCTCCTCCGGCGCCATGGTACCGTTCGTCGTCACGCTTCCTTTCGCTCTCCGCTGCTCGGTTGCGTCAGTCCCCCTTTACGGCAGGCCCGGCACGCGTGGCCGGGTCACTTCCGCGGGGTCGCGCTTGGTCTTCATCTCTTCGCTGGTGAGCGGCCCCCGGTCGGTCGGGAGCGCCAGCTCCTCGCCCGGCGGCAGGGCGTGCACCAGGTGAGGCGTGATGATGACCATCAGCTCGGTCACCTGGGTCTCGGTCACCTGGGTCTCGTAGTGGGTCGTGCGGAATATGTAGCCGACGATCGGGAGGTTCTGCAGGTACGGAATGCCGCTCACGTTCTCGGTCCGATTGGTCTGCAGGAGTCCGCCGATCACGAGCGTCTCGTCGTTGCGCAGCCGGGTGCTGGTGGACGCCCGGCGCGTGCGGAAGCTCGGGATGCCCTCGACCGGGCTGTTGAAGTCGGGCTGGCTCACCTCGGGGGTCACCGTGAGCATGATGTCGCCCTCGTCCGAGACCTGCGGGACGAAGTTGATGAGGGTCCCGAAGGGCTTGAACTGGATGTCGGCCGAGAAGCCCGTCGCGACGCGGATGGGAATCTCGCCGCCCACCTGGAAAACCGCGTTCTGGCCGCTCATCGCGAGCAGCTTCGGCTGGGCGAGGATGGTGGCGAGCCCTTCGGTCTGCAGCGCCTGGACGAATGCCGTGATGTCGGTCTTCGGCAGGTTGAAGGCGTAGACCGGCGCGGAATCGGACGTCCGGATCGGCAGCAGCGGCTGGTTCTGCCCGGGCGGCACCTGTCCGCCGGACAGCGGTCCGACGCCGCCGCCCATGAAGTAGGCGGAGACGAACGAGTTGGCCATGTTGCGGAAGTTGAGGCCGTGGTCCTCCATGGCCGTGCGGTTGAGCTCGGCCACGGTCACCTCGAGCATGACCTGCCGGTCGATGAAATCGGCGACCACGAGGGTGTGGATGTCGGGAGCCTCCCCGGGGCCGTCCCACACGACGAGCGTCGTCTCGGCGACGTGCGGCTCCGGCGTCAGCGTGCGGCCGGTGACCATGCCGGCGGCACGGGGCGCCGCCGATTCACCGCCGCCGTTCTTCGGCAGGTCCTTGGCGTTCAGCATGACGGTGCGCGGGCCGAGGACCACGATGCCGGCCAGATCGGGGTTGCCGATGGACACGCGTCGCACGGTGCCGCGCAGCTGCAGGATCCGCGTCTTGCCGCTGCGAACCCAGATCGGCTCGCCCGGCTCGAGCGGCGCACCCTCCGCCTTCTCCGTCCCCCTCGGCATCAACTCCTTCTCGATGCCGTCCGAGACGGCGCGCTCGGATCGCGCGCGCGCCAGCGACTGCTCGAAGTGCTCCTTGCCGGCAGGGCGGTGCGCGCTACAGGACGACAGCGCGACAGCCGCGACCGCGAGGGCCGCGAGCGCCCGTCCAGAGTCTCTCGTCGTCATGCCCCTCCCCCTTGTGCCCGAGCCCACCCATGCCCCTTGTCGTCGAACATCGGCTGCAGGACCATCTTCTCGCCGAGGAAGACCTCGACGGTTGGTCCGCTCGGGGTGCAGCCCGCGCTCGTATCCTTCGCCTCCATCACGGCCGGCCCGGCCGGGCGGTCCTGGAACATCGCCGCCGCCGTCATGCCCTGCGTCTGCACCATGTCCTCGTCGCGGTAGTTCCGCAGCGCCAGCCGGACCGCGTCGTAGCGGGTGGCGAGCGTGAGCGTCTCGGCCTGCTCGGGCGACACGAGCAGCGTGACGGTGGGCACCTCCACCGGCTTCTCGTCCTTCTGCTCGATGATCGTGCCGGTCGCCAGCACCTTGATGTTCTGCAGGATCACCCGGCTCCGCATCTCGTTGTGTTCGCCGCGCGTGCCCGCGACCACGACGTCGACGCGGCTGTTCGGGGTGATGAAGCCGCTGACGCCGGTCACGCTGTCCACCTTGACCGACATGGCGCGCATGCCCTCGTCGATCATCAGCGGCAGGAGTCCTGCGCCCTGGGCGATCAGATCCGTCTTCGCGACGGGCTGGTTCTTCGCGATGGTCGTCCGGGCGATGTTGCCGGCGAGCTCCTGAGGATCGTGCACCGAGCCCTCGGGCTGGGCCTCCGCCGGCCAGGTGACGATCTTCAGCGCGTCGGGCGTGACCCGCGTGCCGATCGAGATCGTATCGCGCGCGACCACCACGTCGGTCACCGGATGTTGACCCGCGGCCTTGGCAGCCTCGACCTCCAGGTTCATGGACTTCAGGTGGCGGTAGATCATCGCGGCGCTGAGTGCGCCGACGATGATCGCGAGCAGAAAGATGTTGGCTGGTTTGCGCATCCGTGCAGTCCCCTTTTCGAGGTCGGTCTACGGCCGGCCTTCGTCCCGGAAGGTGATCTGGCGCCCGACGTTGAACGCGCTGCCGATGCCGGGGACCAGGTTGAAGATGTAGCGGACCGAACCGGTCGTCGTGACCGTCACGGTGTTGATGCCGGCCACCGAGGGGCACGAGGCATCGAGGGTCGACTGGCAGACGGCGACGTTGGACGACGCGAAGAGGTTCGGAGCGACGCTGTTCACCTCGTTCACCACCTGGGTCTGGATCGCCGACTTCGACGTGTTGTTGATCTGACCGGTGGTCGCGTCACGGTTGCTGGACGACACCACGGCGGCGGCGCGAGCACCGTCACGCGTCGCGGCGGTCACCATGTTCGCGATCATGAACGCACGTCCGAACTCGATGATGCCCATGGCGAGCGTCACGAGGAGCACGATCGTGATGCCGAGCTCGACGAACGACTGCCCCCGCTCGGCTCGCGCGTGGCGTCCCCGTGCACGCGGCATGGCGCGGATGGCGATCACGCCACCCCCAGGACGAGGGCGGTGAGCGTTCCGAGACCGAGCGGGACGCTGTACGGCAGGCTGACCGCGCCCGGCGTGTCTGCGGAAATCTTCAGGGGCTGGAGCGAGCACTCCGTGGCCGCGCCGCCGATCATGACGGCCATCGCCAGGAGCTTCTCGCGCAGACGCCCCTGTCGGGCGAGGTGCACGGCCATGACGAGCCCGCCCAGCACGAGCCCCGTGGCGAGGCTCACCATGGTGCGATGCGGGCCGAGGAGCGCGCCGACGGCGCCCATCATCTTGACGTCGCCGCCGCCGATGCCGCCCGCGGCGAAGGGCGCTAGCAGCACGCCGACTGCCAGGCCGAGGCCGGCGAGGCTCGCGGTGAGCCCGGCGCCGCCTCCGTAGAGGACGTTGAGCGTCGCACCGGCAAGGATCGCCGGTCCGGTGATGGCGTTGGGAATGCGGCGCGTTCTCAGGTCGGACGCCATGCAGAGCGTCACGAACGCGAGCGCGGTCGCGAACAGCGGCGCGGGCACGAGCCCGGCGGACCATGCTAGATCGGAGCGCACGTCAGAGCCTCAGTTTCCCGTCGTACCGATGCTGCATGCGTGGCCCGAAGGCTCACGCGTCTGCGGATCGAATCCATCATCTCCGGATCAACCGGCTGCGTTTCTCGGACAGGGTGCACATGACGACGGGAAGCGGACGGGCGTCTCCCGCCCATTCTCCTCTTCCGAGCTTCTCGATTTCCGTCATCATGAGACCAACAATCCCTTTACTCATACCGGCGGGGGGGCCAGCTTCACGCCCCCCTCGCCGTCTGAGTTTTTGCGAGGCCTACGCCGCTCA
>VBLD01000212.1:0-8051 GCA_005879205.1 Deltaproteobacteria bacterium
GGGTTCACCGTCTTGCCGCGGATCTTGAACTTCCCGCTCGGCGTCCGCCAGTCGTCGCGCCCGAGTCCCACGGGATACGTGTACACGATCGTCGTGTGCGGATCCCCGGGGCTGTGGCGATAGTAGAACAGCCGCATCTCGGGAATGTTGACGACGATCCCCTCGTAGGTGCAGCAAGGCAGCACCCACGAGGTCGGCAGCAGGATGGTCGCGCCGACGGGCGGGACCCACGGGTCGATCCCGGGGTTGGCCTCCGCGATCTCGTTGTAGCCGAGGTCGTAGAAGCGGGCCAGATCGATCAGCGTGTCGCCCTTGCGGACGCGGTAGGGCCGCACCTGTCCGATGACGGTGTCCGCCGGCGGGGCACCGCGCGCCGGGGTGGGGATCGCGTAGGCCGGGATCGACTTGTGGATGAACGTCTCCTCGTCGTAGCCCCCCTGCGCGGCCCCGGCGAAGAGAAGTACGAAACCCGCGAGCAGCGGGGCGACCAGCCTCATCGTCCGAACCCTCCTCCCCTCCCCATTCGAACACGCTATCGGGCGCCGCCGTGGGACACAAGGTCGCGTCAGAGCGGCACACCTAGCGCGACGAGCCGGGCGCGCACGCTGCCGACGTCCACGTCGGGAAGGGCCGTGCCGCGCGGGCTCGCCGTGGCGACGGCCACGGCGGCGGCCTGCCCCTCGCCCATGCAGGGGCCGATGACACGCACCGACGCGAACCCCTCGCGCGTGGCCGAGAGACAGCGGCCGACGACGAGCAGGTTCGCCACCCCTTCGGGCACGAGGCACCGATAGGGCACCGTGTACCAGAGGCCGTCCTCGAGAAAGCGCCAGTCCGTGAGCCCGTTCGGGACGTGCAGCTCGATCGGCCAGGCGGCCCGGCAGATGCCGTCCTCGAACTTCCGACCGCCGAGGACGTCCTCCGCGGTGAGCGCATAGCGTCCGCGGATGCGCCGGGTCTCGCGGATACCGAGGCGCGGCGCGGTGTCCGAGATGAACGCCTCCTCGAACCCGGGCATGTGCTCGCGGAGGAACGCGGCGCAGCGCTCGGCCTGCTCGCGGCCGAGCATCTCGCCGAGCGTCAGCTCGGCGGCGTCGCTCCCGTCGACCGGCCGGCCCTCGATCGCGACCCGGCTCATCGCCACCAGCACCTCGCCCGGGCGGCCGGTGGGGATCAGGTTCCCCGAGCGGCGCGGCAGGCCGGCCGTCTCGAAGTGGCGCTCGAGAAGATCGTTCAGCTCGAAGAGGTGCGGCAGGGCGCGCCCGAGGTCCACGTGCTGCATGTAGAACATCATCGACGGGTACTGGAGCACCTCGCCCTTCTCGGTCGCGACGCCCGCGGCCCGGGCAAGCTCGGCGTCGCCGCTCGCGTCGATGAAGTAGGCGGCGCGGAGCGCGATCGGTCCGGAGCGGGTGGCGACGGTCACGGCGTCGATCCGGTCATCGCGCCGGACGGCGCGGAGGAAGCGGGCGTGGAGGTGGACGGTGAGCCGGGGCTCGGCGCGGACCATGGCGTCGTAGAGCGTCTTCAGGCCCCAGGGGACGTACGGCACCGCGGCGGTCGTCTTGAACGGCACCGGCCCGTAGCACTGCGAGCGCGCGGCGAGCCGATCCATCACCTCGGCGGCAAAGCCGCCGACGAGGCGGACGAGGTCGCCGTTGGCCTCGCGATGGTAGAAGCCGCAGAACGTTCCCACGCAGCCGCCCGTCGACATCCCGCCGAGGAACGGGTACTCCTCGACGAGCGCCGCGCGGAGCCCGGCGCGCGCCGCGGTCACCGCCGCCGCGGTCCCCGCCGAGCCCCCGCCGACGACCACGAGATCGACCTCCGCGGCCACCGGCACTTGCTCCTCCGGGACGAGTACGGTCCGTTGCGGCACGGAGGCATGATAGCATGGCGGACCAGCGCTGCTGCGAGTTCGCTTGACGCCCCGGGCGCGGGGGACGAAAAGGCGTGCGAGTGTTCGAGTCCCTCGAGACCCTCGCCGCGCAGGTCGGACCGCTGCACGCGGTGCTGCTGGTGGCGTTCGTGTGCGGGGCGGCTCTGGGTCTCGAGCGCGAGCTCCGGAAGAAGCCCGCCGGCTTGAAGACGATCGTCCTGATCTGCGTGGGCTCCGCAGTCTACGCCGCGCTCGCCCGCCTGATGCTGGAGGACGCCGGTATCCGGACGGATCCGACCCGCGTCGCCGGCCAGGTCATCACCGGCGTCGGGTTCATCGGCGGCGGCGCGATCCTGCAGGCCGGGGGAACGATCATGGGGCTCACGTCGGCGGCCGTGATCTGGACCGCCGCGGGCATCGGGCTCTTCGTCGGCTCCGGCTATCCCCTCCTCGCGCTGGTGATCACCTTCACGGTGGTCGGCATGCTGATCGTCCTCCGCATAGCGGAGGAACGGCTGCTCCGGCGCATCGTGCGGCCGAGCTGACTCGGCTCACGCCTGCGGCGACGGGTCGGGGAGCGGAGCGACCGGCGCGGCGCGCAGATGCTCGGCGACGGCCGGCACCGCCTTCATCAGCATGTCGAGGCGTGCCACCGCCGGTCCGGCCACCTCGGTGAGCGCCTCGCGATAGGCCGCGAGCGCGCGGTCGATGTCCGCCTCCTTCCCCGAGACGATCGTATCGTCGGGGGCGAGACAGGCGTTCACCTCGTCGGCCAGGGTCTCGAGGCGCTTCNNNNCCTGCCAGAGCGACGTGAAGGCGAACGTGGCCCCCACCTGGCGCCGCAGTCCGCCGGAGAGCGCGAACAGTCGATCCGCGATGGCGGGCGCGCTGTTGAGTCCACGCCGTGACGTGAAGGCGTTCAGGCGCGCGAGACGCTCCCGCAACCGCTCCACCCCGTGGTGCTCGGCCAGCACGCCGATGGCGGCGCCGAACTCCTCGGCCGTGAGGAAGGCCATCCGAGCGGCTCTTGATGGCGCGTCGGCGACGGGCTGTCAATGGCCGGTGGTGCATGCTAACCAGGCCGCCGGTTCGACGGAGGTCTGCGACATGGCACAGGATGTGGCCCTGGTCACCGGCGCGTCGAGCGGCATCGGCGAGGCGCTCGCCCGGCGGCTCGCGCGCGACGGCCGACCGCTCGTCCTCGTCGCGCGGCGCGCCGATCGCCTGGAGTCGCTGGCGCGCGCGCTGCGCGCCGCGCACGGCGTCGAGGCACACGTGCTCGCCCAGGATCTTCTCCAGCCGGGCGCCGTGCAGGCGGTCCTGGCGGAGGTCGATCGGCGGGGGCTCACCGTCGACTGGCTGGTGAACAACGCGGGCTTCGGCACCGGCGGCCGCTTCGACCAGCTCCCCGTCGAGCGCGAGCTCGACGAGATCGGGCTGAACGTCGAGGCTCTCGTCGAGTTCACGGGCCGTTGCCTGCCGGGCATGCTGGCGCGCCGGCGCGGGGCGGTGTTGAACGTCGCGTCCATGGCCGCCTTCGGGCCGATGGCCTACAGCGCCACCTACGGTGCGACCAAGGCGTTCGTGCTGAGCTTCAGCGAGGCGATCGCCGCCGAGCTGCGGGGTACGGGCGTGCAGGTCCTCTGTGTCTGTCCCGGCTTCACGCGCACCGAGTTCCAGGAGAAGGCGCGCATCGACGCGAGCGCGGTCCCGGGGTTCTTCTGGATGAGCGCCGAGGAGGTGGCGGACCAGGCGGTCCAGGCGGTGGGCCGCGACACGGTCCTGGTGAACGGGGTCATGAACAGCCTCGCCACCAGGGCGCTCGGCTTCGTGCCGCGCAGCCTGGTGGCGCGCGCCACCGCGGCCTTCATGAAGGGCCGCGCCGCATGACGCGCTGGCTCGCGGCCGTCGCCCTGCTCGCGCCGGCAGCGCTGACCATGGCCGACGAGCCGCTGCTGCCCGAGGTCGCGACGGCCCTGGCGCGCGTCAAGGATCGCAGCACGGTCGAGCTCACCACGACCGGCCGCCACACGGCGAAGTCGCACACGCGTCCGGTGTGGTTCGTTGTATCGGACGCGAAGGTGTTCGTGCAGGCGGGACACGACGGGAAGACCGACTGGTACCGGAACCTGCAGCAGAACCCGTCCGTCACCCTCCGGTCCGGCCCCTACACCTTCCGGGCCCGCGCCGTGCCCGTCACGGATGCCGCACGGGTCGAGGAGATCCATCGCCTCTTCCTCCGGAAGTACACGACGGCCTGGCTCCTGTCGTTCGTGGGCTCGTCGATCGGACGCGGGCGTCCGGTCGAGGTCAGTCCCTGGTCGGTGTCGGCGGCTCGCCCGTGACGCGCAGCAGATAGAGCGTGCCGTGCTCGCTCGTCTGCCCCGCGCGCTCCTCCGCCTCGCGTCCGGTGCCGAGAAAGACGTCGACGCGCGCGCCGACGATCGCCGAGCCGGAATCCTGGCTCACGACGAACCGGACGAACGACGGCGTGCGGAGGTAGGCCACGGTCCCGGGGGGCACGACGCGCGCGTCGGCGGCGATCGAGCGGCCCGGGGTGAGCGTGACGCCGAGACTCCCGACCGGCTCGCCGCCCGCCACGCGAAAGAACGTGTAGCGCTCGTTCTCGGCCAGCAGCGCCGGCTGCTGTCCCGGGTGCGCGGCGAGGTACTGGCGGATCGCCGGAATCGTCGCCTGTCCGGCGGGAAGAAGCCCGCGCGCGACGAGCGTCTGCGCGAGGCTCCGGTACGGACGGCCGTTGGTCCCCGCGTAGCGCACGCCGAGTATCCGGCCGTCGTCCAGACGGAGCCGTCCGGAGCCCTGCACGTGCAGCAGGAAGAGCGCCAACGGATCGTCGGTCCAGGCGATCTCGAGGCGGCGGCCGGCGAGCGCGCCGGCCTCGATCTCGGCGCGCGACGGATAAGGCACGATGCGCCCGCCCTGGAGGCGGCCGGTCAGCGTGCCGCAACGGCATCCGGAGCCGAAGGCGCTCGGATCGACGTCGACGAGATCCGGCGGCCGAGCGTAGAGCGGATGGCGGAACGTGCGGTCGGGGCGCAGGCGCGCGGCGAGCTCGGGTTCGTAGTAGGCGGTGGTGAGGATCGGGTCGTCCAGCCGGACCAGCCGGAAACGATCGCCGAAGGCCTTTCGGCGCGCGCCGGGGTCGGGCTCGCGCCTGAGCGTCTCGAGCAGGGCCCGCGCCGCCGCCACCGACCCGGCATCCCCGGCCCGTTCCCAGACCGGCACCGTGCGCTCGATCGCAGTCTCGAGCGATGCCAGGTCGAGGTCGTCGAGCAGCGGCGGGAGGTCGCGCGCGGCGACCGGGAGCGGCGCGACGGGGGCACGGAGCGCGCAGGCGGTCGCGAGGACGAGCGTCGCGAGGGCGCGAACCGTCACGCCGCGTAGGCTGCCTGCGCGGCGCTCACCGCCACCCCGGGGACGACGGAACGGCCCTCCGCGCGCAGCGCGTCCTCGAGCGCGGCGAGCAGGAGGAGGACGTGCGTGCGGCGGCTCGACTCGCCCATGAGCCCGATCCGCCACACCCGCCCCTTCGTCGGCCCGAGACCGCCGCCGATCTCGATGCCGTGCGCCTCGAGGAGCCGCCGGCGCACGCGTGCCTCGTCGACGCCCTCCGGTACCGTGACGGCGTTCAGCATCGGCAGGCGGTGGCCCTCCTCGGCCGCCAGGGCCAGACCGAGACCTCCGAGGCCTGCGGCGAGCGCCTGATGGTTCAGGCGGTGGCGGGCGAAGCGGGCCGCGAGACCCTCCTCGGCGACCAGCCGGAGCGCCTCCCGCAGCGCGTAGTTCATCGAGATGGGCGCGGTGTGATGGTAGACGCGCTCCTCGCCCCAGTAGCGCTCGAGCAGGGTCAGATCGAGATACCAGCTCTGCACCGGCGTCTTCCGCCGGCGGAGCGTCTCGACCGCGCGGGGACCGAAGGTCAACGGCGACAGGCCCGGCGGGCACGACAGGCACTTCTGTGTCCCGCTGTACGCGGCGTCGACGCCCCAGCGGTCGATCTCGACCGGCACGCCCGCCAGCGACGTCACGCAGTCGGCGAGGAAGAGCGCGCCGTGGTCGTGCGCGAGCCGCACCGCGTCCTCGAGCGGCTGCCAGGCGCCGGTCGACGTCTCGGCGTGGACGAGCGCGACGAGCTTCGGCTGCCGGCAGTTCTTGAGCGCTGCCTCCACCTGCTCGGCACGCACCACGCGACCCCACGGCGCCTCGACGCGCACCACCACCGCACCCGCCCGCGTGGCGACCTCGGCGAGACGCGTGCCGAAGACGCCGTTCACGCCCACCACGATCTCGTCGCCCGGCTCCACCAGGTTGACCACGCAGGCTTCCATGCCGGCGCTTCCGGTGCCGGAGATGGGAATGGTGAGCGCGTTCTCGGTGGCGAACACGAAGCGGAGGAGCGCCTTCACCTCCTCCATCATGGCGACGAAGACCGGATCGAGGTGGCCCACGAGCGGCGCCGCCATCGCCGCCAGCACGCGCGGGTGGACGTCGGACGGACCGGGGCCGAGGAGAATGCGCCCGGGCGGCGCGAAGGCGCCGGGGACCGTGGTCACGGCGGCGCACTGTACACGAGCGGGGACCGCGGCTACAAATCCGCTCCGGTGCTGCCGGCCGCGCTCGTCGCCCGTCTGCGCGCCGTCGTCGGTGCCGACGGCGTCATCGACCGGCCCGAGGCGCTGCTCGTCTACGAGTGCGACGGCTACACGCTCGAGCGGGCGGCTCCCGAGGCGGTGGTGCTGCCGCGCACGCCGGCGGAGGTCGGCGCCGTGCTGCGTGTCCTTGCAGCGGACAAGGTCGCTTTTGTCCCGCGCGGCGCCGGCACGGGCCTCTCGGGCGGCACGTTGCCGGTCGCCGCGCCGGTGATGATCTGCACGAGCCGCCTCGACCGGATCGAGACAATCGACGTGCCAAACCGCCGAATTGTCGCCCAGGCCGGCGTCGTGAACCAGTGGGTCAGCAATGCCGTGCGCGCACACGGCCTGTGCTACGCGCCCGACCCTTCGAGCCAGCCCGCCTGCACCATCGGCGGCAACGTCGCCGAGAACTCGGGCGGGCCCCACACGCTCAAGTACGGGGTCACGACCAACCACGTGCTCGGCGTGGAGCTCGCGCTGCCGTCGGGCGAGCTGGTGGCGCTCGGCGGCGCGGTGGAGGATCGTCCGGGCTACGACCTGGTGGGACTCGTGGTGGGCGCCGAAGGAACATTCGGCATCGTCACCCGGGCGACGCTCCGGCTCGTGCGCCTGCCCGCCGCGCACCGGACGCTGCTCGCCGTGTTCGACTCCGTCGACGCCGCGAGCGAAGCGGTCTCGGGCATCATCGGCGCCGGCATCGTGCCCGCGGCGCTCGAGATGATGGACCGCCTGATCATCCAGGCGGTCGAGGCGGCGTTCAAGGTCGGCCTGCCGACCGACGCCGGCGCCGTGCTGCTGATCGAGATCGACGGCCCCGCCGCCGGCCTCGACGAGTACGCCGCGCGCGCCACCGCCGTCTGCCGCACGTCGGGCGTGCGGGAGATCCGCGTCGCCCGCGACGAGACCGAGCGGGCAGCCCTCTGGAAATGTCGCAAGCGCGCCTTCGGCGCGGTCGGGCGGCTGGCGCCCAACTACTGCACGCAGGACGGCGTCGTGCCGCGCACGCGCGTGCCCGAGATCGTGCGGACCATCGCGGAGGTCGCCGAGCGACACCGCCTGCGCATCGCCAACGTCTTCCACGCCGGCGACGGCAACATCCACCCGATCCTGCTCTTCGACGAGCGCGATCGGGACGAGGTGACACGGGTGCGCGCTGCGGGGCGGGAGATCCTGGAGGCCTGCGTGGCGCTCGGCGGCAGTCTCACCGGCGAGCACGGGATCGGCGTCGAGAAGATCGCCGAGATGCCGCTCCTCTTCGCTCCCGACGACCTGCTCGCCATGACGAGGCTGCGCGCCGTCTTCGACCCCGAGGGCCGCGCCAATCCGCACAAGATCTTTCCCGACGCCAAGGTCTGCGTGGAGACGCGCGTGCCCCGCCGGCAGGCGGCGGTGTGACCGACTGGGGGGCACTCGTCGGGCCGGCCTGGGCGGCGCCCGGCCGCGCGGACGACGCCGTCGACGGGGTGGTCCCCACCTCCGTGGTGCACCCGGCCGGCATCGAGCAGCTCCAGGCCGTC
>VBLD01000212.1:8061-9266 GCA_005879205.1 Deltaproteobacteria bacterium
CGGGGCCCACCTCGACGTGGGCGCGCCACCGGCCCGTCTCGACGTGCTCGTCCGTCTCGACCGCCTGGCTCGCGTCATCGATCACCAGGCGGCCGACATGACGGTGACGGTCGAGACGGGCTGCTCGCTCGCCTGCCTCGCGTCGACGCTCGCCGCCGCCGGCCAGTGGCTGCCGCTCGACCCGCCTCGACCGGAGGAGACCACCGTGGGCGGCTTGATCGCGGCCGACCTCTCCGGGCCGCTGCGCGCGTCGCAGGGCACGGTGCGCGACCTCCTGATCGGCCTCCGCGTGGTCGGCGCCGACGGCGCGGTCGTCAGGGGCGGAGGGCGGGTGGTCAAGAACGTCGCCGGCTACGATCTGCCGAAGCTGCACGTCGGAGCGCTCGGGACCGTCGGCGTGATCGTCGAGGCCACCTTCAAGGTCCGCCCGCGGCCCGCCGCGGAGGAGGCCGTCGTGGTCGCGTGTCGGAGCGCGCGCGATGCCGCCGACCTGGCGCTCGCGGTCCGCGACTCGGACGCCGCCCCGCTCTGGCTCGAGGTGACGGGCGCGGGCGGGCTCGTGGACGGGCTCGCGGACGGGCCGGGGGAGGGGGCGGCGGTCGTCGTCGGCCTCGGTGGCATCGCGGAGGAGATCGCGGAGGCGCGTGCCTGCGTACAGCGGATCGCGGAATCGGGGCGCCTGCGGGCCGTCGCGGTGAGCGGCGGCGCAGCGTTGCGTGCCCGTCTCGCTGCCTTCCCCATCGAGCCGGCGGCGGCCGTCCTGAAGGCGGCGACCCTGCCCGCCGAGGTCGGCGACGTGATGGAGCGCATCGCCGCCGCGGCTCGCGAACGGGGAACGGCGGCGCGCTGCCTGGCGCACGCCTCGAGCGGCGTCATCCGAGCCGCGATCACGGAGCCCGCGGCCGTCGCGCCGCTCGTGCACGCCCTGCGGCCCACACTCGAGCGCGCTGGCGGGTCACTGACGATCGAGCGGGCGGCGCCCGCCGTGAAACGAAGCGTCGAGGTCTGGGGGAATCCCGGCCCAGGGCTGGCGCTCATGCGGAGCGTGAAGGCGGCATTCGATCCATCCGGGGTCTTCGCTCCTGGGCGGTACGTCGCCGGGCTCTAGCTCGCTTTCTATCTCTGGCGCGGCCGGAAAGACCTGGCTCTCCCGGTAACGGGCTTATTCGCAGCCGATTGCGGGAAAATTCGCAACGCGCTGCGAG
>VBLD01000213.1:0-3174 GCA_005879205.1 Deltaproteobacteria bacterium
CGGCGCAGCACCGCGTGGCGCCGGATGAAGTACCAGTCCCGGAACTCCTGCCAGTTCCATCGCCCGAGCGTCATCCACCCCTCGCGCCCCATGACGACGCCCATGAACTCGAGCGGCAGCTCCTTCCGACACAGCACGACGAAGTGGCGGCGCTGCTCCTCGGTGGCATACGTGCGCAGCAGGCGGACGAGGTTCCGCGCGCCCAGATACGCGCGCACCGGGTTCCACGGCGTCGGCTCGGCCTCGGGAAGCTCCGGCTCGTCCGAGGCGAGCGGGGGCGGCCGCGGATGGAAGCCGCGCGTGCTCGCGCCGCCGTGGTGGTAGACGCGCGAGAAGGGCTCGTAGAAGAAGCGGTAGCCCGCCCGCCGGGCGCGCAGGCACCAGTCGACGTCCTCGTGGTAGGCGAAGTACGCCTCGTCGAAGAGCCCGACGGTGCGCAGCGCCTCGGCCTTCAGCAGCAGCGAGCAACCGGTCACCACCGGGACCTCGAGCCGCCGGTCCCACCCCTGCCACACGAGCTTGTTCACGCCGCGGATCTTGACCGCGTGCCGCACCCCGAAGTTCACCTCCGTGTAGGCGACGTCGAGCATGTCGGGACGGCCGAGGCGATGCACGGCGCTGGTCACCGCCCCGCAGTCGGGGCTCGAGTCCATCGCGTCGAGGAGCGCCACCAGGAAGTCGGGCGCGACGCACGTGTCGTTGTTCAGCAGGAGGACCCCTTCGGCGCCCGCCTCGAGCGCCGCCCGGATGCCGGCGTTGTTGCCGCCCGCGTAGCCCCGGTTCTCGGGCAGCGCGATCACGCGCAGCTCCGGGAAGAGGCGGCGGATCGTCTCGACCGACCCGTCGCGCGAGCCGTTGTCGACGAGCAAGACGGAGGCGCCGCCGAGGTCGGCCGCGCGGAGGCTCTCGAGGCACGCGACCGTCTCCGCCGCGCGGTTCCAGCTGAGGACGACGATGGTGACCTGATCGGCAGTCACGACCGACGGCTCACCGGAGCCCGAGCCGCTGGAGCGGCAGCGGCCGGCCGAGGACGCCGTCGCGAAGGCCGCGCAGATGCTCGATGAGCTGCGCCGTCCGCTCGGCGCGATGCGCCGCGCGGATGTCGAGCGGCAGCTTCCAGAACAGACGATACGGCAGCCGGAGCGCCTGCCCGAGCCGGAAGAACACGCGTCCGACCGTCCCGTCGGCCGCGGCCGGCTCGGGAAAGCAGTAGAGGGCGAAGGCCCGCCGGTACGTCCAGAGCCCGAGCATCAGGTCCTCTTCACGATCCATGACGACGGCGAGGAGCGCGAGCGGCACCGCGTAGAGACTCGAGAGGACGAAGTACGCCTGGCGCACGATCGAGCCGTGGCGACGCACGAAGCGGACGGCGTTCCGCGCCCCCAGGTAGGTGCGGACGGGATTCCACGAGAGCGGGATGGCGTTCGGAAGCTGCGGGCGTTCGCGGCGGCCCGGCGCCTCGGGCTGCACGCGGAACAGCGGCACGGTGCTGCGCGAGCCGTGATGCCAGACGCGCGAGAACGGCTGGTAGTAGAGATGGAACCCCGCCTTGCGCGCCCGGTGACACCAGTCGACCTCCTCGTGGTAGGCGAAGTACGACTCGTCGAAGAACCCGACCGTCCGGAGCGCGACGGCGCGGACGAGCAGGCTGCAGCCGACGCCGACGTTCACCAGCATCACCTGGTCGAACCCCTCCCCCGGCAGGGCGTTCACTCCGCGCCGGTGCACGAGCCCGTGCCCGAAGTACACGTCGAGATGCGCGACGTCGAGGACCAGCGGAGAGTCGGCGCGCATCACCGCGCTCGACACCGCGGCCGCGCGCGGGTCCGCGTTCATCACCTCGAGCAGCGGGGGCAGGAAATCCGGCGCGACCACGGTATCGTTGTTGAGCAGCAGCACGGCCCCGGCGCCGGCGTCGAGCGCGGCGCGGATGCCGGCGTTGTTGCCGCCGGCGTAGCCGCGGTTCTCGGGCAGCGCCAGCACGCGCACCGCCGCGTGCCGGTCGCGAATCGCCTCGACCGACCCGTCGCGCGAGCCGTTGTCGACCACCATCACCGAGGCGCCACCGAGCGAGGCCTCGGCCAGGCTGTCGAGACACGCGAGCGTGTCGTCGCGACGGTTCCAGTTGAGCACGATGATCGTCACCGCCGTCGCGTCGACGGGCGGGGCGGACGGAGGCTCGGGAGGCCGTGCGCCGAGCGCGACGGCGAGCGAGCGAACGAGCGGGCGGACCGGGGGGGGCCACTTCATGCGCGCGCAGGCGGGGCGGCGATTCTAGGCAGCGACCGCCGCGACCGTCAACGTGCGGATGGAGCACGTGCGGATGGAGCAATCCTTTCCGTCGTGTGCGCTGCGAGCACTCAAAGGGCGAACGTCAGAAAGCGATAGTGAAGAAGCCGCCGGGTCCGTTGTACGTGAAGCCCACCCGCGCGAGGAAGTTCCGTCCCAGGGGCGCGATGTACCCCTGCGTCCGCAGCGTACACCCGGTGACCGACAACCGTCCCCGATCATCGAAATCGCTGTCTGTGGGAAAGGCGAGGCCCGTGTGTGACGGTGGGATCGGCTGTCCCGCGCTGCTCAGCTGCTGCGCAAGGGCGGTCGGGACGGCAATCTCGACGTTGATGGTGGGGCCAACGACCGCGAGGGCGAGAGGCGAGGGCTCGTTGCTCTCGTCGAGGAAGAACTGGTTATGGATGGGCACGCAGCAGTCCGTGCGTGAACGCCGGGACGTGATGCACCGGCTCTTCGGGCACGACCTGCTTGATGAGCATCGGCACGTTCCCGAGGCGTCTCACTCCCTCCGCGTAGGCCTCCTCCAGCTTCGTGAACGTCCCGAGGAGCTCGCGGCCCTTGATGAGGACGAACTGCCCGAGGTGGTGCTTCAGCAGCTCGGGCTTCTGCTCCTCGAAGTACGCCAGCTCCTCGCGCAGTGCGTCGTCGGCCATACACGTAGCCTACCGCAGCCGACCCATGTTGCAACCGGGAACGGGGGGTACGTCGAGAGTGCCTTGGCTGTCAAGGCCTGCCTCTTCGTGCGGGCGGCACGGAGGAGCCCGTCGGCTCGCGTCCGGAGGCTCTCCCGCCGAAGTTTGCCGCTCCTCCGTCCTCCCTGTTATGCTCCTCGAAGTACGCCAGCTCCTCGCGCAGTGCGTCGTCGGCCATACACGTAGCCTA
>VBLD01000213.1:3362-9183 GCA_005879205.1 Deltaproteobacteria bacterium
ACGGCGTCGGCTCGCTGCTGGCGCGCGCCGGCCTCCTCACCAAGGTGGCGATGCCGCGGCAGATTGTGGTCTACGCGGCGATCCTGAACGCGCTCTTGACCTTCGCGATCAACCTGCTCGTGCTGGCCGCGCTCCTAGGTGCGACGGGGACGCCCGCCCGCCCCGCCATGCTCGTCTTCCCGATCCTGCTCGCCGACCTCGTCTGTCTCACGCTCGGCGTCTCCCTCCTGCTCGCACCCCTCCACGTCCGCTACCACGACGTGGGATATCTCTGGGGTGTCGTCGTCCAGGTGGGCTTCTGGCTGACGCCTATCATCTATCTCGACAGCATGATTCCGGCGCGCTGGCAATGGCTCGTCACCTACAACCCGATGGCGCGCATCGTGCAGTACAGCCGCCAGGCCGTCATCGCCGGCACCTGGCCGGACTGGGTCGGCGTCACCAAGACGACGTTCACCGCCGTCGCCATGCTCGTCGTCGGCGCGCTCGCCTTCCGCCGTCTCCAGGCGCGGCTCGTGGAGTACTTCTAGGATGGCCGCGGTCGAGGTGGCGCACGTCTCCAAGACGTTTCGCATCCCGCACGAGCGTCACACCCACCTGGCCGAGCGCCTCATCTCGCTCTTCCGGCCGGTCGGCTTCGAAACGCTCGCGGCGCTCAACGACGTGAGCCTCGAGATCCCCGCCGGGAGCTTCGTCGGGATCATCGGCGCCAACGGCTCCGGGAAATCGACGCTCCTCAAGGTGATCGCGGGCCTCCTCGTCCCGGACCAGGGCGAGGTGCGCGTCAACGGGACGCTGGCGCCGCTGCTCGAGCTGGGCCTCGGCTTCCATCACGAGCTGACCGTCCACGAGAACGTCGTCCTCTACGGCAGCGTGCTCGGCTATCCCCGACGGGAGATCGTCCGCCGGGTGGACGAGGTCATCGCCTTCGCGGGCCTCGAGCGCTTCCGCGACGCCAAGCTGAAGAGCCTCTCCTCGGGCATGCTCGTCCGCCTCGCCTTCGCCACCGCGCTGCGCGCCGACGCCGACGTGCTCCTCCTCGACGAGGTGCTGGCCGTGGGCGACGCCCAGTTCCAGCGGAAATGCATCGAGGTCTTCACGGATCTCCGCCGGCAGCGGCGGACGATCGCCCTGGTGAGCCACGACCTGCTCGCCGTCCAACGCTTCTGCGACAAGGTCTTCTGGCTCGACCGCGGGCGGCTCGTGATGGGCGGCGATGCGGCCGAGGTCGTCCAGACTTACCTCGGCGTGGGCCAGTCGGTGGGCGCCCAGCTCTCCCTCGGCGGTGAGCCCGGCGATGCCTCCGAGCACCGCTACGGCGACGGCCTCGTGCGCTACGTCCGCGGCAGCCTGGAGTCCGAGGACGGTGCATCCGTCTGGCGCGTCAAGGCGGGCCAGCGGCTCGTGCTCCGCCTGGAGGTGGAGGCCCAGCGTCCCTGCGAGAACCCGGTCTTCGGCTTCATGCTTCGCTGTGGCGACCGCACGGTGTACTCCACCAACACCGTGCTGCTCGAGATCGAGACCGGGGGTCTCCTCGCCGGCGACCGCGCCGGGATCCGCATCCCGTTCGTCGCGGGGCTCGCCAACGGGCACTACGTCGTGACGGTGGTCATCGCCAGCCTCGACGCGACGATCCACGACTGGGTGAGCAACTTCATCGCTTTCCAGGTCGAGGGGAGCCGTTGCCTCGAAGGCGTGGCGGACCTGGGAGCCGAATTTCACTGGGAGCCGGAGGCGCGCCCGATGGGGCAGACGGCCGGGCAGAGGCAACCGTCTTGAGCGACAACAGCGTGCCGCGCGTCGCCGTGCTGATCCTCACCTGGAACCGGGTGAACGAGGTCGTCCCGTGCCTCGAGAGCTTCTCGTGCCTGGAGTATCCGAACTACGAGGTCCTCCTGGTCGACAACGGATCGGAAGACGAGACCGTGCCGACCGTCCACCAGCTCTTCCCGTGGGTCACGTTGATCGAGAACAAGCAGAACCTCGGCTTCTGCAAGGGCAACAACGTCGGCCTCCGTCACGTGCTCGAGGGGAACTTCGACTACGTGGTGCTGCTGAACAGCGACACCAAGGTGCTGCCGAACCTGCTGACGGAGCTGGTGGCCGCGATGCAGAGCGACCCGCGCATCGCGATCGCCGGCGCCAAGAACCTGCTCATGGAGAACCCGAGCTACACGTGGGGCAAGTACGGCCAGGTCACCTGGGGCCCCATGCTCGTGAAGACCGTCGGCCGCTTCGCGCCCGACTGGCAGCTCCAGGAGCCGCTCAAGGACGTCGACTGGGTGATCGCCAACGGCTGCATGATCGGCCGTGAGGCGCTGGTGAAGGTCGGTCTGTTCGACGAGGACTTCTGGCAGTGCAACGAGGACGTCGACTGGTCCTACCGGGCGCGCAAGGCCGGGTACCGGGTGGTCTACGTCGACCGCGCGGCGATCCTGCACAAGGGGGGGTCGAGCGCCGACCTCGGTCACAAGCGGGTCTTCTCCTACGGCTACTTCATCGGCCGCAACGCCTTCACCTTCGCCCGCAAGCACGGCACGCTCTTCCAGAAGATCAAGCTCTTCGTCATGGTGTGGGTCGGCGTGCTCGGCCGCATCGCGTTCTTCACCCTCGACAACGCCAAGAACGCGATCCTCGGCCAGCGCGCCTTCATCCGCGGCATCAACGACGGCATCCGCGGCCGCCTGACCCCCGGGGAGATCACCGTCAATATGGGCGGGGGCGGCCGCAACCTGCGGCAGGGCCGGCGCGCGCGCCTGCTGCGCTGGCTCGGCGTCTGAGGCGGACCGCCGGATGCGCGACGACGTCAAGGCGTTCGTGGCGCTCGCCGCCCGGCTCTTCGACGTGCCCGCGCCGATCGTCGAGATCGGCTCGCTGCAGACCGCGGGCCAGGAGGGCTACGCCGACCTGCGCGCCCTGTTTCCGGGCAAGGCGTACCTCGGCTGCGACCTGGTGGCCGGCCCGGGCGTCGACCGGGTGGAGGATGCCGAGGCGCTCGGCTTCGCGGACGCGTCGGTCGGCACGATCGTCGCGGCCGAGAGCCTCGAGCACGTCGCGGATCCGTACCGCGCCGTCGCCGAGATGCACCGGGTCGTCCGGCCCGGCGGCCTGGTGATCATCGCTGCGCCGTTCATCTTCCCGATCCACCACGAGCCCGACTTCACCCGCTTCACGCCCGAAGGGTTGCGCCGCCTCCTCTCGGTGTTCCCCGTCGCCACCGCCTACGCGCAGGGCGATGCGCAGTGGCCGCATACGGTGTACGGCCTCGCCGCCAAGGCCGGGGAGGCGGAGGAGCGCGCGCGCTTCGTCGCCCTCGCCTCCCGAATCGCCGACGAGTGGGAGCGGGCCGGCGTGCACGATCCCCTGCGCGCCTTCGTCCCGGTCTCGAGCGCGATGCGCCGCGACTCGGGCGACACCCGGCTCGAGCGGCTCGCCGCCGGCGGCTCGCTCGAGCAGACCTTCGAGTGCCCGCGGGCCGGCCTCTGCCGGATCGACGTCAAGCTGGACACGGGCGGAGGCGGGCGGCCGCTCACGCGGCTGACGCTCTTCAGCGAGGGCGACCTGAATGTCCCGGTCGCCAGCAGCGTGACGCGCCCCGTCTGGGGAAACCAGCGCTGGGTGGCATTCGCGTTTCCGTCCATCGCCGACTCGGCGGGACGACGCTACGTCTTCCGCCTGGAATGCCCGGACGCGACGCCGGAGGCGTGGGTGGCCGCCCACGTCGCGCGCGACGGCTCGCTCAGCTTCGAGGTCTTCGCCGGGCGGCCCGAGACGCCGGCGCGCGCGCGGCACGAGCCCACATCCCTGCCCTCCACCGTCCTCAGCGACGGCGAGCGCGTGATGCTCGCGACGTCCCGGGAGCTCGCCGACGCCATGCGCCGGCTGCTCGCCGCCACCGAGCGGCAGACGGCCGAGCTCGGGCGCATGCGGGACCAGCACCGGACGGCGCTCGCGCAGCTGTCGGAGCAGATGCTCAAGCTCGAGCTCGGCCTGGAGGCCGTGCGCAACCGCCACCGGTCGTGGCTCCGGCGGCTGCTCGGGCGCTGAGGATCCCCCTCAGAACAGGTAGCCGAGCGCGCGCAGGCGCTTCCGCGTGGTATCGCCGACGGGACCGCTCGCGGGCGTCTCCCCGAGCCGGCCCTGCCGCTCGCGCGCCACGGCGAGGATCCCGGAAGGCAGCCGTGGCGCGCCCGCCGGATTCGACTCCGCGGGGTCGCGCGCGAGATCGTACGTCTCGGAGTCCGGCGCGCCGGGATCGCGGGGCAGGAGCACCTTCACCGAATCGCGGATGATCGCCACCGAGTGCCACGAGAGATCGTAGGCCGATCCGGTGCGCGGCAGCTCGGCGATCACATCGGCGCCCCGGACGTCGTCGCCCCGGAGAAGCGGCACGAGCGACCGGCCCTCGAAGCGCGGCTCGCGCGGCAGGCCGAGGAGCTCGAGCAGCGTCGGCGCGACGTCGACCAGCGAGACCCGCTGCTCCACCACGCGCCCCCCGGGATGGCCTGCGACCAGCATGATGAGCGGGACCCGGATCGCCGCCTCGTAGAGGCTCGACCCGTGCTCCATGAAGCCGTGCTCGTCGAACTCCTCGCCGTGATCCGCCGTGACCACGACGATCGCGTGGTCGAGCACGCGGCGCTTCTCGAGCGCCCGGAAGAGGTCCCGGAGATGGGCGTCGAGCGACGCGGTCTCGGCGTCGTAGAGCGACTCGAGGAGGCGCACCTCGTCCGGCGAGAGCTCGCTCCACCGGAGATCGGTGAGCTTGCGGTTCGCCTCCTCCGCGCCCGGCCCGCCGTTGGCGAGACGCTGGCGGTAGTCGGCGGGCGGCTCGTAGGGCGCGTGCGGCTCCATGTACTGGAGGTAGAGGAAGAGCGGCCGCGGCAGCCACCGGCTCCACGGCCAGGTGTTCCAGGCGCCGTCGATCCAGACGAGCGCCTTCTTGGTCAGCCGGTGCGCCCGCAGCTTGCGCACGGTCAGGAATGCCCGCCAGGTCCGGAACCCCTGCCGGTAGCCGAGCTGACCGTCGAGCCGGAAGTTCGCCGAGAAGCCGCCCGCGAGGTAGCGGCGCGGCGCGAGCGTCTCGGCGAGCGTGACCTCGTCGGCGGCGAGCCGCGAGTCGAAGGTGGCGACGCGATGCTCGGACGGATACCTCGACGTGAACAGCGAGGCGACCGAGGGGCACGTCCACGAGCTCGCCGCGTAGGCGTTGGCGAAGACGACGCCGCGGCCGGCGAGCTCGTCGAGAAAGGGGGTGAGCCCCCTCCGGTTGCCGTAGGCCCCCAGGCGATCGGCGCGGAGCGTGTCGACCACTACGACGACGACGTTCGGCGGCGGCACGGCGGGGTGGCAGCCGAGGGCCGCGGGCGGGACGGGGCACCGCCTCGGCTCCCGGTCGCTCCACGCGCGCCTCGAACCTGTGGCGTCCCCCCGCAGCTGCACGCGCGCGCGGGAGCTGCGGAGGTCGCCGCGGCGGTGCCCCGTCCCGCCTTGCACGGCGTGGCCGGAACGCGCTCGGGCGGCGCTCAGGATGGCGACGTCGCCGCTCCCGCGGCCGACGCGCGGCGCCGCATGTAGTCGGTGAGCGCTTCGCGCCAATCGCGCATGCGGTCGAGAGCGTTTGACCGGAGCGCGGCGTTGTCCAGGACGGAGTAGAACGGGCGTCGGACCGGGGAGGCGAACTCCTTGACGGTCGTCGGGCGGAGCGGGGTCTTCAGGTTGCCGAGCTCGAAGATCAGGCGCGCGAATTCGTACCAGGAGCAGCTGCCCTGGTTGGTCGCGTGGTAGAGGCCGGGAGGGCCGTCGAGCGCCAGGACGCGAA
>VBLD01000208.1:0-420 GCA_005879205.1 Deltaproteobacteria bacterium
AGCAGGCTCGGCGCCTCGGACGTGGTGGACGCGCGCGGCGACGCCGCCGGAGAGATCGTGCGGCTCACCGGCGGCGAGGGCCCGCAGGCGGTCATCGACCTGGTCGGGAGCGACTCCAGCCTCCGCACGGCTGCGGCGGCCGCGGGGCGCAGATACGGTCACCTGCAGCTACTGGGGATCGTACACCGAGTTCCAGGAGGTGCTGGCCCTCGCTCGCAGCGGCAGCATCCGTCCGACCATCCGGCGCTACTCCCTCGAGCGCGGCCAGGTGCAGGGGAGGGCCGTCGTCACGCCGTGAATGCTCTTCCGCCCGGGGGCCGGCTGGGCCATGATGCGACCATGCGGATTGCCGTCATCGGCTCCGGCTTCTCGGGGCTCTGTCTCGGCATCCAGCTGAAGCGTGCCGGCATCGAGTCGTTC
>VBLD01000208.1:532-963 GCA_005879205.1 Deltaproteobacteria bacterium
GAGATCCGCGACTACATGGAGCACTGCGTGCGGAAATACGACCTCCGCCGCCACATCCGCTTCTCGACCGAGGTTGCCGGCGCGCGCTTCGACGAGGGGGAGAGCGTGTGGCGCCTCCGGACGACGGACGGCGAGGAGCTGACGTTCGAGGTGGTCGTGAGCGCCGTCGGCCAGCTGAGCCGGCCGCACGTCCCGAGCATTCCCGGCCTCGAGCGGTTCCGCGGCGAGCGCTTCCATTCGGCGCGCTGGAACCATGCGGCGGACCTCACGGGCAAACGCGTGGCGGTGATCGGCAACGCCGCGAGCGCGATCCAGTTCATCCCGCAGATCGCCCCGCGGGTGCAGCGGCTCACGGTCTTTCAGCGCAGCGCCAACTGGCTGCTGCCGCGCGGCGATCGCGCCTACAGCGAGCGCGAGAAGCGCTGGTTCGG
>VBLD01000208.1:974-6024 GCA_005879205.1 Deltaproteobacteria bacterium
GTGGATCTGGCTCCAGCTCGAGATGCGCTTCCCGCTGTTTCGCGGTAGCCGGCTCATCGCCGCCATGGTCCGGCGCATGGCCGAGCGCAACCTGCGCGAGCTGGTGGCCGACCCGCGCCTCCGTGATGTGCTCGTCCCGGACTACCCGGTCGGCGGCAAGCGCATCCTGATCTCCGACGACTACTACCAGGCGCTCGGCCGGGAGAACGTCGACCTGGTGACGAGCGGCGTCGACCACGTGACCGAAGACGGCATCGTGACCCGCGACGGCGCCACCCATCCCGCGGACGTGCTCGTCTTCGCGACCGGGTTCCAGACGACCGCGTTCCTCGCCCCGATGCGCCTCGAGGGACGCGACGGCCGCTCGCTCGAGTCGGAGTGGGCCGGCGGCGCGCGCGCGTATCTCGGCATCACGGTCGCCGGCTTTCCGAACTTCTTCATGATGTATGGCCCGAACACGAACCTCGGTCACAACTCGATCATCTTCATGATCGAATGCCAGACTCGCTACGTGATCGAGGCGGTCCAGACGTTGAGGAAGCGGCAGCTCGCGTCGCTGGAGCTCCGCCACGAGGTGATGGACGCCTACAACGCCCGCATCCAGCGCGAGCTCGCACGCACGGTGTGGGCGGCGACGGGGAAGAGCTGGTACAAGACCGAGGCCGGGCAGATCACCAACAACTGGTCGGGGAGCACGCTCCGCTACTGGTGGATCACGCGCCGGTTCGACCGCGAGCACTATCGCGTGCAGCCCCGGCTGGCCGCTGCTGGCGATGCCGCCTCCGCGCGCGCGGGGGACGCCGTCGCGGCCGCCTGAGCCAGAGACATCGCACCTCGCCCCGCTTCTCGAGCGGCCCGAGCTCCCCACGATCCGTGGTGACGAGGCGGCTTTGCCGCAGGCGTGCGAGCGCCAGAGCGAAAGCGTCGGCGTAGGAGACCGGGTACAGGACTTTGAGCCGACCCGCTTCCCGCAGGAGATCGAGCGTAATCCGGTGCTTTATCGCGTCGGACGAACAACAGGCGACCGTTGCAGTTCCGGCGGGCGGGGAGGGCTCAGCCGAACTGGCGACGCGTGATCGCCACGTGCCCGGGCTCCGACGCGACGCGACCGAGCCAGGCGCGGACATTGGGATATGCGACGAGGTTGAAGCCCCCCTCGTGTGCGACGTGGGTGTACGCGTACAGCGCGACGTCGGCGATCGTGTACCGCTCGCCGACGAAGAACTGCCGGACCCCGAGGTGCCGCTCCATCACGTCGAGCGCCTGATAGCCCCGTTCGGTCTTCTCGGCGTCCACCGCCTTGCCGAGATAGTGCGTCCAGAAACGCGCGACGGCGATGTACGGCTCGTGGCTGTACTGCTCGAAGAACATCCACTGCAGGACCTCTGCGCGGGCCAATCGCTCCTCCGGCAGGAAGCGTGTCCCTTCGGCGAGGTAGAAGAGGATCGCGTCGGACTCCGCGAGACGCCGGCCGTCCTCGAGCTCCAGCACCGGGATGCGACCGTTTGGGTTGATGGCGAGGAAGTCGGGCGTCCGCGTCTCGCCCTTCATGATGTCCTTCTCGACCAGACGGAAGCGGACACCGAGCTGCGAGAGGAGCAGGCGGACCTTGTAGCCGTTGCCGGAGGGTAGATAGTCGTAGAGCGTCACCATGCCGGACGTCTAGCACGATCCGTTGCGCGGTTCGGAACGCGTTCTCCCCTCGTGGAAAGGGTCACTGCTCTGGTTCATCCGGCGGCGCGAAGCCCTGCCGGATCGTGTTCTCGCTGATGACGCGCGGCTCGACGAGCTGCAGCAGGTAGTCGGGTCCGCCCGCCTTCGAGCCGGTGCCCGACAGACCGTAGCCGCCGAACGGCTGGCAGCCGACGAGCGCGCCGGTGATGGCGCGATTGACGTAGAGGTTCCCGGCGCGGAATTCCTCCGCGACGCGGCGGACGTGCGCCGGGGAGCGCGAGAAGAGCCCGCCGGTGAGCGCGTACTCGGTGTCGTCGGCGAGGATGAGCGCGTGGTCGAAGTCGTCCGCGCGCATGACCGTGAGCAACGGCCCGAAGATCTCCTCGGTGGCGATCCGGGCGCGCGGCCGGTCCGTCACCACCACGGTCGGGCCGACGTACCATCCGCCGGCGGGGACGTCGTCGCGCTGGAGCACGACCTCGCCCTCGGTCCGCGCGAGCGCCTGGTACTCGCGCACCCGGCGGTACGCGTCGTCGTCGATCAGCGGTCCGACGGCGGTGCGAAGCTCTCGCGCGTGCCCTAGCGGGACGACCGCCGCCGCGCCCACCAGGCGCTTCACGAGCGACTCGAAGACCGGCCCGACCCCGATCACGCGCGCGGCCGCCGAGCACTTCTGTCCGGCATACGCGAAGGCGCTGGCGACGATCGCCGGAATCGCCTGGTCGAGGTCCGCGTCGCTGTCGACCACGATCGCATTCTTGCCGCCCATCTCCGCGACGACGCGCTTCACGTGGCGCTGTCCTGGCCGGTGCACGGCCGCCTCCGCGACGATCGAGAGCCCGACCGCCTTCGAGCCCGTGAACACGACGAACGCGACGTCGGGATGGCGGACGAGGTGCGCGCCGACGTCGCCGAGCGCCGGGAGGAAGGCGAGCACGCCCGCGGGCACGCCGGCCTCGAGGAGAATCTCGACCAGCCGGAAGGCGATCCCGGGCGTCTGCTCGGCGGGTTTGAAGACGACGCAGTTCCCGGTGACGAGCGCCGCCGTCACCATGCCCGCCGGAATCGCGAGCGGAAAGTTCCAGGGCGCGATGACCGCGCCGACGCCGCGCGGCTGATAGCGATGGAGGTTGATCTCGCCCGGCCGCTGGCGGAGCGGAGCGCCCTCGCCGAGCCGCAGCGCGTGGCGCCCGTAGTACTCGCAGTAGTCGATCGCCTCGCACACGTCGGCGTCGGCCTCGGCGAGCGGCTTCCCCGCCTCGAAGACCTCGAGCGCGGCGAGCTCGGTGCGGCGGCGACGGAGGATCGCGGCGGCGCGGAAGAGCGTCGCGGCGCGCTGGCGCCACGGCGTCGCGCGCCAGCCGGGGAGGGCGCGGAGCGCGACGTCGACCGCCCGGTCGGCGTCGCCTGGCGCCGCGCGCCCGGCGCGGCAGACGACGGTGGCGAAGTGCCCGGGGTCCACCGAGACGAGGGCGTCGGTCGTCGGCACCGGCCGGCCGGCGATCAGCACGGGGGCGTCGAACGCCGGCGGCGTGTCGCGCACGGCGGCGACGAGTCGGGCGCGCGGTGCGGGACGGCGGAGCTCGGCGCGCGCCTCGTTCGTGAACGCGGCGGGCGCCGCCGCGTCGGTCGGCGGTGGCTCCGTGGCCTCCGGCTGCGGCTCGGCCAAGGCGTGGACCGCCGGGGGCGCGATCAACACGTCGAGCGCCTGGCCCTCGGCGAAGCGGTGGCGGATGAAGGACTCGTTCGAGGTGTTCTCGAGGAGCCGCCGCACGAGGTAGGCCATGCCCGCGATCAGGTCGCCGACCGGCGCGTAGGCGCGGACCCGGAGGCCGAGCCGGCGAACCGCGGCGTGGATCGGCTCGGCCATCCCGTAGAGGAGCTGGAGCTCGACGGCCGTCTCCGGCAACGCCCGGGCGCGGGTGTATGCGACCGCGTAGGCGAGGCTCCGGACGTTGTGGCTGCCGAAGGCGGCCCGGACCTCACCCGCCCGGTCGACGAGGTAGCGCACGCAGCGCTCGTAGTTCGCGTCGGTCTCGGGCTTCGTCTCGAAGACGGGGACCGGCCATCCCTCCGCACGCGCGACGATGGTCTCGCTGTCCCAGTATGCGCCCTTGACGAGACGGATCTGGAGCGGGAGGCGGAGCGTCTGGCGCGACCAGTCGACCAGCAGGCGGAGGTCGGCGTAGGCGTCCTTCCGGTAGGCCTGGACCACACAGCCGAGCTGCGGGCCGTCGGGAAACGCGGCGCCGAGCGCGCGCAGCAGCTCGAAGGTCAGGTCCTTCGCCTCGTCGTGCTCGGTGTCGAGGTGGATGGTGGCGCCGACGGCGCGCGCGCGCTCGAGGACGGGATGAAGGCGGCGCTCCGCCTCTGCGAGCCCCTCGGCCGCGGTCGGCGGCGCGAAGAGCGGCGTCAGCGCCGTCGGCTTGACCGACACGTTGACGCGCGGCACGACGCCCCAGGGGTCGCGCTCGAGGAGCGGCGCGTCGGGCCAGCTCCGGGTTGCCGAGACCAGCGCCTCGAGCATCGCGCTCACGCGCGACGCGTAGCGGTCCGCCTCGGCCTCGGTGACGATGTGCTCGCCGAGGAGGTCGACCGTCGACGCCTCGCCGGCGCGCCAGAGCCGCTCGAGCTGCGGGAGCGCGGTGTCCGGCGTGGCGCCGGCGATGAACTGCCGCGCCATGCGCCGCACGTTACGACGCGCCGTCGCGGCCGAGAGCTCGGCCCCGAACGGCAGATGCTCGGTGAGCCCGAGACCGAGGCGGAGGGCGCGCGGCATCTCGACCCCGTCGAAGTACTCGGCGAGGTGCCGCAGGACGTCCGCGTCGTCGTGACAGGCGGGAAAGACGTCGACGAAGCGGAAGAGCTGGGTCTTGAAGCGCGGATGCGCCATCGCCCACTCGAGGAGTCGCTCGCTCCACCAGCCGAGATGGTAGATGCGCGGCTGCTCGGAGCCGGCCGCCTCGGCGATCTGTCGCGCGAGCGCCTGGACGTCGCGCTCGAAGGGGTCGCGCATCGGGCCAAGGGTAGCGGTCGCCGCGGATGCGAACGAGCCCCTGGCCGGGGAGAGGCCAGGGGCTCGTTCACCAGGAGACGCTTCGCCCTATGGGTTGCCCATGCAGGCGGCGTCCGCGGTGAGGCTCAGCACGAGGGCACCGGTGGAGGTCTGGACGTCGATCTCGCCGGTCGGGTCGAAATCGAGGAGGAACTGTCCGAGCTGCGGTGTGGTGTCGAACTCGATCGCGCCGTGACCGAGAGCATCGGCCGTCATCGTGCCCCGGAGCGTGTCCGTTAATTAGGGCGGCGCCCGATCACGTTCATCGCGAGCGCGATCATCGAGCCGACGTCGGCGACGCTCGCCGGCAGCACCATCGTG
>VBLD01000208.1:6097-11453 GCA_005879205.1 Deltaproteobacteria bacterium
GATCGCGGCGGCCTGTCCCTCGGCCTCGTTGATCTGCTGCTGCTTCTTCGCCTCGGAGGCCTTGATGACCTGCTGCTTCGCGCCCTCGGCGCTGTTGATCGCGGCGTCACGCTGGCCCTCCGAGGTGAGGATCACGGCGCGTTTTTCCCGCTCCGCCCGCATCTGCTTCTCCATGGCGGCGAGCACGTCGACGGGCGGCGTGATGTTCTTGATCTCGTAGCGCAGCACCTTGATGCCCCACGGCTCGGTCGCCTTGTCGAGCTCGTTCACGACTTCCAGGTTGATGTGTGTGCGCTCCTCGAAGGTGCGGTCGAGCTCGATCTTGCCGATCTCGCTGCGCAGCGCCGTCTGCGCCAGCTGGGTGATGGCGAAGAGGTAGTCCGATACCCCGTACGAGGCGCGCTCGGGATTCATCACCTTCAGGTAGAGCACGCCGTCGACGTGCACCTGGACGTTGTCCTTCGTGATGCAGATCTGCTCCGGGATATCGAGGGCATTCTCCTTGAGCGAGTGCCGGTAGCGGATGGCGTCGACGAAGGGCAGGAGGATGTGGAAACCCGCGTCGAGGGTGGCGCGGTAACGGCCAAGCCGCTCGACCACGAACGCGCTCTGCTGGGGCACGACGACGGCGGTCCGCGAGAGGACGAACAATACGAGGAGCGCCAGCCCCGAGAAGACGATCAGCGCATCCGACATCACGACCCCTCCGTCCGCTCACTCCGGCTGCAGCCAGAGCATCAGCCCGTCCACTCGCGTCACCTTGCTTCGCTGGCCCCGGCGGAGCGCCTGCTGGCTCTCGTTGCGCGCGTTCCATGCCGTGCCGCGCAGCTCCGCCTTGCCGACCTCGCCGGGCGGAAGATCCTCGAGAACCACGGCCACCTGGCCGACGAGCGCGTCGACGCGCGCGGCGGCGTCTTCGCCCCTGGCCATGCGGCGCAGCAGCCGGCCGCGCAGCGGGACGAGAAACCCGATCGAGATCAGAGAGAAGAGCAACCACTGGAGCCAGGCCGGTCCGGCGGCCCCGAGCCCGACGAGCGCCCCGACCGCGACGGCCCCCAGGCCGAAGAAGAGGAAGAAGAAGCCGCCCGGCGTGGTCAGCTCGCAGACGATGAGCGCGAACCCGAGCAGCATCCACAGCCACCACCCCATCCGTCACGGCACGGATCCACGAAAGACGGGTAGTGTCAAATCGCTGCGGTCGGCGCGTCTACAGGGGGAGCGACGCGCGCGCCGGTAGGTTCCGCACGAGATGCTGGTCGGACGTCGCCAGGCGCCATCCACGGTAGAGGGCGTGCGCTGCGATGAGACGGTCGAAAGGGTCCCTCGTCCAGGAAAGCGGGAGCGCGACCACAGCGTCCAGACGACCCGGCCGGGCGACGCTCGGCCGCGCAGTCACTGCGCCGCGACAGGACCCGGCAGAGCCGGCGGCGCGAGCCTCTCGTCCCGCACGCGCTTCAGCTCCTCGAGCTGCGCGCGGGCCGTCCGCTCGGCCTCGACCTCGCGGATGTGGCCGAGCCGGCGCTCGAGCTCGCTGTCGCCGAGGTCGCGCGTCACCTGCGTCTCCGTGACCAGCCGGTTGATGTGGTCGCGGACCTCGTCCAGCGCGCGGATGTCGGCGTCGGTCGAGAGCCCGTTGAGCGTCGCCTGGAAGCGGAGGCGTGCCTTCGCGTTGGCGAGGCGCGCCAGCATGCGGACGCGCTCCTCGCGCAGGCGGACGATCTCCTCCTGGAAGGTGATCAGGTTGTCCTTGGCGCCCTCGGCCTCGCGGGTGAGCTCGGTGAGCTCGGCGGTGAGGCGGTCTGCCTCCGCCGCAAGCGCGTCGCGACGGCCGATCAGCGCGAGCGCGGCGGTGTCGTCATCGTGCTCGACCGCGATGTCGAGCTGGCGGCGTACGCGATCGAGCTCGGCCGACTCGCAGGCGAGCTGCCTCGCGAGCTTGCCTCGCATGTACAGGATGCCGGCGGTGGCGTGCCGGAGCTTGCCGTACTGGACCACGCGCTCCTGGATCGCCGCCTCGTAGACGGCGTCGGGGTGGCGGTGCTCGCGTCGTCCCACCCAGCCGGTGAGGACGCCGCGCAGCAGGTTCGAGAGTCTCGCGACGATGTGCATGGCGCTCTCCTTCAGGCAGAGTTCTTGGTGACGTCCTCGGCGCTGATGCCGAGCTCGCGCATCTTCTGCTGCAGGTTCTGCCGGTGCATGCCGATGTCCTCGGCGGCCTTGGTGATGTTGCCGCCGTGGCGGCGGAGCGCGTCGAGCAGGAAATCGCGCTCGAACGTCTCGACCGCGCGCTCCTTCGCCTCGCGGAAGGAGGCGGCCGGGAGCGCGGCCGCCGGCGCCGCCGCAGCGGCGGCCGGCGCGTTCGCGAAGAGATCGGCCGCGGCGATCTCCGGTCCGGGCGCGAGCAGCAGCGCTTGCTCGACCGCGGAGCGGAGCTCGCGCACGTTGCCCTTCCACGGCTGCGTCAGGCAGGCGCGCAATGCGTCGCCGGTGAGCGGCTTCACGTCGCGCCCGAAGCGCTTGGCGGCGTCCTTCAGGAAGTGATCGATCAGCAGCGGAATGTCCTCGCGGCGCTCGACCAGGGGAGGGATGACGAGCTCGACGACCCGGAGGCGGTAGTAGAGGTCCTCGCGGAAGCGCCCCGCCCGCACCGCGGCCTCGAGGTCCTGGTTGGTGGCGGCGATCAGGCGGACGTCGACGCGGATCGGCGTGTTGCCCCCGACCCGCTCCACCTCCTTCTCCTGGCTCGCGCGCAGCAGCTTCGCCTGGGTGTCGAGCGGCATGTCGCCGACCTCGTCGAGGAAGAGCGTGCCGCCGTCGGCCGCCTCGAACTTCCCCTCGCGCCGGGCGATCGCCCCGGTGAACGCGCCCCGCTCGTGGCCGAAGAGCTCGCTCTCGACGAGCTCCTGGCTGAGCGCCGCGCAGTTCATCTTGACGAGCGGCTTGGCGCGCCGCGGGCTCCGGTAGTGGAGCGCGTTCGCGACCAGCTCCTTCCCCGTGCCGCTCGCGCCGCGGATGAGCACCGTGACGTCGGTGTCGGCGATCTTGTCGATGGTCTCGAAGAGGCGCCGCATGGCCGGGCTCCGCCCGACGATCTGCTCGAAGCCGTAGACGTCGCGCACCTGGTCGAGGAGCCGGCGGTGGTCGCGGCGGAGCAGCACCGTCTCCATCACGCGTCGGACCACGACCCGCAGCTCGTCGTTGTCGAAGGGCTTCGGCACGTAGTCGGTCGCGCCGAGCTTCATCGCCTGCACGGCGATCTTCTCCGAGCCGTGCGCGGTGATCATCACGACCGCCAGGTCCGGGTCGAAGCGCCGGGCGTGCTCGAGCACCTGCATGCCGCCGACGCCGTTCATGCTGAGGTCGGTGATGACGACGTGGAAGCTCCCGGTCTCGATCTGCCGGAGCGCCTCCTCGCCGCTGGCCGCGGTCTCGACGTGGTACCCTTCCTTGGCGAGCAGCCCCTTCAGCGCGAGCAGCATCGCCTTCTCGTCGTCGACCACGAGGATGCGGCCCTGCATCTCAGCTCCTCGCCGGCATCGGCAGCGTGACCTTGAACTCGGTCCCGCGGCCGACCTCGCTCGCGACCTCGATTGCGCCCTCGTGCGCCTCGACGATCTTTTTGGAGATCGCCATGCCGAGCCCGGTGCCGCGCTCCTTGGTGGTGAAGAACGGGTTGAAGATGCGGTCGAGCTTCTCGGGCGCGATGCCGCAGCCGTTGTCGCGCACCCGGACGGTGGCGAGGCCGTTGCCGTTCTCGACGAACAGGTCGATGCGCCGTCCCTCGGGAACCGTCGCGAGCGCGTCGATGGCGTTGTCGACGACGTTGGCGAACACCTGACGGAGCTTCTCGGCGTCGGCCTGCACGGTGGGGCCCGCGATGTAGTTCCGCGAGACCGACACCTTTGCGGAATCGAGCTTGGCGCGTAGTTGGGTCAACGCCGAGTCCACGACGTTGGCCAGATTGACCAGCGCGAAGCTGTAGTCCTCCTCCTTGGCGTACTTGAGGAGGTGCGACACCCGGTGCTCGACGCGCTCCAGCTCCTCGAGCGCCACCTTGGCGTACTCGACGTTCTCGACCGACGTGGGATCCTCGCCCATCTGCTGGACGAGGCTCTTCGCGGCGGCGATCGGGTTCCGGATCTCGTGCGCGATGCTGGAGGACAGCTCGTCGATGCTCGCCTGCTTCTCGGTCTGCATCGTGGCGCGCTCGCGGCGCAGCTCGCGATCGACCGCCGGCTCGAAGTATCGCTCGCGCAGCATGTGCGAGCCGAACACCGCCATCCAGTGAGAGAAGATGCCCATGCCCCAGCCGAGCGCGGGCCAGATGAACCACGGGTAGCGGGTTGTGAAGAGGTTGATCAGGGCGAGGAACGCGATGACGCCGAGGTAGCTCATCAGGTGCGCGTAGAAGCCGGCCTGGGCGGCCGCGCGGCGACGCGCGCGGCGGACGGCCTCCTCCTCGGGGGAGAGCGGCTTCGCCGCCTGCGGGGCGTGTGCCACCCACCGCTGGCGTGCCTCCCGGGCTGCCCCGCGCGCCGCGCGCATCGCTTCGCGCCGTGCGCGCCGCTCCCACTTCCCCCAGTGCCCGTCCCATCCACCGCCGCACCCGCCGTCGCCGATCCGAGCCCGGTTGTGCCGGAGCCGGCGACTGAAGTGACTGAAGAGGAAGCACGCCATCAGGAAGCCGAAGAACGGCATGGGTTCACCCCGTTCAAACGCAATGCGCGTGCCAGATTGTAGGCCGATGGCGCCGGCCGGAGAAAGTGGGCCGCGGAGCCGGCGCGCCGCATGCGGGAACGTGCGCCGGAGGGGCCCCGGCCGCAGTCGGTCGGCTGCAGCGGCCGGCGGGCGGCTGCTCGGCTTGTTCCTGCTCGACCAGGTTGATATCGCCGTTCACGTGGCCGTCGGAGCGCAGGAGCTCGGAGGGCGCATCGCGAGCCCACCGCGCGCGGGGGGAACGCTCCGCATCCTCCGCGGCATGCGCGAGGATCCGCTCGGGCTCCTCGCGGCGACGCAACGCGAGCACGGCGACGTGGTCGCGTTCCGGTTCTTCTTCTGGAGCATCACGCTCGTCTCCCATCCGGACGGCGTCCGCCACGTGCTGCAGGAGCGGCACACGAACTACAGCAAGGACAATCTCGACTACCGGATGCTGAAGCCCGTGCTCGGCAACGGGCTGCTCACCAGCGAGGGGGCGCTCTGGCTCCGACAGCGACGGCTGATCCAGCCCGCGTTCCATCGCGAGCGGATCGCGGCGCTCGGTGACCTGATGACGGCGCGGACGGAGCTCATGCTGGACCGCTGGGACGCGACGCGCGGGGAGACGCTCGACGTCGCCTCGGAGATGAGCCGGCTC
>VBLD01000208.1:11490-12632 GCA_005879205.1 Deltaproteobacteria bacterium
CTCTTCCGGGTGGACATCGGGGGACCGGCGGATGCGCTGAGCGAGGCCGTCACGACGCTCAACCGCTACATCAGCGCCCAGTTCGATTCGCCGATCGGGCTCCTCCTCGCCGGCCGTCCGCCGCTCCGGCCAGGCCCACGCCGCGCCCTCCGGACGCTCGACGACATCGTCTTCGGCATCATCCGCACACGCCGGGCGGGGGGCGGCGGCTACGACCTGCTCACGACCCTCCTCGAGCTGCGCGACGAGGAGACGGGCGAGGGGATGACCGACCGGCAGCTCCGCGACGAGGTGATGACGCTCCTCCTCGCCGGCCACGAGACGACGGCCAACGCGCTCGCGTGGACCTGGTACCTCCTCGCCCGCCACCCGGACGTCGCCGAGAAGCTCCGCGCCGAGCTCGGCGCGGTGCTCGGGACGCGGCCCCCGGGGGTGGACGATCTGCCGCGCCTGCCGTGGACCCGGATGATCATCGACGAGGCGATGCGCCTCTATCCGCCGGCCTGGTTCGTGTCGCGGCGGGCGAGGGAAGACGACGAGATCGGCGGCTACCGCATCCCCGCCGGCAGCAACGTGGCGCTGAGCCCCTGGGTGACGCACCGCCATCCCGCGTTCTGGCCCCCCGAGACGTTCGACCCGGCGCGCTTCACGCCGGAACGCGCTGCGACCCGACCGCGCTTCGCCTACTTCCCGTTCGGCGGCGGTCCGCGGCTCTGCATCGGCAACACGTTCGCGCTGACGGAGGCCCAGCTCGTGCTCGCCACCGTCGCGTCGCGCTGGCGCCTCGACCTCTTGCCCGGACACGAGGCCGAGCTCGAGCCTCTCGTGACGCTCCGGCCGCGGGGCGGGCTCCCGATGCGCGTCCGCCGCGCCTGAGGGCCGTAGTGCCCGTTGCAGCGAGCTACAGCATGGAGCTCGTCGAGTGTCCGAGGACCGCGCCGCTGGCGCTTCTGTCGCTCATGCCGGCCACGCATCCGGCACGCCAAATCCTGCCGCGATCCGTCCCATGCAGGGCATGGTGGACGCGAGCCTGCACGTCGAAGGGACCGCGCGGCCGCCGGGCGCGTCGCCGGAGGCGCCGTTCGCGCTGCACACGGCCATCGCCAACGGCGCGTTGGTCGATCGGGCCGGCGACGCTGCCC
>VBLD01000209.1 GCA_005879205.1 Deltaproteobacteria bacterium
TCTCGACGCACCTCCCGCCCGCTGGCGACGCGGCCGTGCGCGCGGCTATCGAGGCGGCCGGCCGCGAGGCGGCTGTCCTCGTGCTCTCGGGCGGCGAGCCGACGATGAACCCGAGGCTGCTCGACTACGTCCGGTTGGCGAAGGCGGCGGGTGTGCGCGGCATCGAGCTGCAGACGAACGCCACCCGGCTCGACGCGGCGCTCGTCGGCGCGCTGGTGGAGGCCGGCGTGGAGCAGATGACGGTGTCGCTGCACGCGTCCACCGCCGAGCTGTCGGACGCCATCACCGGCGCACCCGGGACGTTCGTGCAGACACTGCGCGGTCTCGACACGCTGGCGCCCCTCCCGGTGCGCGTGCAGCTCAACTTCGTCTTCTGCCAGGCCAACCGCGACGATTTCGCCAACGTCATCGAGCTCGTGATCGCCCGCTGGCCGCGCGCCGGGATCACGCCGATCTTCGTCGGCTCGCACACCGACGTCGTGCCGCGGACGACGCTGCTGATCCCGAGCTTCAGCGACATTCTGCCGTCGCTCACGCGTGGGCTCGAGCGTGCGCGCGCCGCCGGCATCGGCGTCGGCGGACTCGACACGATGTGCGGTCTGCCGCTCTGCCTCGTGCCGCCGAGCGAGCGCGATGCGTTCTCGTCCGCCGCGCTCCCGCCGGGCGCCGGCGACGGCGAATTCGTCAAGGGCGACGTCTGCAGAACGTGCAGCGAGAGCCACCGCTGCTACGGCGTCCGCCGCGGCTACGCCGAACTGTACGGCACGGCCGAGCTGCGGCCGTTCGCGGCCCGCTCCGATCTTTCCGCCGGACCGTGACGCAGCCAGCGGCTCCCGCTGGCCCTCCGCGATCCGATGATCGATGGTCGGCCCTGTGGGTGACGTGGGAGCGCCGTCCGATGGACGGTCAGAAGGCCGCCATGCGCCAGGCGCTCAGGACGTCGCACACGTCACCGCGGCCCGCAGCGGCCCGCAGCAGCTCTTGGACCGCCAGCCCGGCAGCTTTCACGTCGTCAAACTGCACGTCGTTCGAGTAGAAAATATGTGCTGCTCCCAGGTCGAACGGGCTGCGATGCACCGATCTCGCGCACGTGAGCTCGAGGCTGGCGTGCCCCTGGGGTCGGGTCAGCCTGACGACGAAGCCGTCGCCGCGGAGCTCGAGCGCGGCGACCTGCCAGCTGCCGGCGATGGTCTGCCCGACGGCCAGTGGCCCGATCCGGCTGAGCGGCGGGGTCGACACTGCCGGGGGCGGCGCCGGGGGATCCACCCCGGCCTCGGCCGCGGGCTGCATCGGCTTGTCCGCGTTCGCCACCGCGACCGGGGCCGCGGGCACATTCCGGCCCGGGCCCCCTTGCGCGCGGACCTGCGCGAAGCGATGCGCCTGATGGTCGACGGCAAGCACCGCCGCCAGCCCCAGCAGCACGACGGCGGCGGCGAAACGGCGGGTGTCGGAAGGGGTGGGGATCGCCAAGCGCTGCACGATCTCCGCGCTCGGCACGTCGGCGGACAGTCCAAATACGACCAGAAGGAGCATCGCCTGCCAGTACAGGATCGGCGTCAGCAGGTAGATGTTCGCGTGGATGGCGACCAATCCGAGGGCGACGACGGCGCGTGGAATGCGGCCCAGGATCATCAGCGGCGCCCCGAGCTCGAATCCGACGGTCAGGACGGACAGCAGAGAGGCCACCGCCGGCGTTTCGACCACGAAGCGCCGGTAGAGGTTGAGAACACCGCGGCCGGCGAGGCCGTCCTGCGCCACGATGACCGCCTGGATCGGGTAACCCGACAGCCAGGCGGGCCCCCCGAACGCCATCTTGCTGATCCCGGCGCACAGGTAGGCCGACGCCAGCAGCGCGACGCTGCCCATGTGCGCGTACGACTCGTCGGTCGGCGCGCCGCGCCAGCGGGTGACCGCGAGACCGAGCAGCCACCCACCGAGGCACAGGCCGCTGTAGAAGAGATGGCGCCACGGCGAGCCGAACAACTGCGCGTGCGCGGTGCTGAGCAGGCCGAGCGCGACGAGCGCGATCAGGCCGGACAGAACGCGACCGGCTCGACGCGCGAAGGACACCGCCGCCGCGACGCCGATCAGCGCGACGACCCCCGATCCGACGGGGCGCGAGAGCACGTCGTTGAACGCGTTCAGCGTGCCGTGCGCGATCCCAATGTCGCGCGCCTCCATGAGGCTGAAGGGGAAGGAGACGAGGTCGACGCTGACGACCGCCGCCACGACCCCGCGCAGCGCTGACGCCGCGCCGCGAGCCGTCATCGCGCCACCGTGCAGTGTGCGACGACGCAGTCCGCCGTGCGCACCCGCTCTCCGGGCGGGAAGTCCCACGTGCGCGTGATGAGTTCCACGGCCAGCTCGCCCTGCCCCTGGTGCGTCTCGATGTAATGGATCAGCTCTTCGTAGTGGTACGGGATGCCGAGCCGGCCGGCGCACCGCACGTCGCTGCCGGTCAACGGTTCCAGGCAGCGATACGCGCGAAAGTCGCTGATCCGGTACACCTCCCCCTCGGCATCGCGCACGAGCAGATGGCTGCGGTCTTCCCCGGGCATCCCTCCGTACATCGAAAAGGTGTCGAGCGGATACACCAGCGAGGCGATCTGCTGGCCGAGTCGCATGTCGAAGCGCGCCGCCCAGGCCAGCACGACGTACGCCAGGATACAGAGCAGAGCAAAGCGGCGTTGCGAAACGTGAATGGTCCCGACCCTCGATCCCACTCAGCGCCGTTGCGTTAGCAGCTCCCCTGTGGGGTCGCAACGCGCGCGCGACAACGGCCGTGCGGGGGTTGCCATATTCGACCTTGACCGGCGCTTTCACGGGTTGGTAGCGTCCGGCCGGTTCATCATGGCCAAACGCCGACAAGAGCACGGCTACGGGCGCGCCCTGGAGGAGCCGATGCTACGCGGCGATCTGTCGGCGTGGTACGGCTGGTGGCCGCAGCGCCTGTCGGTGGACGAGCTGTTGGCTGCGTGGCAGTCCGCGCTGGCCCGGCGCGGGCAGCCCGGCTCCCCCGCGACGCTGCAGCTCTACACGCACTTCGCGTTCTGTCAGGCGAGCTGCGCGTTCTGCCAGTACTTTCATCTCGTGCCGCACGATCGCCAGCAGGTCGACCGCTACACGGACTATCTGGTCGCGCTCACCGAGCGGTACGCCGCCGCGCTCGGCGTCGTCGACGTCACCAACGCGTATTTCGGCGGCGGCACCCCGAGCGCCCTAGCCGCCGCGCAGCTCGGTCGCTTCCTCGCCGCCTTTGCGCGCGCCTTCCGGGTGAGGAACGAGTTCACCTGCGAGGGGCATCCCGGCAACCTCGATGCGGAGAAGCTCGACCTGCTCGCCGCCGCCGGCGTCAACCGGCTCAGCCTCGGCCTGCAGTCGCTCGATCCCGTCGTCTGCCGGCGCATCGGGCGCATGAACCCCCCGCTCGAGCGCGTCCGCGAGCTGGTGCGACGGGCGCGCGCGCTCGGCATGTGGGTCAACGCCGACCTCGTGCTCGGATTGCCCGAACAGACGCCGCAGTCCTTCCTCTCGGACCTGGACCGCCTGCTCGCCGACGGCCGCCCGGACTGCCTGACGGTGTACCGCTACCAACCCGTCCCGCATCTGAATCAGGCTCCGGACGAGACGCTGCGCTACAGCCGCGTGCTCACGCCGGCGGTGCTGCTGCGCGCCCTGCGCCAGGGCTACCTGCCGGCGACCAGCGGCGGCGACGACCGGCCGGGCAAGGACTTCTTCCGCAACTCGACCCGCACGTGGCGGCAATGGTTCGATCGCCTGCGCTACGAGGTCGTCCGCATGGTACGCACCGACGCCGAGCTCCGCAGCTATGCGCAGTTCGAGGACAATGACTCGCACATCCTAGGCATCGGCCCGGGCGCGATGTCGCACCTCTACGGACACAGTTGGTATCGGGAGATCACCGCCGTCGCCACCGCCTCGACGGGCGCCGAGCCGGTCTACCTCGGCACGCGGGTGACGCCCGCCGACGAATGCCGCAGCGCCCTGCTGCAGGGGTTCGCACGCTCGCGCTGGGTCGATACACGCGCCCTCGGCCGCCGCAGCGGCGTCGACGTCGAGGCGACCTTCGGTCCGCTCTTCGATGCCGCCCGGCAGGACCGCTGCCTGCGCCGGTTCGCTCGCTGGGTAGGGTGCGTGCCGGACGCGTCGCCGAGCGCGCAGGCGGCCTTCTTCACTTCGCTCTTGCCGGCGCTGACCGGGGACGCGGAAGCGCGCGCACAGCGGGCGCAGGAGACCAACGGCCTGCGCGCCAGTGAGCACGTGCAGCGCGAGCTGGTGGGGATCGGCGACCATCTCGCCCTTCCAAGCGGCGGGCCGGGCGCGTCGCCGTCCGGCGCGCCTCAACCCCCGGATGACGCGCTGGTCGCCTGGGCGCAGTTGATCGGGCTCGGTGTGCCGGGGGAGCGCTTCGCCAGCGCGGTCGTCGAGCGCTTCGGTGGCCGTGAGGTCCAGTTCCGGCTGCGGCCCGAGCCCGACCCGCCGTTGCGGGTGATGGTGGAACGAGACACGGGCCAACCGAGCTTTCTCCGCGCTGGGCCGTACGCGATCTCGTACGTCGGCCGCCACGGCGAACCGCTGCCGCCGGCCGAGGAGGAGTTCATGCTCGAGCTGTCTGCCCGGACCCGTGCGGCGCTCGGGCCCGCCGCCGAGGCGGTGCTACCGGCGACGGAGCGCGGGCGGGTGTGACCCGGCAATCGCGGCGAATACCTGAGAAGATAGTAGGGAGTTCAAAATCGTGATTGGAGTGGTCGAGAAACGGAGTCACCGCCCTGCGTCTGCCTGCCGGGATGCGAGCTACGAGCCGCCCCCTGCCGCGCTGTCCGTCCGCCCGCCCCTCCTTCGACAGATACACCACCTGCTCCGCCTATATCGGGTCCGCGATTGGATTCATATCCTGCCGGTGCCTTTGGCTACTTTCGACCTGCATGCAGCGCGTGGCAGCGCTTGGCTCGCCGCGGGGCGGGGGGTGGCAAGCGCCTTCGTCATCCTCGCCTTCGGATGCTTGTTGAACTCCGTTTCCGATCGCCAAGTCGACCGCGACGGGCAAAAGAATCCCCTGATCGTCGCCGGGGCGGCGGGATACCAGTACTCACTTGCGGTGCTACTGGTTCTGAGCCTTGTCTTGGCGGCCGTGAGCCCCGTGCCGGCGCGGCTCGCGATCCTGTCGTGCTTGGCGCTCGGTGTGATCTACTCGATCGGTCCGCGCCTCAAATCTGTCCCGGTCGCCAGTAGCCTGACGAACGCTGCGGGTTTTACGCTGATGCTGTTCTTCGGCATGTCGAGCGCAACCCTGCCGCTCGGTTTCGGATACGTGGCGCTCGCGTATGCAACGTTGCTGCTGCAAAACCAGCTGATACATGAGGCGGGTGATCAGGTTGAAGATCGCGCGAGCGGCATCCGTACCACCTGGTTGACACTGGGGCCGCGCTGGACCGGCTTGATGGCCGCATTCGCCGGTCTCGGGGCGACGGTGGCCGCCGCGCACATCGTGCCCCGTGGCGCCGTTGCACCCGTAGTCACGACCGCC
>VBLD01000174.1:0-5282 GCA_005879205.1 Deltaproteobacteria bacterium
TACACGCGGACGTCGTGCGGCACGTGCAGCTCCCCGAGCAGCTGCTCGAGCCGCCGGCCCTGTGAAGCGAACAGCCGGTCGCGACCGCCGTAGCCCGCGAGGATCGGGCACACGCCGCGCAGCTCCTCGGCAGACTTCGGGACCTCGCCGTAGAAGACGCCCGCCGCGGCGAGCGGTGCTCGCACCGCGTAGAGGAGGGCGAAGCCGCCGCCGAGACAGAAGCCGACGACGCCGGTGCGGGCGGCGTCGACCTCGGGCCGCTGCCCGAGCCAGACGCGCGCGGCCTCGAGGTCCGCGAAGGCCGGCCCCTCGCGCCGCCGAAGGGCCAGGAACGCGCGGAGCACGCAGAGCATCCGCGGTCCGCCGGTGTCGAAGAGGTCCGGTGCGAGCGCCACGAAGCCGAGGTCCGCCACCCGCGCCGTGATGCGCCGGATGTCGTCGTTCAGGCCGAAGATCTCGTGGATGACTATGACGGCCGGCCGGCGTGCGCCGCCGTCCGGCCGCGCGAGCGCGGCGCGCATCGGCCGCCCGGTCGAGGCGGGAAAGGCGACGTCCTCGATGGCGGCCATTCACGCCCTCCCGAGGGTCACGGTGTAGTTGCCGAAGCGGTCGACGCACGCCTGCTGGCCCGGATACACGACGACGGTCGTGAACGGCTCGTCGACGAGCGCCGGGCCGTCGATCGTCGTCCCGGGGCCGAGCTTGGTGCCGTCGTAGACCGGGGTCGGGACGAGGCGGCCGCCGAAGAACGCCTTGCGGGATCCGACGCGCGCCTTCGTCGCCGGTCCGCGCTTGGCCCGCGGCAGCGCCGGCTTCTCGTCGGTGGCGACCGCCTTGACGCGGAGGGCCCGCAGGATCGGCTCCTCCTCGCGACACGCGTAGGTGTGCAGCTCCTCGTGCGTCCGATGGAAGCGCTCGATGGTCTCGGCGAGGCCGCGGGACGTGATCGTCCCGTTCCGCGTCTGCAGCGGCACCGGGAGGTCGAAGGTCTGGCCCGGATAGCAGAGCGCCGCCAGCCGCTCGAGCCGCGCCGGACGGCCGAGAGCACGGCGCGCGGCCACCTCCAGCTCGCCGAGCAGCGCGTTCACGCGCGCCAGGTCGACGCGGCCGACCGGGCTCACGTACGACCGCATCTCGTCGACCACGTGATCGGAGAGGAGCAGGCCGAGGGCGGAGAAGGCCGGAGCGAGCTTCGGAACGAAGACGCGCCGGATGCCGAGCTCCGCCGCCTGCATGCCGGCGTGGAGCGGCCCGTTGCCGCCGAACGCGACGAGCACGAGGGGCCGCGGGTCGACGCCGCGCCCCGCCGACACCTTGCGGACCGCGTTCGCCATGTTGGCGTTCACCAGACGGAAGATGCCCGCCGCGGCACCGAGGACCGAGATGCCGAGCGGCGCCGCCACCCGGTCGCGGAGCGCCGCATGGGCCCGCTCCACGTCGAGACGCATCTGTCCGTCCCAGAAGCGCTCGGGGCTCAGGTAGCCGAGCACGAGGTTGGCGTCCGTCACCGTGGGCTCGGTCCCGCCGCGGCCGTAGCACACCGGGCCGGGGACGGCGCCGGCGCTCTCGGGCCCGACCTTGAGCGTCCCCGAGACGACGCGCGCGATCGACCCCCCGCCCGCGCCCACCGACTGCACGTCGACCATCGGGAGCCCGATCAGGTAGCGGTGGTGCCAGTTCCAGCCCGCCTTCACCTGCGGCGTCCCGCCGCGCACCAGGCAGACGTCGTAGCTCGTGCCCCCCATGTCGACCGAGATGAAGTCGCGGATGCCCGCCGCGCTCGCCACCGCGGCGGCGCCGTTGACGCCGCCCGCCGGGCCGGAGCCCATCACCGCCACCGCCTTCTGGGCGACGTAGCCGCCCGGCATGACGCCGCCGTTCGACTGCATGACGAGCAGCTCGCCTGCGAACCCCGCCGCCCGCAGCCGCTGCTCGAGCGTCGCGAGGTAGCGCTCGATCCGGGGTCCGACGTAGGCGTTCACCAGCGTCGTGCTCGTGCGCTCGAACTCCGGCGCCGACGGCATGACCTCGTGCGAGAGCGAGAGCATGACCCCGGGGAGCTCCTCGGCCGCGATCTCGCGCACCCGCCGCTCGTGCACGGGGTCGACGAACGAGAAGAGGAAGACGACGGCGAGCGAGTCGACGCCCTGGAGCTTCATGCGCCGGAGCGCGCGGCGCACCGCCTGCTCGTCGAGGGGCACGACGACCCGCCCCTCGAAGTCGAGCCGCTCGGGGATGCCGTAGCGCCGCCGGCGCGGGCAAATCGGTGGCGGAGGCGGGAGCGCCGGATTCCAGATGTCCTCCTTGTAGCCGCGCCGGATCTCGATCTCGTCGCGGTGCCCTTCGCTGGTGAGGAGGCCCACCGTCGCACCCGACATCTCGATCATCGTGTTGTCGGCCGTGGTGGTACCGTGGACGACGAGCGCCGTGCGCGCGAGGAGCGCTTCGGTCGACAGCCCCTCGTGGCGCGCGAGCCGGGCGAGGCCGGCGAGCACGCCCTCGGACTGGTCCGTCGGCGTGGTCGGGTGCTTGTCGAGCCAGAGCCGCGCACCGGCGGCGAGGACGAGATCGGTGAACGTGCCCCCGACGTCGATGCCGATCCGGTACCTCATCCTCGGGTCTCGCTACAACGAAAGCTCGGCGAGCGACAAGCTCGGCCCATCCCGACCTCTGGCCGTCGGACGCGCGCTGATCCCGACCGCGCTTGTGCGACCGACGCCACGCCGGCATGCTGTCACGACGGTGAGGAGGACGCGGCGCTGGACGCCGACCCGACACGCGGTCGACGCGATCGCGCGTGCGGTCGTCACGGGCCGCCGTGGCGGCCGCCCCCATATCGACGCGCTCGCGGACGCAGTGGCGGCGCGCATGTGGAATCGCCTCGAGGCGGTCGGCGCGCCGGGCGGTAGCCGCCATCGGCCGACGACGAAGGTCGAGGTGGATCCGGCTTTGCTGCGGCTGGTCCTCGAACGGACCACAAAACACCTCCTCGCGTGGGGACGGCGTGCGGAACGCGCTCGACAGGCGTGACCTCGCGCGTTTCTTCGAGGCCTTCGCCCGCCCCCTGCCGTGCCGCGCAAGGCTCATCCTCACGGGCGGGACGGAGGCGTTGCTGCTCGGAGGCCGCCGTCCGACCGGAGACGTCGACTTCGGGCTGGTTCTGTCCGGGAAGGACGTGCAGTGGTGGCCGGAGGTCGAGTCCGCGGTCGCCGCTGCCGCGCGGGAAGCCGGTGTCGCGGTCCAGTACTCGACGGACATCGACCGCTGGTCGTCGGTTGCCATCCCGCCGCGACGCCGAAAGACCCGGTCCTATCGTCGCATCGGCCGTCTCTCCGTGCACCTCCTCGACCCCGCCTGCTGGGCAGTCTACAAGCTCGCGCGCTACCTCGACGCCGACGTCGAAGATCTCCGCGCGGTGCTCCGGCGCCAGCGCGTTTCGAGTGTCGCGCTGGCGCGGCTGTGCGGTGTCTCCCTTCGCGCGAGCCCCCGCTCGAGCCAGCTCTTCCTGTTCCGGAAGCAGGTCGAGCACTTCCTCCTCGAGCACGGGCGAGTCGTATGGGGACCGGGGTTCGATCCGACCCGCGCGATCGCAACCTTCCACCGCGCGGCCAGGATCACTCGCCGATGATCTTCACGACCACGCGCTTGCGCCGCCCGCCGTCGAACTCCGCGTAGAAGACCTGCTCCCAGGGCCCGAGGTCGAGCTTGCCGCCCGTCACCGGGAGAATCACCTGGTGGTGCACGAGCGTGCGCTTCAGGTGCGCGTCGGCGTTGTCCTCGCCGGTCTGGTGGTGGCGATAGTCGCCGGCGGGGGCGAGCCGCTCGAGCCACTCCATCACGTCCTGCTTGAGTCCCGATTCCTCGTCGTTGACCCAGATGGCGGCCGTGATGTGCATCGCCGAGACCAGGCAGAAGCCCTCCTCGATGTTCGCCGCCGAGACGATGTCGCCGAGCCGCTCGGTGATGTTGACCAGCTCGCGCCGCTGGCGCGTGTTGAACCAGAGGTACTCGGTGTGAGCGCGCATCAGGCGACGCCGGCGCGCATCTCGGCGCGCAGGCGGGCCGTCGCCTCGGGGTCGACCGCGAGCGTCAGGTCGTCGAGCGCGCCGGTGAGGACCACACCGTAGTCCCGGCGCGCGCCCTCGACCGAGACGTATTCGTCGAGCACGTCCTCGAGCACCTTCGCGGGCGGCCGCTCGAGCGGGTCGCCCCAGCCGCCGCCGCCGCCGTAGTGGTACTCGTAGCGCTCACCCGCCGCGTGCGCGACGTACTCGGACCGGTCGCCCACCTCGAACGGCTCGGCGCCGCCGGCGCGGACCACGAGACGATTGGGCGAGCCCGGCCTGCCGCCGGCGATGCCCGGCATCGGATAGCGCTTGCCGACCACGTAGGTGTACACGGTGGCGGGCACGAGCACCTGCTTGCGGTAGAGGCTCCCGCAGTTGCCGCGGAACTCTCCCGCTCCGCCCGTATCGGTCTCGTAGTCGCGCGCGAGCTGGCGGACGGGGAAGATCGCCTCGTTGATCTCGGCGGTGGCGCGGATCAGGTTCCCGAAGGACACGTTCATCGCGCCCCAGCCGTCCTGCCCCCGGACCGCGCCGCAGTACGCGGCGAAGGAATCCACCGAGTGATCGATGAACACCTTGCCGTCGCGGGGATGGGTACCGAAGATGACCGTCGGCATGCCCATCTTGTAGATCTGGGGGCAGCTCCGCTCGGGTACGACGCTTTCCAGCGCCTTGGCGATCGCCTCGCCCACCTCAGTTCCCGGGTGGTGCGTGCCCGCGGCGACGGACTTCCCCGGGGGCGGGTTCAGGCAGCAGCCCTCGGGGACGATCAGGTCGATGGCGTCGAAGAAGCCCTCGTTCTTCGGGATCGACGGGTCCATCATCGACGCGAGCTGCGCGACGACGTAGCCGCGCGTGTTGCCGAACGTCGAGTACGCCTGGATGTCGGGACGGTCGTCCGAGCCGGTGAAGTCGATCGTGAGGGCGCTGCCCCGCACGGTCACCGCGCAGTGCACGTGGATGTCGCGCTTGCCGTGCGGATCGTGGTCCACGTAGACGTCCGACTCGTAGACGCCGTCGGGCCACCGCGCGACTTCCTCGCGGAAGCGCCGCCGCGCGTGGGCGATGATGGCCCGTACCGCCCCGCGTACCGTCTCGGTGCCGAAGCGGGCGAGCACCTCCTTCAGGCGACGGACGCCGAGCTCGGTCGCGCCCACCTGCGCGCGCAGGTCGCCGAGGAAGGTGGGGGTCCGGCTGTTCGCGGCCATCATGTAC
>VBLD01000174.1:5316-5849 GCA_005879205.1 Deltaproteobacteria bacterium
CGCCCAGATGTCGGGCGCATTGACGTTGTAGCCGCCGGGCGCGCCGCCGCCGGTGTCGGCGTGGTGGCACTGGATGGAGGCGATCAGCGCGCACTCGCCCGCGTGGAAGACGGGCGCGAAGACGTTGTAGTCGGGCAGGTGGCCGCCGCCGTGGTACGGGTCGTTGGCGACCAGCACGTCGCCGTCGTAGAGGCCGTCCGGCCCGAAGAACTCGACGGCGAAGCGGACCGGAAGCGTCGAGGACAGCATGAATTGCGGGATACCGACCGAGAGGGCGGCGAGCTGGCCGGCGGCGTCGAGGATCGTGGCGTTCCGCTCGTTCGACTGGTTCAGGATCGGCGTGGTGGCGGTGAGGCTCACGTGCGTCGCCATCTCGTAGCAGATGGTCTCGAAGGCCCCGAGGATGATCTCGCTCGTGACCGGGTCCACGCCGGCCGCCCGCGCCGGACGCCGCCGCGCGCGCGGTCGGATGGACCGCGATGGCTGCTTGCGCGGAACGGTCGCCATCGCTCAGACGACGCTTCGCGCGCCGG
>VBLD01000175.1 GCA_005879205.1 Deltaproteobacteria bacterium
TCCCGCGTGGGGCGCGTCGACCTCCGGCGATCCCTCCGTGAGTTCTTCGCCGATCTCTTCAGCAACCCCGCCTATCAGGCACTCGACCTCATTCCCGAGGACGTCTACCTCGCGGACGACACGCGCCCGAATGATGACCCGTTCGATGCGCTCGTGTGCGCGGCGGCGCGACGCCTGTCCCTGCCGCTCATCACGCGTGACGCCGACATCGCCGACTCGGGGCTGGTGCGAGTGCTCTGGTAACGACGATCGCGCCGACTGGGGCGGCCCGGCGGTTCGAGCGCTGACGAAGGCTTGACCCGGCGGAGGAGGCGGCGGATACATGGTCTGAATTCAGACCAACTCGGAGGCCGTCGTGCGAATACTTCCCCTGGCCGAAGCGAAGGCACGTCTCAGCCGGCTCGTGGCCGATCTCGAGACCAGCGATGAGGAAATCGTCATCACGAGGAACGGGCGCGCCACAGCCGTACTCATCGGCTATGAGGCGTTCGAGCGGTGGAAGGAGACCACCGAGATACTCTCCGATCGCCGGCTCCTGGCCGAGGTGCGTCGGGGCATGGCGAGCCTCAAGCGAGGACGGGCCAAGGTCTTCCGCACCCGAGACCTGGATCGACTGTTCAACGACGGGCGGTAGGTGCGGGAGCTTCCGCTCCGGCTGCCAGCGGCGGTGCAGGCGGCGATCCGCGCAATGCACCCGGACCTCAGGCGCCGTGTTCGGGCGGCTCTGGACGGTATCCGCGCGGCCCCGGATCGCGCCAAGCCGCTGACTGGTGAGCTCGAAGGATGGCGGACCGTCCGCGTCGGGCCTGTCCGCATCATCTATCGTCGGGCACCCGCGACGATCGACGTCGCCGCCATCGGCCCACGCACGTCCATCTACGTCGAGGCCGCCCGGCTTCTGCGCCGCAAGCGCTGAGCGCCGACTGGCGCGGCCGGTCCGCCCTCTGGTAGCTCTCCGGCGTGCGCTTCGGCATCGCGCTCCCGAACTACGGACCGCTCGCCGCGCCCGACGTGCTCGTCCGCCTCGCGCGCGAGGCGGAAGCGCTCGGCGTCGACTCCGTCTGGGTGAGCGACCACCTCGTCGCCCCGCGCGCCGCTCGCTCGATCTATCCGTACGACCGTCGGCCCGATGCGCGGCCCGGCGACATGGGCATCATCGAGCGCTTCTTCGAGCCGACGGTCACCCTCGCCTATCTCGCCGGCCAGACGAGCCGCGTGCGGCTGGGCGTCAGCGCGTACGTCGTCCCGTATCGCAACCCCGTGGTCACGGCGAAGCAGATCGCCACGCTCGACGTCCTCTCGGGTGGCCGTGTAGTCCTCGCCGCGGGCGCCGGCTGGCTCCGCGAGGAGTTCGAGGCGCTCGGCGTGCCGTTTGCCGGGCGCGGCCGGCGGACCGAGGAGTACCTCGCGGTCTGCCGGGCGCTCTGGCGCGGCGGCGACGCCGACTTCACGGGCGCGTGCTACAGCCTGCCGCCGGTGCGGACCGGCCCACCGCCCGTCCAGCAGCCGCATCCGCCGCTCTGGATCGCGGGCAACTCGGCGGCCGCCATCGAGCGCGCCGCGCGCGCGGGCGACGGCTGGCACGGGATCGACCTCGCGCCGGCGGAGCTGGCGCCGGTGGTCGTGCGGCTGCGGGAGCGGGTGGCCGCCCACGGGCGCCAGCCAGGGACGGTGACCGTGAGCTTGCGCAAGGGGGTGCTCGTCGGCGCGGAGAGCTCGCGTCCGCTCTACGGCGACGCCGACAAGGTCCGCCGCGACCTCGACGCGTACCGCAAGGCCGGGCTCGACTACCTCGTCGTGGGGCTCCGCCAGGCGAAGACCGCGGACGCGCTCTCCCGGGCAATGGCCGACGTCGCCAGGGCGATCGGGCCCTGAGGCCGGCGACGGCGGTCGCCGTGTGGATCGATCGGCTCATCTTCCTCCCGGAAACCGGCGGCCTGGAACCTCCGCCGGGCGTCGAGGAACGATCGATCACCACCGCGGACGAGGTCCGTCTCCATGCCTGGTACGTGCGGGGACGCGAGGCCCGGGCCATGCTCGTCTGGTCACACGGCAACGCGGGGAACATCGCCGGACGCGTCGACGTCGCGCTCGAGCTCGCGGCGCGCGGTGTCGACGTGCTGGCCTACGACTATCGCGGCTACGGGCGCAGCGAGGGCCGGCCGAGCGAGGCCGGGGTCTACCTCGACGCGGAGGCCGCCTACGACAGCGTGCGGGATCGGGGCCTGCCGATCGTCTGCTTCGGCGAATCCCTGGGCGGCGCCGTCTCGATCCGCCTGGCCACCACCCGCCCGTGCTCCGGCGTGGCCGTCGTCTCCACGTGGACGACGCTCCGCGATGTCGCTCGCCGCCACTACGGGCCGGTCGCGGTCCTGGTCGGCGAGCGCTTCGACTCGCTCGCCCGCATCGGGACCCTGTCCGTCCCGGTCTGCGTCGCCCACGGCGATCGCGACGAGGTCGTGCCCTTCGCGCTCGGTGAGCGCCTGTTCGCCGCGGCGCACGAGCCGAAACGCTTCGTGCGCCTGCCCGGCGGTCATCACAACGACGTGCTCGCGAGCCCGCCTCTGCTCGATGCGATCGCCGAATTCGCAGGCCGGGTCGGGGCGCATTTGTACGGTCGCGGAAGCGCGTGCTAACCGGATGCCGGTGTTCCGGCGCATCCAGGATCGCGTCGCGATCGTCGGCATCGGCCACCTGCCCTTCGCCAAGGACATCGGCCGCCCCATCTCCGACACTGCGGTCGAGGCGATCCAGCTCGCCCTCGACGATGCGGGCCTCGAGGCCGAGGACGTCGACGGCATGTCGATGCTCGAGATGGAGGCGACGCACGAGGTCTCCATCGCCCGCCGGCTCGGCGTCCGGGGCCTCCGCTGGTGGGACAAGATCTCCTACGGCGGCGGCGCGTCGTGCGCGACGCTGATGCACGCCGCGGCCGCGATCGCGGCGGGCCTCGCGACCACCGTCGTCTGCCACCGCGCGCGCAACCGGGGCGCGAAGACGTCACGCCCGTGGGCGCAGGAGCGCGTGCTCGTCCGCGACGACAAGGCGCTCCACGTCCCCTGGGGTCTCGTGCGTCCGGTCGACATCATCGGCATGTGGGCCCATCGCCACATGCACGAGTTCGGCACCCGGCGCGAGCACTTCGGCAACGTCGCCATCGCGGCACGCAAGCACGCAGGGCGTAACCCCGACGCAATCATGCGCGACCGGCCGCTCGACATGGAGACGTACCTCGCCGGCCGCCCGATCGGCTACCCGCTCACCCTGCACGACTGCTGTCTCGAGACCGACGGCGCGCTCGCCTGCGTGGTGACCTCGATCGAGCGCGCCCGGGACCTCCGCCAACCGCCCGTCCTCGTGCACTCGGTCGCGCAGGCCTCGGGGCCGAATCCGGTGCACCTGGCGAACTACAACAACACCCCGGCGATGGAGACGACGTCGGTCTTCTGCGCCAAGCTCCTCTGGCAGCGCTCCGCGCTCCAGCCGCGCGACATGGACTGCGCGCAGATCTACGACGCCTTCACCCCGCTCGTGATCACCGGGCTCGAGGACTACGGCTTCTGCCGGCGCGGCGAGGGCGGGCCGTTCACCGAGGGCGGCCGCATCGAGCTCGGCGGCGAGCTGCCCGTGCTCACCTCGGGCGGCGGGCTCGCGGAGGCGTACGTGCACGGCTTCAACCTCGTCCTGGAGGGCGTGCGGCAGATCCGCGGCACGTCGGTCAACCAGGTCCCCGGCTGCAAAGCGACGCTCGTGACCGGCGCCTCCGGCGTGGCCACCAGCGCGGCGGTGCTACGCGCAGCATGACCGACCTCCATCCCGACTACCCGCTGCCCGACGTCGACGACCCGGTCATGCGTCCCTTCTG
>VBLD01000176.1 GCA_005879205.1 Deltaproteobacteria bacterium
GTCGGCTACATGGTCAACTGCCAGCCGGAGGAGATGGCCTTCGGCATGCGGGTGCGCGCCGTCTTCGAGCGGCTGACGGAGCGCGTGACGCTGCCCGTGTGGGAGCCCGAGCGCTGATGGCCGATCTCGTCCTCGACGCGGGCCGTGCCGCGGTCTGCATCGTCGAGATGCAGAACGACATCGTGCACGAGTCGAACATCGGCAAGCGCGGCATCGGCGGCGTCCTCGCGGAACAGGTCCAGAAGCGGGGCGTCATCCCGAAGCTCCAGACGGTCATCGCGGCCGCCCGGGCGCGCGGCGTCCCGATCCTCTACGTCAATTTCTGCGGCAAGCCCGGCTTCCCCCGCCCCAACACGCTCATCCACCGCCGCTCGCAGCGCCGGCCGATGCTCGTCGAGGGCACCTGGGGGGTGGAGACGCACGCGGCGCTCGCGCCGCAGCCGGAGGACTTCGTCCTCGAGCGCACGGTCGGCGTCGACGGCTCCTACGGGACGCAGCTCTACCCCGTGCTCCGCATGCTCGGGCGGACGACGATGCTCATGAGCGGCGTGTCGACCAACCTCGCCGTCGAGGGCATCGTGCGCGCCTCGGTGAACCGCGGTTTCGACGTGGTCGTCATGGAGGACTGCTGCGCGAGCTACCCCGACGAGTGGCACCGCTTCTCGATCGAGAACATCATGCCGCTCCTCGCCACGGTGACGACCGCGGCGGAAGTGATCCGCGCGCTGGCGCCCACGGCCGGGTGATGGGCGCGACCCCCGGCGCGACGCTCACGGCATCCGCCGGGTCTCCGCAAGCCGGCGCAGCGCGGCCTTCTCGACCTTCCCGCTCGCCGTCCGCGGCAGGTCTGCCTCCGCGACGACGAAGACGTGCCGCGGAACCTTGTAGCTGGCGAGGGATTCCCGGCAGAATGCGTGGAGCTCCTCGGGCGTCGCACCGCATTGAGCCTGCAAGACGACGAATG
>VBLD01000216.1 GCA_005879205.1 Deltaproteobacteria bacterium
GATCCCGCCCGGGAGCGACAGCCCCACCTCCATCACGTCGGCTTTGCCGATGTGGGCGAGCCCGAAAGATGACGCCGGACGCCACGACCGATTCCGCCGTGAGGCCGGACCAGGAGAGACCGGCGTTGCGAGCGCCGGGCTGTGCCAACCCCAACCATCTGAAGCCTCGCTGCGACCATGGCCCCTCCACTGCCCCGACCGGAACCGCCGGCAGCCGCCGGTCGGGCAGCATGAGCACGGATGACCCGCTGGACTCGGCACGCGCCGGGACATAGGACCAACGAGTTTCATGGCCGAGCGCCGCCGCCTCGACGAGCTCCGCATCGACCGGTCCGAGAGTCCCGACGCGAGCCCCTGGCCGCGGCGGCTCCTGCTGCTCGGGCTGTCGGGCCTCCTGGTGGGAGTCGCCGCCTGGTGGTTCCTTGCCGGCCACGCGATCGTGGTCGACACGGCCACCGTGGTCGAGGCGGGCGCCGGTGGGTCCGCACCGTCGGTGCTCGATGCCTCCGGCTATGTCGTCGCGCGCCGGCAGGCGACGGTCGCCTCCAAGGTGACGGGCCGTCTCGTCGAGGTCGGCGTCGAGGAAGGGATGAGCGTCAAGGAAGGGCAGATACTCGCCCGCCTCGACGATGCGAACGTCCGCCACGCCCTGGCGCTGGCCGCGGCGCGGGTGGCGGCGGCCGAGAGCGCGCTCAACGAGATCCAGGTGCGGCTCCGGGAAGCCGAGCTGGACCTCGGCCGTGCCCGGGACCTCGCGAAGGTTGGCGTCGCGAGTCGCCAGTTTCTGGACGCCGCGCAGGCGGCGCGGGATTCCTTCGCGGCCCGGCTGGCGGCCGCGCGCGACGAGGTGACGGTGGCGGAGCGCGAGGTTTCGCTGCGACGCCAGGACGTCGAGGACGCGTTGATCCGTGCCCCGTTCGACGGCGTGGCGACGTCCAGGAACGCGCAGCCGGGCGAGATCGTGTCGCCGGTCTCCGCCGGCGGCGGGTTCACACGCACCGGCATCGGCACGATCGTCGACATGAGCTCGCTCGAGATCGAGGTGGACGTCAACGAGGCGTTCATCCAGCGCGTGCGGCGCGATCAGTCTGTGGTGGCCGCCCTGCAGGCCTACCCCGAGTGGAAGATCCCCGCCCACGTCATCACCACCGTGCCGGCAGCCGATCGGCAGAAGGCCACCGTGAAGGTGCGGATCGCCTTCAACGAGCTCGGCGATCCGCGCATCCTGCCCGACATGGGCGTCAAGGTGGCCTTCCAGGCCGAGCCGGGGACCGACGTCGCCGCGCGGCCGAGGCTGCTCGTTCCCGAGCGGGCGTTACGTCGGGAGAAGGACGCGGGCGTCGTCTTCGTGCTGCGCAACGATCGGGTCGAGCGCCGGGCGGTCGCGGTCGGCGGCAGCAGCGCAGGCAGCGTCGAGGTGGCCTCGGGGGTCCACGCCGGGGATACCGTCGTGCTCGACCCGCCGGCCGATCTCGCCGACGGGAGCCGAGTCCGGCGGCGGTAGCCCGGTCGATTTTTCCCGCTTCGGACCGATCGCGGCAGGGCCGCCGGCGGCTGCCGCCGCTCAGCGGAGCGGCGCGAGGTCCACGTCTCCGCGCGCGGTCACGCCGCTCTGATGGAGCAGGCCGGCCGCGTGCCTCGTGAAGAACTCGTCGCACCAGAGGCACTGGTTGCCGAGTTCGCGGGTGCGGCGGATGCCCTCCGACTCGCTGATCCCGAGGTATTCGCCCATCTTCTCGGGCCGGCCTTCGTTCAGGGCACGGTAGACCGGGTGCTCGGCGCAGCGGTCGAGCATGGCGATCAGCGGCTCGGTCAAAAGATCGCCGATTGGCCGGCATGTCATCGGGCAGCAGGGATAGACGTCGGCGAGCTGGACGTTCACCTCGCACCCCTCGCCGCGATAGTCGAGAAAATGCTTGGCGCCGCTCCAGCGCGCGCAGAAGTCGTCCTCGGGCCTCGCCTTCGTGAGGCCGAGGCGACGAGCGCGTCCCCGCGGCCAGAGAGCACCGATCCAGAGGTCCTCGGTGGCGCCCCAGAAGGCGTAGGTGAGCCGCCTGCCGGCTTCGATCTCCCGCCCTGCGGTGCGCGCGATGGAGCCCGCCTCTACCATGCCCCGCGATTCGAGGAGACGCGTCAGGTGCTCGCGACGATCGAGCGTCGTGCGCGGGTGGTAGCGATCCATGCTCGAGACGTCGATCCGGCAGACGTGATGAGCGAGGAGCCGATCCAGCACGACCGCATCGAGCAGATCGCCGTTGGTCTGGACCATCAGCTTCGTGCGGTCGCGGTATCGATCGTACAGGCCCGCGAGCGCATGGAAGAGGAGGTCCGGCCACGCGAGCACCTCGCCGCCCGAGATGATGATGCGGTCGACGGCGACGTCGTCCGCATCGGGCAGATTGGCGATGCAGCGCGAGGCCTGCTCCGGCACGAGCCCCGGCGCGCCGGGGGCCGAATCATTGTAGCAGTGAGGGCACCGTTGGTTGCAGTGGCGGGAGATCACCCAGTAGATCGAGTCCACGGCACACCGAGGTTCGTCGAGGGACCGGTCCGCGTCAAGGGGAGGCGTGCTGACGGCAGCAGGCGGACCGCATCGCAGATGCCATCATGCGGGAGCGCAAGGCGGATGCTTGATGGACAGCCGCAGGCGAACCGCGGTAACGGAAGGCCGTGGCCCTCGCGTTGCTGCAGTCACATCGGAGAGGAGACATCAGATGAAGACGCTCGCCCTTCTGCTTGCGCTCGCGCTGTTGCCGGCCCTTGCCGGAGCGGAGGAGGTCTGGCGGTGGACGGACAGCCGGGGCACGACCCACTACACGAACCGCGCCGAGATGGCGCCCGCCGACGCCACGCCGGTGAAGACGCGCCTCATCGTGGAGGCGAAAGAGCTTCCTCGCAGCGAGCCCGATCTCGTCGTGCGCGACGGGATGGTCATCGATGCCCGGGAGGCACGCCGCGAGGCTCCGCCGGCGACCAAGGCGCCGCACCGCATCTACAGCGAGCGGCGACGCCGCTTCGGTTGCTACGCCGCCGACATCCTCTTCGCGGGCGGCTGGGCCCATCCGGACGACATCGGCGTGCAGGGCAACTGCCTGCCCTACCTGCTCGGCCCCGAGGCGTGGCTCAACGCCGCACACGCGGAGCTCGGGTTGCGCGAGCACGGGATCGACTGGCGTCAGGTGGTCCCGATGTACCTCGCCAGCCCCGGGCGGACCGCGTCGGAGCGTCTGATCAGCGCCAACGACAGCGACTGATCGACCCTCACCGCGGCTGCGATTCGCACGTCCCCCATGGCGCGCGACGGGTGGCCGCTCGTCACATCTTGCGACGGCGTGTAGGCGCCTGTAGGCACGACTACCGGGAAGTCATGCTCGACGATGGCGAGGCCGGGTTTCGCCTCCGCCCAGCGTGGGGAAGTGCATCGGGGTGTCGGACTTGGGGCGTGTGGCCGGGTCCGGCGGCGCTAGCAGACGAGGACGCGAATGACCGATGCGTTGGTGCAGGTGAGCGACGTCCACAAGGTCTATACGCGCGGCGCGGAACGCGTCGACGTGCTCAAGGGGCTCGAGCTCGAGGTGCGGCGCGGCGAGTTCCTCGCGCTCATGGGCCCATCCGGCTCCGGCAAGACGACGCTGCTCAACCTGATCGGCGGCCTCGACAAGCCGACCTCGGGGCGCGTGACCGTGGGCGGCCGCGACCTCACGCGGGCGTCGTCGCGCGATTTGGCGCGCTGGCGCGCGCAGCACGTCGGCTTCATCTTCCAGTTCTACAACCTGCTGCCGGTGCTCACCGCCGCCCGCAACGTCGAGCTGCCGCTCCTGCTGACCGGACTCTCCCGGGCCGAGCGCCGGAAGCACGTCGCGACGGCGCTCGAGCTGGTGGGTCTCACCGATCGCGCCGGCCACTTCCCCATGCAGCTCTCGGGCGGGCAGGAGCAGCGGGTGGGCATCGCGCGCGCGATCGTCAACGATCCCACGCTGCTCCTGTGCGACGAGCCGACGGGCGACCTCGACCGGCAGACGGCCGGCGAGATCCTCGATCTGATCGGCGAGCTCAACCGGCGCTACGAGAAGACGGTGATCATGGTGACCCACGATCCGCTCGCCGCCGAGCGCGCGGGGCGCATCCTGCACATGGACAAGGGAACGCTCGTCGAGGCGCAGGCGGCATGAAGTACCTCCCCCTGCTCTGGCGGAACCTCATGCGCCGGAAGATCCGCACCACCTTCACCTTCCTCTCGATCGCCGTCGCCTTCTTCCTCTTCGGCCTGCTCATGGCCATCCGGACCGGCTTCGGCGTCGGGATCGAGCTCGCCGGCCAGAAGCGCCTGCTGACGGTTCACAAGATGTCGATGATCCAGCCGCTCCCGTTCCGCTACCTGGCGCAGATCCAGTCCACGCCCGGGGTCCGGTTCGCGACGCACATGACCTGGTTCGGCGGCGTCTATCAGGACCCGAAGAACTTCTTCGCGAACATGGCGGTCGACCCCGAAGGGATCTTGCGCATCTACCCCGAGTTCGTCGTCGACGACGACGATCGCCGGCGGTGGGCCAGCACCAGGACGGGCGCGCTCATCGGGCGGAAGCTCGCCGCGCGGTTCGGCTGGAAGCTCGGCGATCGGATCCCGATCCAACCCACTTTCTTCCGGCCGAAGGACGGCAAGCCCGACACGTTCGAGTTCGAGGTCGTCGGCATCTATAGAGGCGCCACACCGGACATCGACGAGACCCAGCTCTTCTTCCACTACAAGTATCTGATGGAGCGGACCGGCGATCCGGGAACGGTCGGCTGGTATGCGGTCGAGGTCGACGACCCGGCGCGTGCAGACGAGATCGCGCACGCGATCGACCGTCAGTTCGCCAACTCGCCCGCCGAGACCAAGACCGCGACGGAGAAGGCGTTCATGCAGTCCTTCGCCAACCAGATCGGCGACACCGGCGCCATCCTCACCGCCATCGCGGCGGTCGTCTTCTTCGTGATCCTTTTGATCGCGGGCAACACCATGGCGCAGTCGGTGCGCGAGCGGACGAGCGAGCTCGGCGTCCTCAAGACCGTCGGATTCACGGACCTGACCGTGATGGCACTCGTCCTCGGCGAGGCGGTGCTGCTGGCCTGCTCGGCCGGCGTGGTCGGCCTCGCGCTCGTCACCCTTGCCGTCCCCGGCTTCGCAAAAGCGGTCGAGACCTTCCTGCCGATCTTCTACGTCCCGGGCCGCTCCATCGCCTTGGGCCTCGGC
>VBLD01000217.1 GCA_005879205.1 Deltaproteobacteria bacterium
CGCCCGCGAGGGCTGGGCGCAGGTGGAGCGCGGCGACGGACGTCGCGGCTGGGTGGAGCAGGCGGCGGTCGCCACCATTTGAACCGAGCGCATCCACGGCGCCGCGGTACGGCGGGCCGAGGTCGCCGGTGCCCGGGGGCATTGACCTGATTTTTAAACGCGTGATAGTTCTTGCACGCGTTAAAAGTTGGTGTTGATGAGCCTCCTCGAAGAGCACAAGGCCGAGCGCCGCGGCCGCATCCTGGCCGCCGCGCGCGAGCTGATCGCGGAGCGCGGCTACGACGGGCTCACCATGCGCGACCTCGCGCAGGCGAGCCGCGTCTCGGTCCCGACCCTGTACAACCTCTTCGGCGGCAAGCAGGCGATCCTGCTGGGGGAGCTCGAGGAGACGTTCGAGCGGGTGGTCGCCAGCACGCGGAACGCGCCGGGCGGGAGCGCGGTCGAGCGGGCGTTCGCCGGCTGCGAGGCGGCGAACCGCGAGCTCCTCGCCGAGCCGGGCTACTCGCGCGCCCTCGTCCACCTGTTCCTCACCTCCGCCGAGGCCCGCCCGCTGCGCCGCAAGAACCGCGACCGTTACGTCGCGATGATGGCCGAGGAGCTGCGCTGCGGGCAGGCGACGGGCGACATCGTTCCGTGGGTCGACACGACCGTCGTCGCGACCCACATCTACGCGCGCTACACCCAGGCGATGATCGAGTGGGCGCAGGGCGAGCTCGACGCCGACGAGTTTCGCGGCGCCACGCTCGTCGGGCAGGGACTCATTCTGCTCGGCGTGATGCACGGCCGCGCCCGCCGCGAGCTCGAGCGGCGGCTGCGCCAGCTGCAGAACCAGGCCGCGTCCGCTCGCACCGGGCGCGCCCGCAAGCGGGGGTGAATCATGGACGGGACGCTCACCATCGACGGCCTCGACCTCTCTGCACCGCCACCCGGCCGATGCCTGCCGGCGGGAGCCTTCACGTCGGCCGCCGTCTTCGAGGCGGAGCTCGGCCGGATCTTCGCGCGCAGCTGGATGCACGTCGCCGACCTGCCCGAGCTCTGCGCCGCAGGCGACTTCGTCGCAGCGACGATCGGCACGACGCCGGTCGTCGTCGTGCGCGGCCACGACGGCGAGCTGCGGGGCTTCCTGAACGCCTGCCGGCACCGCGGCACGACGCTGGCCGAAGGGCGCGGCAACTGCGGCCGGCAGCTGCGCTGTCCCTACCACGCGTGGAGCTACGCGACCGACGGGCGCCTCGTCGGCGTGCCCGAGCGCCAGGAGTTCGCTCACTGCGACCTCGGCGCCATGGGACTCGTCCCGATCCGGCTCGCCACGCTCGGGCCGATGGTGTTCGGCTGTCTCGACGCCGCCGCGCCGGCCTTCAAGGAGTGGGCCGGCGAGCTCGCCGAGGCGCTCGGGCGGGCCCGCGGCGCCGAGATGGAGCTCGCCTTCGACTACGTCTACGACGTGCCGGTCAACTGGAAGGTCTACGTCGAGAACGGGCTCGAGGGGTATCACGTGCCGATCGTGCACGACTTCCTGAACGACTTCGTGGCGACGGACGGCGCGCGTCACTTCTTCGAGCCGCACGGGAGCTACACGCACGCCCGCATCCGCCCCGAGTTCCTCGCGACGGTGCCGCCCCTGGCGCACCTCTCGGCGGAAGAGCAGGGGACCGTCCGCTTCGGCCACCTCTTCCCGAACCTGATCCCGGTGATCGCGCCTGCCGACTTCTCCTATCTGCGCATCGACCCGCTCGGTCCCGAGCGCATCCGCCTGGTCGCCCGCAGCTTCGACCTCGGCGGGGAGCTCGCGGCGCTTCGCGAGCTGCGTCGCGAGGCGCTCGACCGGACGAACCAGCAGGACATCGGCGCCGTCACCCGCGTGCAGCGCGGGCTCCACGCCAGCCGCCACGCCACCGGCGTCCACTCCTCGTTCCTCGAGGAGCGCATCGGCCACTTCGAGCGCATGGTGAGCCGGGCCCTCGCGGCCTGAAGGAGATCGCCGTGATCGACGACTTCCTGCGCGTGACCGCGTGACGCGACGGGCGCGCATGCCGATCGGCGGCGGCACCCGGGCGGTGGTCACGGGTGCCGGCAGCGGGCTCGGCCGGGCGTTCGCCAGGGTGCTCGCGTCGCGCGGCGCGGTCGTCGTCGTCGCGGACGTGCGCGAGGACACGGCGCGCGAGACGGCGCGTGAGGTCGGCTCGCTCGGCGCCGAGGCGCACGTCGTGGTGTGCGACGTCACCCGGACGGACGACGTCGCGCGGCTCGCCGCGCAGGCGTCGACGCTTGCCGGCGAGGTCGACCTGCTGGTGAACAACGCCGGCATCGGCGCGGCGGGCGAGGTCGGCGTGGCCGGCCTCGACACGTGGCGGCGCGCGATCGACGTCAACCTGTGCGGCGTGATCCACGGCTGCCACTACTTCGTGCCGCGCATGCGCGCGCGGGGACGCGGTCACGTCCTCAATGTCGCCTCCGCCGCGGCGATCGCGGCCGCGCCCGGCATGGGCGCGTACAACGTCACGAAGGCGGGCGTGGTCGCGCTGAGCGAGACGCTGGCGGCCGAGGCGGCGCGCGACGGCGTCGGCGTGACCGTTCTCATGCCCGGCTTCTTCCCGACCAACATCGTGCACGACACCGTCGGTCCGCTCGAGGACGGCAAGCGGCGGCTGGCCGAGACGATGATGCAACGGTCGAGATACAGCGCCGACGACGTCGCCCGTCTTGCGCTTCGCGCCGTCGAGCGCGGCAAGCTGTACGCCTTGCCGCACGGGGAGATCCGCTGGCTCTGGCGCGTGAAGCGTGCCGCGCCTCGCACCTACGCGCGGCTGGTCGCGGCGCTCGAGCGCCGGGGCGTCTTCTCGCAGGCGTAGCGGCGCGCGCGCGGCCCGTTCAGGGCTGGTGCGGCCCGCCCGGCGGGCCGAAGGAATGTGCCGGCCGCAGGTACGGGAGCCGCTCCACCCGTCCCGCGGGTGAGCGGAGGATGCTCGCTAGCTAGCTCGCCGGCGGGGGCGAGACCGTCCCGAGATAGATCGACGACGGATGGCCCGGCCCGAGGTAGAGGGTGTCGATTCCCGCCGAGTTGAGCAGCGTGGACAAGGTCGACGTCTCGTGCGGGAAATCGCCCGTCGCGATGGTCAGCCGGAGCGAGTGTCCGGGCTCGATCACGGCGGAGGTCGGGAATCTTTCTGGTATTTCGCTCGACCGTTTTCGGTGAGCGGGCGCCCGCAGCAGGCGCGATGCGTCGGTGGCGAGCTCGACTACGGTTGGGTTTTCGCCCCGTCGAGGCGGGAGAGGTGCCGCGCGACCCAATCGGCGACGGCGTTGTCCCAGACGGCGCGGTCGGTCGTGACCGTGAAGCACTCGGCAGGCAGGGGCGCCGGGAAGTCGCCGGGCCCGAGCCAGACCATGACGCACTCGAGGAGCTCGCCGGGCGGGATGCCCATGCGATCGGCGCCCACCACCCCGACGCGCTCCGCCAGGAAGACGTTGTCGTGCAGCGCGAGCTTCGGCGACAGGCTGTTCACCGGGTCGCCCCACAGATGCCACTTGAAGAAGCCGCCGTGACCGAGGCCGTCGGGGGTCGGCCCGTCGGGACCGGGCATCGGCTCGAGGCGGACGAGCGTGTTCCGGATCGTCCAGAGCTTGTTGCGGCCGTCATACCCGCTGCTGATGATCGAGGGCGAAGGGCGGGCGCTGAAGGCGACGTAGCAGCCGTCGAGCAGGGAGTCGTCGATCAGGCCATCCTGCAGGTGGTCGTTCTCGACGCAGTCGTCGCGGACGTAGCTGAGCCAGGCGTTGCGCACCGTGAACCCTCCGCCCTGCCGCGGCCGGATGCCGTCCTCGACGTCGTCGACGCGGAGCCCGTCGATCGTGAAATCGCCGTTCAGGAAGGCGATGCCCGCATTGTTGATGCCGTGCATCTGGCTCCACGTCCAGGTCCGATCGTACTGTCCGAGCACCGTCCCGCCGAGGAGGCAGCAGCCGCCCGCGCCGCCGAGGCTGATCGGGTAGAGGTTGGTCGGCGAGGCCAGGAAGGTGGCGGCCCGGGCGTCGATGCGGGTGCCGGCGGCCAGCGACTGGCTGTTGTAGGCGCCGGAGAGCGTGCCGGTCAGGGTGACGAGCGGTCCATCGCCGGACAGGCAGGGTGGAACGGTCGTGGTCGTCGTGCTCCCGGCGAGCACGGTGGTCGCGGTGGTCGGCGTCGTCGTGGTCGAGAACGAGGTCGAGGTGGTGGAGGTGGTCGTCATGGTGGACGACGTGCTCGAGGTGGAGCTCGACGAGCTGGTGGACGTCGATGAGGTCACGACCGTGGTCGTGGTCGCGAGGGCGGTCGCGATGCGCAGCTCGGGAGCGGACAGCTTCCCCTCTCGACCGATGTAGGTCACGTCGTCGCCGCTCGGGCTCTCGCTCACCAGCGCGAAGCAGTAGACGCCGTCGCCGCCGATGGCGTCGCCGAGGTCGAAGGCGGCGATCGCCTTGTGAGCCACCGGGCCCACCCGAGCGAGCACCTGAGCATCGACCGCCGGCCGGCTCTGCCAGGTGAGCGCCAGCTCGTCCCACCCGCAGGGGGCGGCGTGGAGGGCGCCGCCGGAATCGCTCCCGGCGCCGGCCGGCGTCGCCACCTGGAGGCGCAACGCGGCGGCGGTCACGCGAAGTCCGCCGACGCCGCTCACCCGGACGCGGAGGAACGTCACCGCCTGCCGCCCGGGTGTGGAGTCGGCGACCAGCAGCGAGGCCGCCCCGAAGTTGGTGGCCGGCGCGTCCTCGCGCACCGAAACGTCGGCCTCGACGAGGCCCACCGCCTGGCCGGAGGCGACGCCGCGGGAGAGGAGCAGCGCAAACAGCCCCCCGACGACTGCGAGAGAGAGAGTCGATCCGCGCCGATCGTTCATACCCGTGCTCCTCACCGTGGCTGCCGCCGTGCCGGGGGGCGCGGTTGTATCCGTGCACGGAGACGGCTTGCAAGCCGAAAAGACAGAGGCGCAGATGCCGTGCGGTCCGCGCCGGCAATCCCTAGAGCATGCGCCGCAGCGTCTGCGTGGCCGGGTTCCGGGAGCGGGTCCCTCACGAGCCGTCGAGGTCGAACAGCACGAAGGCCCCGCCGCACGGACGCGCGACGGGGCGGACGTCGGCAGGCGGCGTCCACGGCGGAGCGATCCACGCCGGCCGGGTGAGCCAGAGGCGGGCGCCGTAGCGGCGAGCGAGCGCCAGCGCCTCGGCCGGATCGGTGCTTCGCGGCACGATCGCCTTCCCGCGGGCGCCGTACGCGAAGCGGCCGTCGACGGCGACGAGCGCCTGGCCCGGCCCGTAGCGGCGGAGGAGGAGGGCGCTCACCTCGCGCGTGCAGGCGGCGTCGAAGGGATGGCTGACCCAGAGGGCCTGCACCACGAGTCCGGTGCCGACGGCTGCGGCCGCGAGCCCGGCATGGCGGCCGAGCCGCTGACCGAGCGCGACGATGCCGGCCCCCGCCCAGGGCAGCAGGAGCGACAGCAGCGGCACCGCGTAGCGCGGGCTCGGATTGATCGCCAGCGGCAGCGCCGTGAACCAGAGGACCACGACGAGCGGCCAGCGGTCCGCGCCTCTCGCGACCAGGAGCCCCGCGACGAACGGCACCCAGAGGAGCGCCCCGAGCGCCTTGGCGTCGTATGCCGCCTGGCGTGCCGCGCCGACCGCGGTGCCGCCGAGGAATCGGACCGGGTGCTGGGTCGCTGCCCCGATGAACGACGTCGCCCCGCTCCGGGCCGCGATGCGCCCCTCGCGCGGCGAGAGCTGCCAGTGACCGTGCTCGATCCGGAGGGCCACGAGCGCGGGCGCCATCACGAGCAGCGCCGCGGCGAGGTAGAGGAGCGCTCCGCGCGGCCGGCGGCGAAAGCGCCAGAGACCGAGCGGCACGAGCATCACGCCCTCCGGGCGCGCGAGGTAGGTCGCACCCGCGAGCATGCCGGCCGTTGCCGGGCGCCCGTCCCGCTCGGTGAGCAGGACGAGAAGCCAGCCGGCGAGGAGTGTGCCCGCGAGCGTCTCGGGGAGCACCTGGGCGGAGGACTTGACCAGTGCGGGCTGGACGGCGGCGACGAGGACGGTCGCTCCCGCGGCGGACTCACCGAGGAGGCGGCGGGCGACGCTGTAGACGAGCGGGAGGAGCGCCACACCCGCCAGCACGGCCGTCAGGCGGCCGGCCAGCTCGAGCCCGAGCCCGGTCGCGGCGACGATCGACACGGCCGCCGGGTAGAGCGGCGAGAAGTAGCCTCCGAGGACGGGCATGAGCTCCCCGCGCGCGAGCGCAGTCGCGAGATCGAGGTAGGCCGGCCCGTCGGGGTGCACGAGCGGGTCGCGTGCGACCCGCGCGAGTCGCACGACGAGGCCGATGCCGAGAGCGAAAAGGAGGAGCGTGCGCGGACGGCCGGCGCCGCGGAACGGCACTCCGCAGGTGCTCACGTTCCCGGATCGTCCGCAGCACGCGCGCCCGCCGGGACGAGCGCCGCCTCGATCGCGTCGACGATCTTCCGCGCCGAAGCATCGGGCGTCGATACCTCGGTCCATGGGATGCCGCTCTCCGTCCACGACCGCGTCGCGGCCGCGACGTCCGCCGGATCGGATCGCGACCCAAACCCCGTTCCGGCGGTCGGCCCGACCTCCACCGACAGCACCCGTACCCCGCTCCCGCGCATCTCGCGGTCGATCGCGATCGATGCGGCCTCGAGCGCCGCCTTGCTGGCCGCGTAGAGCGCGACGTACGGCCAGCCCGACGCCGACGCCGACCCGACGTTGACGACCAGACCGCCGCCGGCTTCCCGCAGCAGCGGCAGAAAGGCGCGGGTTACGGAGAGCGCGCCGAGCAAGTTCGTCGCCAGCGTCTCGTGCCAGTGCGCGAAAGGCGAGGTGACGAACGGCTCGACGTATCCGACGCCGGCGTTGTTGACGACGACGTCGATACGGCCACATGCGTGCCGCGCCCGTTCGCGCAGCTCGTCCACCGACTCCTGCCGCGTCACGTCCGTCTCGACGACGTGCACCGCGCCGCCCGCTTCGCGGGCCAGCTCGCGCAGTGCGTCGGCCGAGCGGGCTGCCGCGACGATCCGCATTCCCCGCGCCGCCAGGCAGAGCGTCAGCGCCCGGCCGATGCCCGAGGAGGCGCCGGTGACGACGCCCGTCCGTCCGACAAGCGCTGGCGGCGACATGTAGAAAACCCCCCGGGGAGGGCTAACAAACGCGAGCCGGGCCGACAAGCACGCGCCGCAAGAGCAGCGCCGCAAGAGCGAGTTGACGGGCTCGGCGCGGCGTCGATAGAACCCGCAGCGATGCCCGCCATGGTCGGCCTCCGCTTCGATCTGCGCGTCCCGCCTTTCGCGCGCACCACGCATGCCGCCCAGTACGCGGCCTGCCTCGACATGTGCGAGTGGGCCGACGCGGCGGGCTTCGACGTGGTCGCAATCTCGGAGCACCACGGCGTCGAGGACGGCTACATGTCGTCGCCGGTGACGCTGGCGGCGGCGATCGCGGCGCGCACGCGGCGGCTCGCGATCAGCGTCGCCGCCGTCCTCGTCCCGCTCCACGATCCGATCCGGCTCGCCGAGCAGCTCGCGACCGCGGCGCTGGTCGCCGACGGGCGGTTGAGCTTCGTCGCCGGCATGGGCTACCGCCACGAGGAGTTCGAGATGGCGGGCGTCGAGCGTGCGGCGCGCGGACGGCTGTTCGACGAGTACGTGGGCGTGCTCCGGCAGGCGTGGACGGGCGAGCCGTTCACGTGGCGCGGCCGTGGCGTGCGGGTGACGCCGGCGCCGGCGTCGCCGCCGCCCGTGCTGGTCGGCGGCTCGACGCCGAAGGCGGCGCGCCGGGCCGCGCGCCTCCGATGCGGCTTCTTCCCGGCCGTCGGCGATCCCGAGCTGGCCCGGATCTACAACGAGGCCTGCGCGGCGGAGGGGTTCGACGGCGGCTTCGTCGTCCTCCCGGGCGGCCCCGGCTTCGTGCACGTGACCCGCGATCCGGCGAGCGACTGGAAGCGTATCGCGCCGCACGCGCTCTACGACGCCAGGACCTACGACGAGTGGCAGACGCCGGGGCAGCGCTCTGCCGTGCACGTGGCCGCCACGACGGAGGAGGAGGTGCGGCGGAGCGGCGTCTATCGCGTCGTCACGCCCGAGGAGTGCGTCGAGATCGCCGAGCAACACGGGCGGGTCCTGCTCCATCCCCTCATGGGCGGCATCGAGCCGGAGCTCGGGTGGGCGAGCCTTCGTCTCTTCGCCGACGAGGTGCTGCCGCGCATTCGATGATCTAGGGCTTGCTGACCGGATTTCCGGCCGCTTTCCAGCCCTTCAGACCATCCACCATCACGCTCACGTCCGTGTAGCCGGCCTCGACCGCCCGACGGGCGGCCTTGTGCGACGCCATTCAATGCGGGTCGGCGCAGTAAAAGACGAGCGGGGCGTCCTTCCCCGGGGGAAGCTCCTCGGCGGCCTCGTACTTGCTGTAGCTCGACAGCAGGGTGGCGCCGGGGATGGTCCCCTCGCGGGTCCTGAAGTCGG
>VBLD01000218.1:0-7706 GCA_005879205.1 Deltaproteobacteria bacterium
TCACCCAGCCAGATCCGGCGCTTCAATCTGCGGACCGGCGACGTGGTCTATGGACAGATCCGGCCGCCCAAGGAAGGCGAGCGCTATTTCGCCCTCCTCAAGGTCGAGACGATCAATTTCGAGGAGCCGGAGAAGGCGCGCGAGAAGATCCTCTTCGACAACCTGACGCCGCTCTACCCCGACGAACACCTCCGGCTCGAGTTCGACCCGCAGGAATTCACGACCCGCGTCATCGATCTGCTGGTGCCGATCGGAAAGGGGCAGCGCGGCCTCATCGTCGCCGCGCCGCGCACCGGCAAGACCGTGATGCTCCAGAACATCGCGCACGGCATCACGGCGAACCACCCGAACGTCGTCCTCATCGTGCTGCTGATCGACGAGCGGCCCGAGGAGGTGACCGACATGCAGCGGTCGGTCAAGGGCGAGGTGGTGAGCTCGACGTTCGACGAGCCTGCCACCCGCCACGTGCAGGTGGCCGAGATGGTCATCGAGAAGGCCAAGCGGCTGGTCGAGCACGGTCGCGACGTGGTGATCCTGCTCGACTCCATCACGCGGCTGGCACGCGCCTACAACTCGGTGGTCCCCCCCAGCGGGAAGATCCTGTCGGGTGGCGTCGACTCCAACGCGCTCCGCGGCCCGAAGAAGTTCTTCGGCGCCGCGCGTAACATCGAGGACGGCGGCAGCCTAACGATCATCGGCACGGCGCTGGTCGACACCGGAAGCCGGATGGACGAGGTCATCTTCGAGGAGTTCAAGGGCACCGGCAACATGGAGATCCACCTCGACCGGCGTCTCATGGACAAGCGGATGTTTCCCACCATCGACCTCACCCGCTCGGGGACGCGGAAGGAGGAGCTGCTGCTCCCGCGCGACGTCCTCAACCGGGTCTGGATCCTCCGCAAGCTGCTCTCGCAGCTGAACACCGTGGAGGCGATGGAGTTCCTGCACGACAAGGTCAAGGGAACCAAGGTGAACCAGGAGTTCCTGGACTCGATGAACCAATGACGGCGTTCATTGCCTTGGCGGGTCGCTTTCTGCTAGTCGGTGCCTTTTCCAGTTCTCCGAGAAGGGGGGGGTCGCCCACAGGTATCGTATGACGGATGTCACCATGAAGAACCTGCTCGAGGCAGGGGTACACTTCGGGCACCAGACGAGCCGCTGGAACCCGAAGATGAAGCCCTACATCTTCGGCGCCCGGAACGGCATCTACATCATCGACCTCCAGCAAACCGTCAAGATGTTCCGCGACGCGTACAACTTCGTACGCGACCTCACGGCGCAGGGCGGTCAGATGCTCTTCGTCGGCACCAAGAAGCAGGCGCAGGACGCGATGCGCGAGGAAGCGGAACGCTGCGGCGCGTTCTACGTCAACACCCGCTGGCTCGGCGGTATGCTCACAAACTTTCAAACCATCAAACAGTCGATCGACCGTCTCAAGAAGCTCGACGAGATGCTCGAGGATGCGCAGATCGCCCAGGCGCTCACCAAGAAGGAGCTGCAGTCGCTCAGGCGGGAGCGCGAGAAGCTGCTCTCGTCGCTCGGCGGCATCAAGGGGCTGCGCAAGCTTCCCGACGCGCTGTTCGTGATCGATCCCAAGAAGGAGGAGATCGCGGTCAAGGAGGCCAACAAGCTCGGCATCCCGGTGGTGGCGGTGGTGGACACCAACTGCGACCCGGACCTGATCGACTACAGGATTCCCGGCAACGACGACGCCATCCGGGCGATTCGGCTCTTCTGCGCGGCGATTGCCGAGGCGGTGATCGAAGGGCGGAATCTCTACGAGGAACGGCAGCGCGGCGCAGGCCAGGAGCCCGAGGTGGCGGGCAACGGCGGCGCGGTCGCGACGCGCGCCATGCGCGGCGGGGCGGAGGCCGAGGCCACGCAAGCATGAGTCTCGCCCTCGTCAGGGAGCTCCGGGAAAAGACGGGGGCCGGGCTGCAGGATTGCCAGAAGGCGCTCGGCGAGGCCGCCGGTGATCTCGACAGGGCGGTCCGTCTGCTGCGCGAGCGCGGGCTCGCCAAGGCCGCCAAGAAGGCCAGTCGCGCGGCCACCGACGGCGCCATCGGCGCCTACATCCACCCGGGCGGCAAGATCGGCGTGTTGATCGAGGTCAACTGCGAGACGGACTTCGTCGCCAAGACCGTCGAGTTCCAGCAGCTCGTGAAGGACCTCGGCATGCAGGTGGCCGCCGCCGCCCCGCGCTACGTGAGTCGAAGCGACGTCCCCGCGGAAGAGCTCGAGACGGAGCGCGAGATCTACCGCGTGCAGGCCCGGCAGTCCGGCAAGCCCGAGAAGGTCATCGAACGCATCATCGAGGGACAGGTCGAGCGCTTCTACAAGGACGTCTGCCTCCTCGAGCAGCCCTTCATCAAGCAGAGTGATCGGACTGTCGAGGAGATCGTCAAGGAGGCGATCGTCCGGTTCGGGGTGAACGTCGCGGTGCGCCGCTTCGCTCGCTTCCAGCTCGGGGAGTCGCTCGAGCGGCGCTCGGACAACAAGGAGATCCCTGCTGGAGGCGCGCTCGGAGCCTGAGCCCCCGGCCGCCGCCGTGGCCGCCGGTCCCACCTATCGCCGCGTCCTCCTCAAGATCAGCGGCGAGGCGCTGGCCGGTCCGGCCGGATACGGGATCGACCCCGAGGTGCTGGCCGCGTTCGGGGCCGAACTGAAGGACGTCCACGCGCTCGGCTGCGAGCTCGCCCTGGTGATCGGCGGCGGCAATATCTTCCGCGGCCTCGCGGGCAGCTCGCACATCGACCGCGCCACGGGCGACTACATGGGGATGCTGGCGACGGTCATCAACGCGCTGGCGCTCCAGGACGCGCTCGAGAAGCTCGACGTGCCCACCCGGGTGCTCTCCGCCATCGAGATGCAGCAGGTGGCCGAGCCCTACATCCGGCGCCGGGCGACCCGCCACCTGGAGAAGGGCCGGGTGGTCATCTTCGCCGCCGGCACCGGGAATCCCTTCTTCACCACCGACACCGCAGCCAGCCTGCGCGCGATGGAGATCGGCGCCCAGGTCATCTTCAAGGCCACGCGTGTGGACGGCGTGTACGACGCCGACCCCATGAAGCACCCCGGGGCGGTCCGCTTCGAGCAGCTCTCCTACATCGACGTCCTGAACCGCCAGCTGCAGGTGATGGACGCCACCGCCATCTCTCTTTGCATGGACAACGGTCTCCCGATCCTGGTCTTCAACATGATGCGTCCCGGGAACATCAAGAAGGCGGTGATGGGCGCGCGCATCGGCACCCTCGTGCACGGGCGGCCGGCATGACCGAGGACGTCCTCACCAGCGCCAAGCAGGACATGGAGAAGACGCTTGCGGCGCTGCGCCGCGAGCTGTCCCACGTGCGCACCGGGCGTGCTTCCACCTCGATCCTCGAAGGGATCACGGTCGACTACTACGGCGCCAAGACGCCGCTCAACCAGCTCGCCACCCTCTCTGCCCCCGAGCCGACCCTCCTGGTCGTCACGCCGTTCGACAAGAGCGTCATCGGGGCGATCGAGAAGGCGATCAAGGCCTCGGATCTGGGCCTGAATCCCCTGAACGACGGCAAGCTCATCCGCATCCCGATCCCTCCCCTCACCGAGGAGCGCCGGCGGGACCTGGTCAAGCATGTGCGCAAACTGGCCGAAGACTATCGGGTGTCCATGCGCACGCACCGCCGGGACTCCCTCGAGATGCTGAAGGAGCTCGAGAAGGACAAGGAGATCACGGAGGACGACCGGCGGCACGGCTCCGAGAAGGTGGAGGCGCTCACCAAGCAGTACATCGAGCGCGTCGAGCAGGTCCTGAAGGTCAAAGAAGACGAGATCATGGCCGTCTGAATGGTGGAGCTCGATCCCTCTCGCATGCCGCGGCACGTGGCCGTCATCATGGACGGCAACGGCCGCTGGGCGCAGCAGCGCGGTCTCTCGCGCCTGCACGGCCACCGGGTGGGCAAGGACTCGGTCCGCGCGGTCGTCGAGACGGCCCGCCGGCTCGGAATCCCGTATCTCTCGCTCTACGCCTTCTCGAGCGAAAACTGGCGCCGCCCGCCGCGCGAGGTCGACGGCCTGATGTCGCTGCTCCACCGCTACCTCGAGACGGAGCTCGGGAAGATGATGCGGCATCAGATCCGCCTGCTCGCCGTCGGCAGCCTGCGCCGCCTGCCGCCGGCCGTGCGCGACGCGCTGCGCAGCACCATCGAAGCGACGCGCAACAATACCGGGATGACCGTGATCCTCGCCGTGAGCTACGGGGGACGCGAGGAGATCACGCGCGCCGCGCGTGCCATCGCCCGCAGCGTGCGGCGCGGCGAGCTGCGCCCCGAGCAGATCACGTCGGCAGTCGTCGGCCGCTACCTCGGCACCGCCGGCATTCCGGACCCGGACCTGCTCATCCGGACGAGCGGCGAGATGCGCATCAGCAATTTCTTCCTCTGGCAGATCGCCTACACGGAGATCTGCGTCACCGACACGCTCTGGCCGGATTTCCGCGAGCGCGAGTTCCTCCAGGCGCTGGCTTTCTACCAGCAGCGGCAGCGACGCTTCGGCCGGACACCCGCTCAGGTGGAGCGGGACCAGCAGCGGCTGCGTGCAGTTAATTAACCACCGGGGCCCCGTGCGGTGCTCGCGCGCTGCGCTCCTCCGATGGCCCCGGACCCCGTCGCTCGGGCGCGGCGAAGCCGCGCCCGGCTCCCTTCGCACTCGAGCGGGGTGGCTGGCCCGTGCTACGCACTAGGCTACTTACCGCGGCCGTCGCCATTCCGGCGCTGTGGCTGATCGTCTGGAAGTTGCCGGCGCCGTTGTTTGCGGGGTTCTTGCTGGCGGTCACGGCGAGCGGGCTGTTCGAGTACTTCGCGATGGCGCTGCCGGGGGAGCCGGCGGAGCGGGCGGCGGGCATCGTGTGGGGATTGGTGGTGGGGGCGGGGATCGTGTCGCGACGGCCGGAGCTCTGGGGGGCGGGACTCGGCCTCACCGTGATCGGTGGGCTCGTGTTTCCGCTCGTCCGAAACGACGACCTCGCGGGCGCGGTGCACCGGCTCGGGCTGACGGTCCTGGGGGTGCTCTACGTCGGCTTCGTCACGCCGCACATCGTGCTGCTCCGGCACGGGGGACCCGACGGCTGGCGCTGGGTGCTGTTCACCGTGTTCGTCGCCATGGGCTCCGACTCGGGAGGCTTCTTCACGGGGCGCGCCTATGGCCGGCGGAAACTCCTCCCCGCGGTCAGCCCGAGCAAGACCGTCGAGGGTGCGGCCGGTGCCGTCGCCGGCGCCATGCTGATCGCCATGCTCTGCCGTATGATCTTCTTCCGGAGGCTCGCGGTGGAGGAGGCGCTGGCGCTCGCTGGTGCCATCAGTCTGCTCGCCCAGCTGGGCGACCTCTGCGAGTCGGCGCTCAAGCGGGCGTTCGGGGCCAAGGATTCCGGCTGGATTATCCCCGGCCACGGTGGCATCCTGGACCGTCTGGACAGCCTGCTGTTTCCGATGGTCTTCGTCTACTACTACACCGCGTTTCCGCGCGGCTAGTCCGAGAAAGGCCCATTTCATGACCGGACCGCTGATCTCGTTGCTCGCTTTTGCCGTCGCGCTCGGGGTGCTCGTCTTCGTCCACGAGCTCGGCCACTTCACAGTGGCCAAGCGGCTCGGAATCCTCGTGCAGCGCTTCTCGATCGGCTTCGGCCCCGTGGTGCTGTCGCGCCGGCGGGGCGAGACCGAGTACGCCCTCTCGGCCATGCCGCTCGGCGGCTACGTCAAGATGCTCGGCGAGGAGGACGAGAACGACCCGGCGGTGATTGCCGCGCCCGAGCGTGCGTTCTCGACGCAGCCGGCCCGGCGGCGCGCCGCGATCGTCTTCGCCGGCCCGGCGATGAACTTCGTCTTCGCCTTCCTCATGTACGCGGTCCTCTTTGCCACGGTCGGCGCCGAGGTGCCGTCCCACGAGGCACGTATCGGCGGCGTCTCGGCGGGCATGCCGGCCGAGCGCGCCGGGCTCCAGGCCAACGACCGCATCGTCGCGGTCGACGACACGCCCATCTCGACGTGGGAGCAGCTCTCACAGGCGGTCCTCGGCTCGCAGGGCCATCGCCTCCGGCTGACCGTCGATCGCGACGGCTCGCAGTTCCCGCTCGAGGCCACGCCCGAGCTGACGGACAATCGAACGATCTTCGGCGAGGACGCCGGACGCGTCTACCGCATCGGCATCGAGGCATCGCGGGACTGGATGCCGGTGAGCGCTCCGAAGGCCGTCGTCATGGCCGGCGAGCAGACCTGGTCGGCGTCGGTGGTCGTGGTGAAGGGCCTCGTGCTGATGGTCCAGGGGCGTGTCTCACCGCGCGAGCTGGGTGGCCCGATCGCGATCGCCCGGGCCGCCGGCCAGCAGGCCCGCGCAGGCGCACGCTATTTCCTGACCATGCTCGCCTTCCTCTCGATCAACCTCGGCGTGCTCAACCTGCTACCCATCCCGGCGCTCGACGGCGGCCACCTCGCGTTCTTCGCCATCGAGGGACTCCTGCGCCGTCCCCTGCGCCAGCGTCATCGCGAGCTCGCGCAGCAGGTGGGGCTGCTGCTGCTGATCACGCTGATGGTCTTCGTCTTCTACAACGACATTCACCGGCTCGTGCAGGGCTGATCCCACGGATGATCGCGCCGCCGGTTCGCTGACGGTCCTCGGGCTCGACACCGCCACCTGGACGGCGGCGGTGGGCGTCGTGCGCGACGGCGTGGTCCTCGCCGAGGCGGTCCAGCCGGAATCACGTTCACACGCGCAGTCTTTGCCGTCGATGGTCGCGCGGGTCCTCGCCGACGCGGGGCTCGACATCCAGGCGCTCGACGGGCTCGCGGTCTCGATCGGGCCGGGTTCCTTCACCGGGCTGCGGATCGCGCTCGGCTATGCCAAGGGGGTTGCGTTTGCCGGTCGCGTTCCGCTGCTCGCCGTCCCCACGCTCGAGGCGCTCGCCTGGGCCGCCGACGCGGCACCCGGGGAACGCGTCTGCGCTGCCCTCGACGCCCGAAAGGGCGAGGTGTACGCCGCCGTCTTCGAGTCGACGGTCGGCGGCCCGCGCCGCCTGACCCCGGACGCCGCCCTCCGCCCGACCGAGCTGGCCGCCCGCCTCGAGCCGCCGTGCGTGCTCGTCGGCGACGCGGGAACGGTGTACCGGGACGTCCTCGGCGGGCGGGCGGCCATCCGTCCGTTCACGACGCACCATCCGCGCGGCGGTATCGTGGCGCGGCTCGGCTGGCAGCGTCTCGTCGCGGGAGAGACGGCGAACCCGGGCGATCTCGAGCCCGTCTACGTCCGTCCACCCGAAGCGGAGCTCGCGCGCTCGGCGTCGCGTTGACAAGCCGTTTTACCCCGCGATAAGGTTTTTCACGCGATGGAGAAGAAGGACGAGGAGCTGATCCAGTCGCTGTTCGAGCGTGAGCCCGAGCTCAAACGGCACTACGACGAGCATGTCGATCTCGAACGCCGCCTCGCCGTGTACCAGCAGAAGGTGCATCTCACCACGGAGGAGGAGATCGAGAAGAAGCGGCTGCAGAAGCTCAAGCTCGCGGGCAAAGACAAGATCATGGAGATACTGGCCCGCTACCGCCCGCACTGAACCCATGCGACACACCATCTCCGTCCTGGTCGAGAACGAGTTCGGCGTCCTCGCCCGCGTCGCCGGGCTTTTCAGCGGACGCGGCTTCAACATCGAGAGCCTGTCCGTTGCCGAGACGATGGAC
>VBLD01000218.1:7730-12279 GCA_005879205.1 Deltaproteobacteria bacterium
AGCTCTACAAGCTGATCGCGGTCATCAATCTCACCGACTTCACGGGCACGGAGCACGTCGAGCGCGAGCTCGTGCTCATCAAGGTGGACGCCGACGAGAGGACCCGCGGTGAAGTGATGAACATCGTCGACATCTTCCGCGGCAAGATCATCGACGTCTCGCGCCACTCCTACGTCGTGGAGCTGACCGGCACCGAGGACAAGGTCAACGCGTTGATCGAGCTGCTGAAGCCGATCGGCATCCGCGAGATCGTGCGGACCGGCAAGGTGGCGATGTTCCGCGGTACGCGCGTGCTCGCCGCGGACGGAAAAGAAAAGGAACGGGCCGCATCATGAACATCTACCACGACCGCGACGCGAGCCTGACGCCGCTCCAGGGTAAGAAGATCGCCATCATCGGCTACGGCAGCCAGGGGCACGCGCACGCCCTCAACCTGCGCGACAGCGGGATGGACGTCCGCGTCGGGCTCCGCGCCGACAGCGCGTCGCGGGCCAAGGCCGAGGGGGCCGGCCTCCGCGTCGTCGACACCGCCACGGCGGCGGGCGAGGTCCCGACGAGCAGGGCGCCGAGATCTACGAAGGCGACATCGCGCCCGGGCTGCGGGCCGGCAACCACCTGGCCTTCGGCCACGGGTTCAACATCCACTACAAGAAGATCGTCCCGCCCGCCGACGTGAACGTCTTCATGGTGGCGCCGAAGGGCCCCGGCCACCTGGTGCGCAGCGAGTACGAGAAGGGGCGCGGCGTGCCGTGTCTGCTCGCCATCGCGCAGGATCCGAACGGCGACACCAAGCCGCTCGGCCTGGCGTATGCCAAGGGTATCGGCGGGACGCGCGCCGCGGTGCTCGAGACCACCTTCAAGGAGGAGACCGAAACCGATCTCTTCGGCGAGCAATCGGTGCTCTGCGGCGGGCTCACGGAGCTCATCCGGGCGGGCTACGAGACGCTCGTCGAGGCGGGCTACTCGCCCGAGATGGCGTACTTCGAGTGCCTGCACGAGGTGAAGCTGATCGTCGACCTCATCTACGAGGGCGGCATCGCCAACATGCGCTACTCGATCAGCAACACGGCGGAATACGGCGACATGACGCGCGGCAAGCGGGTGATCGGCCCCGAGGCGCGCAAGGCGATGAAGGCGATCCTCGGCGACATCCAGTCCGGCAAGTTCGCCGACGAGTGGATCACCGAGCATCGCTGCGGGTCGCCCCACTTCCGGGAGCTCCGCAAGGAAGCGGCCAAGCACCCGGTCGAGGACGTCGGCGCGCGGCTACGCGCCTTGATGCCCTGGCTCGCGTCCAACCGCCTGGTCGACCGCTCGCGCAACTGAGGAGGGAGCTGCGTCGATCGCACGCGAAGGCTGGCCGGTGATCGGGACGGCGGCGGGCGTCCTCGGGCTCGTCGCCGCCGTCGGCACCGCGGCCGGCCACCCCGCGGCCATCGTGCCGCTCGTCGTCGGGCTCGGCCTCTGCCTCAATTTCTTCCGCGACCCCGAGCGGGCGCCGCCTCCGGGCGACCATCTCGTCGTCGCGCCGGCCGACGGGCGGGTCGTCGCCGTCGTTCCGGAGCGGGAGGAGCGGTTCCTCGGCGCCGCCGGCACCCGGATCAGCATCTTCATGTCGCCGCTCGACGTGCACGTGAACCGCAACCCCGTCAGCGGCACGGTCGAGCGCGTCCAGCACACCGCGGGCAAGTTCCGAGCGGCGTTCGCCGACAAGGCGTCGCTCGACAACGAGCGGAACGCGATCGTGCTCGAAAGCCGCGGCCGGCGCTACCTGATGGTGCAGATCGCCGGCGCCATGGCGCGGCGGATCGTCTGCCGGGTCGCCCCGGGCGATCCGGTGCGGCGCGGGGCGCGGTGCGGGCTCATCATGTTCGGATCGCGGGTCGATCTCTTCGTGCCCGCCGACGTGCGGCCGCGCGTCCAGGTCGGCGACCGGGTGCACGCGGGGACGACCGTCGTGGCGGAGGAGCCCGCGTGAGCGAGACGCCCGGCATCCGGATCATCCCCGGCCGCCGCCGGCGGCGCATCCCGCCCCTGCGACGGGGCGTCTACCTCCTGCCGAACCTGTTCACGTCGGCGGGCCTGATCTCGGGCTTCTACTCGATCATCGCGACGCTCGGGCATCGCTACGAGCTCGCGGCGATCATGATCCTCGTCGCCCAGGCGTGCGACGTGCTCGACGGCCGGATCGCGCGCCTCACGCGCTCGTCGAGCTCGTTCGGCGAGCAGTACGACTCGCTCGCGGACCTGGTGGCGTTCGGCGTGGCGCCGGGCATCCTCGTCTACCAGTGGGCGCTGGTGCCGTGGGGGCGCTGGGGCTGGCTGGCGGCGACGCTCTACGTGACGTGCGGGGCGCTCAGGCTCGCGCGCTTCAACGTGCAGGTCGGGTCGGTCGAGAAGCGGCACTTCGTCGGCCTCCCGATCCCGGCCGCCGCCGACGTGATCGCCACCACGGTGCTGCTCTTCTACTACTTCGGGGGCGCGCGAGAGCCGAACAAGCGCATCCTGATGCTGCTTGTCATCTATGCCGTCGCCGGCCTCATGGTGAGCGAGATCCGATACTTCTCCTTCAAGGAGATCCGCCTCCAGCACCGCCACCCGTTCCAGGTGCTCCTCGGGCTCATCCTGCTCATCATGCTGACCATCGCGGCGCCGCAGCCGGTCCTCTTCCTCGGGATCGTGGCCTACGCGCTTTCGGGGCCGCTCGTCTACCTGGCGCGGCTCGTGGCCGGGCGCCGGCGGATGGCGGCCCGTGCGGGTCAGCCGCCGGGCGGCCGCCCGGGTATCTTCCGCAGCAGCACGCCGACGCCGCCAGTTTAGGGCTTCCGGTCAGCTACACGACTTCGACGCGGGCACGTACGCCCGGGACCCCCCTGAGCCGCGCGTCCGCGGTGAGGAGGGGAGCGGGAAGCGACTCGGCGAGCGCCAGGTAGGCGGCGTCGTACGCGGTCGCGTTGCGCCGGAGCGCCCATATCCGCGAGAGCAGGATGTCGTGCGGATATCGGCTGAGATCGAGGTCGCCAAGATCCTCGAGGGCTTCCGCCGCCCGCCCTTCGCTGATCTGCCCGCTCTGCGCGTAGCGTCGCAGCGCTTGCGCCACCTCGAGGTCGATCAGGTGTGGCGCGTGGAGGCTCTCCCCCGACGGCGCAATCCGGCGGGCGACCGCGCCACCCGCCCGGGTGCCGAGCAGAAGCTCGATGACGGCCGATGCATCGAGGACGATCAACGTCGCTCGCGCTCGGCGCGGACCACCGCGGCGGGACGTGGCCGCGGCTCCACGGCGGTACGGCGGGCCAATCGCTCGAGCAATTCCGCCCGGGTCGGCCTCTCGGCGGCTCGCTGCAGCTCGGCCAGCAAGTAGTCGGACAGCGACATTCCGGCAAGGGCCGCCCTGGCCTTGAGCTTCCGATGGACCGGATCGGGAACGTTGCGGATCTGGACCATGACGGACATGTGTCGAGCATAGATGCATGTGGAACACATGTCAACGTGCTCAGAGAGCCCCGTACGACGTCGGCTGGACATGCGCGGGCTCGTCGAGGCAGAGAAGCGGCTCATGGCACCGGTCGAGCCCCGGAGGTATCCCCGTGAAGGCTGAAGCGCTGGCCCCGGAGCTCGACCCGGTCGAGTGGTCGAGGAAGGATTTCACCGACCGGGTGCGGATCGGTACCCAGGCCTACGTCGCCGGGGGCATCGGATACCCGCTGGCCGCATACCTGTTTCACGCCGTCAAGCTGTCGCTGTTCGTCCTCGGCTGGGTGTTCTTCTGTCGCTTCTCGCCCGGGCTCGGCGGGTTCTCGGACGTCACCACGTGGATCTTCCATGGGACCGCGTTCCAGAAGGCCTTCCTCTGGGCGAGCCTGGTCGAGGTGACCGGGTTCGGGTGCATGAGTGGACCGCTCGGCCTCAGGATCTGGCCGCCGTTCACGGCCGGCCTTCATTTCCTGCGTCCCGGCACCATCAAGTTGGCGGCGTTCCCAGGCGTGCCGGTGCTGGGTGGAAGGACCCGCACCCTGCTCGACGTGACCCTCTACGCCGCGTTGCTCGGGTCGCTCCTCCGCGCGCTCGTGCAGCCCGAGGTCGCTCCGATGCATCTCGTCCCGATCGTCGTTCTCCTTCCGCTCTGCGGGCTCGGCGACCGGACGATCTTCCTCGCCGCGCGCGTCGAGCACCATTTCGCGATGATCGTCTGCTTTCTGTTCGCCGGGAACTGGATCGCCGCCTGCAAGTGGGTCCAGCTCGCCATCTGGTTCTGGGCCGGCGTCTCGAAGCTCACGGTCGCGTTCGCGTACGTCGTGCCGATCATGACGGCCAACAACCCTCTGCTGAAGAGCCAGGCGCTGCGCCGGCGCCTGTTCGTCTCGTACCCGGACGACCTCCGGCCGTCGCTCCTGGCCAAGACCATGGCGCATGCGGGCGGGTTCCTCGAATTTGCCGCGCCCCTCACGCTGCTCTTCGTCACCCGGGATGGGCCGCTTCTGTATCTCGGCATGTTCTGGGTTCTCGCCTTGCACGGGTTCATCCTCAGCAATCTGCCCATCGCCGCGGT
>VBLD01000219.1 GCA_005879205.1 Deltaproteobacteria bacterium
GACCGGCATCCCATCATGCGGCCACCCACGCGGCCGCTGCTGAGGCGGTACAGCCAGCGGTGGATCTTCCACACGAGATCCATCGAGCGAGTGCGTCGGGCGGCAGGCATGCCCGATCCCCCCTTGCACGTGGCAGGCAGCAAAGCGTCCCGGTTCGCAATCCGCGACGCGCGATGGTGAACTGGGAGTCGATGAGCGGCTTCTTCGCCTTCCTCGGCGCCAACCTCGGCGGCTGGATCGGCTGGGTGCTCGGAGCCCGTGTGGGGTTCATGTCGGCTTACATGCTGTCCGTGGTCGGAATGGCGGCCGGTGTCTACGCGGGTCGACGCGCTGCTGCGGCGCTGCTCGACTGATCCGTTCTATCCCGCAAAACCGATCGAGCTCGACATGGGATGCAGGCTGGCGGCGGCCGACGGCCGGGCGCCGACGCGCTCGAACCATGCGACGAGGTTCTTCGCCTTCGCGTCGAGCCCCTGACCAACGCCGCGGCCGAAGTCGAGCGCGCAGTAGAGGATCACGTCGGCGACCGTGAAGCGATCGGGGACGATGAACGAACGGCCAGCGACGAGACCGTCGAGCCAGCCGAGGTTGTCGCGCACGGTCGCCTTGAGGCCGTCGGCGGCTTCGGGCAGCACCCGCATGCGGGACTGAAACAGCGACAGCCCCTCGGCGAAGCGGAAGCCGTTGTACAGATGCTCGGTGATCCGGAGCTCGACGCGACGCTGCCACTGCCGGGTTTCGGCCCGCTCCTCGGCCGTCCGCCCGATGAGCGCCGGGCTCGGATGCTTCTCCTCCAGGTACTCGAAGATCGCGACCGTCTCGCCGATCACGGGGCCGCCGTCGAGCTCGAGTGCGGGAAGCTGCCCGCCGGGGTTCTTGTCGGTGTATGGTGCGCGGCGATTCTCGGCGCCCATCAGGTCGACGTCTGTCTTGGGGAGCGTGAGCCCCTTCTCGTGCAGGAACATGCGGAGCGCGCGGGGGTTCGGTCCGAACGAGTCGTAGATCATTGCCGACGGCCTACGTCAGCGAGCGGCCGAGCACAACGGGGGGGCGGGCTGGGTGTGTCCCGACTGCGGTGTGCGCGACAAGGCGGACTTTCAGCGACTCGCCGACTGACCCGGCGCGGAAGCTCGAGCGGGCCGCCGGCGTGGGCGGCGCGCGGCGACGAGCACGACTCCGCACGCCAGGGCCACGGGCCCGAACCAGTCGCCCCACGCGAGCACCAGCGTCGACGTACGAGGCGCGGCCTCGACGGTCGCCACCATCGCCGCTCGGCCGTGCACGGGCGTCGTGGCCAGGAGCGCGCCGCTCGGCGCGATCACGGCCGAGATGCCGGTGTTGGTGGCGCGCACCTGCGGGCGGCGCATCTCGATGCTGCGAAAGGCCGAGAGGATGAGGATCAGGCGGGGTACGTCGCCGTACGTGAACCAGGAGTCGTTCGACAGCGTGACGATCAGATCGGCGCCGCCGCGGACCGCGGCGAGGGCAATCGCCGGCGCAACCGCGTCGTAGCAGATGAGCGGCGCGATCTGGAGCGTACGCCCGTCGCGCAAGGACAGGGGGATCGCCTTCGGCCCCGGCCCCGGCTTCCAGGTCCCGAGCCACGGCAGCCAGCGGCGAACGCGCGCTGTATCGATCGCCGCGGGCACGCGCTCGCTCAGCGGGAAGAGCCACGCCTTCCGGTACGTCTCGAAGGCGACCGCCCCGTGCTCGGCCGGCGCGAGGAACACGGCGGCGTTGAACTCGTCCGGTCCATCGGCGTCGTAGGAGCCGAAGACGAGCGGGACGCGGGCGCGCGCGACGAACGTACCGATCTCGCGGTCGAAGGCCGCTCCCTCCTCGCTCTTGGGAGAGCCGAAGGTCGTCGGGTAGACGGTCTCGGGCCAGACGAGGAAGTCGACGGCGCCGCGGCCGAGCGCTTCGGTCGAGAGCGCGAAGTGCGCATCGAGGATCGTCCGCACCGCCTCGAAGGTCCCGAGCGTGGCGCGCAGGCGATCGTAGTGGTCGATGTCGGCCTGTATCACGCCCACGGTCACCGCTCCCGTACGGCGGCCTTCCGGCGCGAGCTCCGCATCCCGCCAGGCCCCGTAGGCGAGGAGCGCGAGGACGAGGATCGCCACCGATGCCGCGGGCGCGCAGACCCGCCGGAGCCTCGAGCGCGGGGGCGCATCGGCCAGCCCGGCACGCGCCGTCGCGAGCGCGGCCTCGTTGCCGAGCAGAAGCAGGAACGTGAGCCCGTGCGCCCCCGCGACGTCCGCCGCTTGCCGCATCCAGACGGACGCATAGAGCCCGTGTCCCAGCGTGTCGGCGAAGAGCTTGGGACTCGCCCATTCCGTTCCCACGTAGACCAAGGCGGCGGCGAGCGCGGTTCGCCATCGGCTCGCACCACTTCGTCGGGCGAGGTGACGCGCCAGCGCGAAGGTCACGAACTGCGGTTCGAGAATCGGCGCCGCGAGGAGCGACACGCCGAAGGCGAGAGCCCACGGCGCCCCCGTGTAGTCCCGGATCGCGGTCGGAAACCAGCCTAACACCGCGAGGGTGAAGCCGACACACATGAAGAGACCCGCGATCAGTGCCTGACGGAGCGAACGCGTGCGCTCGAGGGCGGCGAGCCAAGGGACGAGCCCGATCCACCCGAACACGACCCACGGCCAGGCAACGCGTGCGTAGAGGGCCAACGCCAGCGCGCTCGCGGCCGCGGCGGCGGACATCCGCGCCGCCGCGCGGTCGGTCACGAGCTGCTCGGGCTCGTCTCGGGTGAGACCGCCGGCGCAACCGCGAGCCGCGCGCTGCGCGGGCCGCGCGGGCGCAGCGCCTGGCGCAGCTCCCGCTTGCGCAGGCGGATCGCGTCGGGCGTGACCTCGACCAGCTCGTCCTCATCGATCCACGCCAGGCCCTCCTCGAGCCCCATCGTCCGATGGGGTACGAGCCGCACCGCCTCGTCGTGGCCAGACGCGCGCATGTTGGTCAGCTTCTTCTCGCGACAGACGTTGACGTCGAGGTCGGCGTCTCGCGAGTACTCGCCGACGACCATGCCCTCGTAGACCGGGGTGCCGGCGGGAACGAAGAGGATGCCGCGCTCCTGGAGGTGAAACAGCGCGTAGGGCGTCGCCACCCCCTGGCGGTCGGCCACCATCGCCCCGTTGGTGCGGCCGGCGATCGGCCCATGCCAGGGCGCATAGCCGTTGAAGAGCGCGTTGATCGTGCCGCTGCCCCGGGTGTCGGTCAGGAAGAGCGAGCGGAAGCCGATCAGGCCGCGCGACGGGACGACGTATTCGATGCGCACGCGCCCGCCGCCGAGATGGTCCATGCGGGTCATCACCGCGCGGCGCACGCCGAGCAGCTGCGTCACCACGCCGACATACTCCTCCGGCACGTCGACGAGCAGCAGCTCGGTCGGCTCCTCGACCACGCCGTTCCGATCGCGCAGGAGCACGGCGGGCTTGGAGACCTGGAGCTCGAACCCCTCGCGTCGCATCGTCTCGACCAGGATCGCGAGCTGCAGCTCGCCGCGGCCGAGCACGCGGAAGCTTTCGGTCGTCTCCCGCTCTTCCACCCGCAGGCTCACGTTCCGCCGGCTCTCCTGGAACAGCCGCTCGCGCAGGTTGCGCGAGGTGACCCGGCTCCCGACGCGTCCCGCCCACGGGCTCGTGTTGACACTGAAGACCATGGCGATGGTCGGCTCGTCGATCCGGATGGGCGGCAGCGGCGCGGGCCGTTCGCGATCGGCGATGGTCTCGCCGATCTGGATGTCGTCGATGCCGGCGACCGCGACGATGTCGCCGGCGAGCGCCCGCTCGACCTCGACCCGCTTGAGCCCCGCCCAGGCGTAGACATGGGTGAGCTTGCAGGACACCTGCGAGCCGTCGTTCCGGCAGAGGGCGTAGTCGCCCCCGGCAACCAGCTCGCCGGCCACCACCCGGCCGATGGCCAGCCGGCCGACGTAGTCGTCGTAGCCCAGGTTGTTGGCCTGAAAGCGCGCCGGCGCCTCGGGCTCGTGGAGCGGGCCGGGCAGGAACCCGACGACGGCCTCGAAGAGCGGCCGGAGGTCCGGGCTCTCGCGCCCGAGCTCGCGCGTCGCCGTACCGGCGCGCGCGTTGGTGTAGAGGACGGGGAACTCGAGCTGCTCCTCGCTCGCCCCGAGGTCGATGAAGAGGCCATAGATCTCGTCGAGGACCGCTGCCGGCCGGGCGTCGGACCGGTCGATCTTGTTGAGGCACACGACGGGCGGCAGGCCGGCCTCGAGCGCCTTGCCGAGGACGAAGCGGGTCTGGGGGAGCGGGCCCTCCGAGGCGTCGACCAGGAGGAGCACCCCGTCGACCATGGCGAGCGTGCGCTCCACCTCGCCGCCGAAGTCGGCATGGCCGGGCGTGTCGACGATGTTGATGCGCACGCCCTCCCAGGTGACCGTGGTGTTCTTCGCGAGGATGGTGATGCCCCGCTCGCGCTCGAGCGCGAAGGAGTCCATCACCCGCTCGGCCACCGCCTGATTGGCGCGGAACACGCCCGTCTGGCGCAGCAGCGCATCGACCAGCGTGGTCTTGCCGTGGTCGACGTGGGCGATGATGCCGACGTTGCGGACGTCGCCCCGGCGGGCGGCGATTGGCGTACGTGTGTGAGAGATCACAGATGCGCATCCTGACGAGGGAAGCGCGGTCGGTCAAACGCCGCCGCACTTTCCCAGGCGAGCACGCAGGCGCCTTCCCAATGGTCGGCGGCGGCGGCGGACGCTTCAAGCTGCATAGCTAACGAACTTTCGCCGCTGTGAAGCGACGCACAGCGGGTGGGTGTTGGTTGCAGCGCTGCTCAGCACCGTGCGTCGCTGCGGGTCGCAGCGGCTCGCGGCACCCAACTTTCGTTGGAGTTTAGCGGCCGGTGGGGGCACGCGACTTGCTCGGCGCGCTGCGCATATGTCGCGAAAAGCGTCGCCTTTGCTCGATCGCATGGCACCAGGGGGGACTCTCATGGGCTTCGGAACGACTTCAGCGGCAGCCCGCACGCACGGGTGGACCCGTCGGCTCGCACCGGCTGCGGCGCTGCTCGGCGTGCTGGCGGCGTTCTCGCCGGCCGATGCCGCGGCTGCGATCGCCAAGCGGTACGACCATCGCCGTCACGGTCCCCACCGGCCGTGTGGCGGCCGGGCACACGCTCATCGTCACCGTCGCCCTCGACCCGGCGGCAGGCGCGGTATCGTGCAGCGACAGCAAGGGGAACACCTACACGAAGGACGTCGATCTGACGCTCGGCTCGGGCACGGACGGGGTCCGGACCGTCGTCTGCTCGGCCGCCGTTCGCACGCCGCTCGCGGCCGGCAACACGATCGTCGTGACACACCCGTCCCTCATGGCACGGGCGATCAACGTCGCCGAGTTCTCGGGCTTCCTCACCCCGGCGCTGGACAGGAGCGCCGGCGCGACCGGCGCCACCAACGCCCTGTCGTCCGGCGCGACGGCCGTCACCAGGCAAGCGAACGAGCTGCTGATCGCCTCGATCGGCATCGAGTCGAAGCACCCGACCGACTACAGCCCCGCATCCGGCTACGAAAGCCTGCCCTACGCGGGTTCGGACACCATTCCGAACGGCCTGGCGAAGCAGGTGGGTCTCTACACGCAGTACCGCATCGTCGCGACCACGGGATCGTACTCGGCTACGGGCACGGTACAGCCCAGCCGCCAGTGGGCGGCGGCGCTCGCCACCTACAAGGAGAACTGCGGCAACGGCGTCGTCGACCAGGGCGAGCAGTGCGACGGAGGGAGCTGCTGCACCGCGAGCTGTACCTTCGTCCCCTCCGGGACGACCTGCCGCACCGCCGGCGGGGTGTGCGACGTAGCCGAGGCCTGTACGGGCACGAGCGCGACCTGTCCGGCCGACGCCAAGCAAGCCGCCGGCAGCATCTGCCGTCCGGCGGCGGGAGCCTGTGACGTCGCGGAAGCGTGCGACGGCACGACCAACGGCTGTCCCACCGACGGGTTCGCTTCCCCGAGCACCGTGTGTCGCGCGACAGCGGGCGAGTGCGACGTCGCGGAGACCTGCTCCGGCAACGGCCCGCAGTGCCCGGCGGACACTCACAAGGCCGCCGGCACCGCCTGCACGGACGACGCCAACCCATGCACCGCCGACGTCTGCGACGGCCTCGGCGTGCAGTGCCAGCACCCGGCGGGGAACGCCGGCGCGGTCTGCCGACCGTCGGCCGGAGTCTGCGATCCGGCCGAGACCTGCACCGGCGCCAGCACGAACTGCCCGGTCGACGCGAGGACTCCGCAGGGCACGGTGTGCCGGCCCGCGGCTGGTCCGTGCGACACGGCCGAGACCTGTGACGGGGCAAGCGTCACCTGCCCGGTCGACGCCTTCGCGCCGGTCACGACCCAGTGCCGCGCCACCGCAGGCGAGTGTGACGTCGCCGAGNCTGCACCGGCAGCGGCCCGAGCTGCCCGGCCGACGCCACCAAGCCGGCCGCAACCGCGTGCACGGACGACGGCAACCCCTGCACGATCGACCAGTGTGACGGCGCGAGCGCCGCATGCCAGCACCCGGCGGGCAACACGGGAGCGGTGTGTCGTGCCGCGGCCGGACCGTGTGACGTCGCTGAGACCTGCGACGGGATCGCCAACGAGTGTCCGGCCGATGCGTTCGCCCCCGCGAGGACGATGTGCCGGCCGGCAGCCGGTGCATGCGACCTCGCCGAGTACTGCGCCGGCAACGGCCCGCAGTGCCCGGCCGACACGTGCAAGAACGCGGGCACCATCTGTGCCGACGACGGCAACCCCTGTACCGCCGACATCTGTGACGGCGAGAGCATGAAGTGTCAGCATCCCGCCGGGAACGCCGGCACCGTCTGCCGCCCGGCGGCCGGAATCTGCGACCTGCCCGAGACGTGCAACGGTATCGACACGACCTGCCCGGCGGACACGTTCGCACCCGCGTCGACGGTCTGTCGCGCGGCCGCGGGCCCTTGCGACGCCGAGGAGACGTGTACCGGCTCGACGGCGGAGTGTCCGGCGGACGCCTTCCAGCCTTCGACCGTGGAGTGCAGGCCCGCCGCCGGCGACTGCGACGTGGCGGAGAGCTGCACGGGCAACGGTGCCGCCTGCCCGAACGATGCGTTCAAGCCTGCATCCGTCGAGTGCCGTGCGGCGGCCGGCGACTGCGACGTCGCCGAGAGCTGCACTGGAAGCAGCGCCACCTGCCCCGCCGACGCGTTCAAGCTTGCGTCCGTGGAGTGCCGTGCGGCCGCCGGTGAGTGCGACGTCGCCGAGAGCTGCACTGGAAGCAGCGCCACCTGCCCCGCCGACGTGTTGAAGCCGGCGTCGATCGAGTGCCGGCCCGCGGCTGGCGACTGCGACGTCGCCGAGACCTGCACGGGCACCGCGGCCGCCTGCCCGGCCGACGCGTTCAAGTCTTCTTCGATCGAGTGCCGCCCGGCAGCTGGTGACTGCGACGTCGCTGAGGCCTGTACCGGCACCACTGCGACGTGTCCTGCCGACGCCTTCAAGTCCGCCTCCGTCGAGTGCCGCCCGTCGGCCGGCGACTGTGACGTCGCCGAGACCTGCACGGGCGCCGCGGCCGCCTGCCCGGCCGACGCCTTCAAGCCCGCCTCCGTCGAGTGCCGCCCCGCGGCCGGCGACTGCGACGTCGCCGAGAGCTGCACTGGAAGCAGCGCCACCTGCCCCGCCGATGCGCTCAAGCCGGCGTCCGTGGAGTGCCGTGCGGCCGCCGGTGACTGCGACGTCGCCGAGAGCTGCACCGGCACCGCGGTTGCCTGCCCGGCCGACGCCTTCAAGCCCGCCTCCGTCGAGTGCCGCCCCGCGGCCGGCGACTGCGACGTCGCCGAGACCTGCACCGGCACCGCGGCTGCCTG
>VBLD01000220.1:0-949 GCA_005879205.1 Deltaproteobacteria bacterium
GTCGGAGGGACGCGGTGGCGGTCGCGGGCGACCTACCTCGCATGCGTCCGCGCCGAAGCGAGAAGGCGCGTCGGGCGCGGATTCCGCGCGCGTCGCGTCGAGCGGGCAGTCGCCGCGGCGGTGAAGTCGTCCTGTGCCCGTCCGAAGACGATTCGCTGCTGTCTCTACAGCGGTCCGGCGGACGCGACCGGACGCTGCCGGATCATGCGTCCGGGAAGCTGCGACGCGACCGCGAATTCGGCGGACCTCGGACCGGGAAGCTGCATGCCGTCGCCCTGCGGCCGCTGAGTCGCGCGGCGGCAACGCCGGGTGGTCGTGCGGGGCCACCGATCGGAGCGTGATGCGGCCTGTTGCCGTACCTCCGCCGCGGAGGGTAGGCAAGGTCAAGGGCATGGCAGAATCGTCGGTCGTGGTGTTCGCGGACGGCGCGGCGAAGGGGAATCCGGGGTCGGCGGCGGCGAGCGCCACACGAGCAACAATCGGATGGAGCTGACGGCCACCATCGAGGCGCTCCGGCATGTCGGCGCGGCGGCCGGACCGGTCGCCGTGCACACCGACTCGGCCTACGTCATCCGCGGCATCCGGGAATGGATCCACGGTTGGCGACGGCGCGGCTGGCGGACGACAGCGGGCGAGGAGGTATCGAACCGCGACCTCTGGGAGACGCTCGCATCGGCCGAGCGCCGTACGGGAAAGGTCGAGTGGCACTACGTCCGCGGCCACCAGGGTATTCCGGGCAACGAGCGTGCCGACGAGATCGCCGATGCGTTCGCCGCCGGCCGGGAGCCGACGCTCTACCAGGGCCCGCTCATCCGCTACGAGGTGGCGGTCCTGGACATCCCGGACGACACGCGTGTGCCCGCGCGCGCGCCAGCCGGCGGCCGGCGGAGCGCCGTGCATTCATATCTGAGCGTCGTCGACGGCCGGCCCGCACGGCACGCCACGTGGG
>VBLD01000220.1:966-6532 GCA_005879205.1 Deltaproteobacteria bacterium
CCGCTTCAAGAAGGCCATGAGCCCGGCGGACGAGAAGGCCATCCTGCAGAGCTGGGGTTTCTCCGCCGACGACGTCCAATGAATGTATCGGCTCTGGCCGGCAACCGCGAATCGAGCGACTGACGGCGGAGCGCGACGGTCTACGCGTTCGGGCCCACGACCAACACGTAGGTTTGATCGTCGTCGAACGAAAGACCGTGGAAACCGGGATCCTTCGCGACCTGCGCGGCATAGTACTCGCGGTATCCCGTCGCGAGGAAGGGCTTCAGCCCTCCGGCCACGAGCGCGTCGTAGACGGCCTGAACGTAGCCGGGCGGCTTCTCGTCCGCGGCGTACACGAACAGTCCGGGCTTGCTTCGGAAGGAAAGCGCGCGCTGGGCGCGGACTTGCCAGCCTGCTTTCGTGAAGAGATCCCGCAGGGCGGAGGCCAGGTCGCGGGACGCCTGGCTGCCGTCGTCGAAGCGGAGCCATACCGGCGTTCCAGGGGCTTCGCTGCGGAGCCGCGCCAGGATGGCGTCCTGGGTGCCCGTGCCGAGCGGTGCGCTCCGGTGATCGGAGGGTTCGTTGCGTGAGGCGACGGTCCCGGTCACCGCGTCGCGTGCCATCGCGAGCTTTTCCTTGATCTTCGGGTCGTTCCGGTAGCGATCATCTTCCAGCATGCTCGTATAGAGCTGCACTCGCGCATTGCGTGCGAGCGGGCTGTTCGGCTTCAGCTCGAGGACGCGGAGCATGTATCGCTCCGCACGCGGGTAGTTCTTGCGCGCGAGGTAGAGGTCGCCGAGCCTGCGCATCGACGCGATGAACATCTCCGGTTTGATCGCGACGGCTCTTTCGAAGGCGCGGATGGCGTCCTCTTCCTTGCCGCGGCGCAGATAGTCCTCCCCCATGTCGTGGAGCGACATGCCCATGGACTTGTTGTGCGCCTCTGCCATCCAGTCGGGCCAGGCGAGCGAGAACAGTCCCGCGGAGGTCATCAGCATCGTCGCGAACGCCAGGCTCTGCCAGGCCCGCTCACGGAGCCTGTCCTTGAGCCAGACCACGGCGGTGGCGGCGAGCACCGCCAGGCACGGGAGCACCGTCGCGCGATAGCGGGCAAAGACCATGAAGGGGAGCATGGTCGCGCAGTACACGACCACGATCCACGCCAGGAGGCGATAGGGCCAGCCCTTACGCCACGATACGAAGGCGCCGAGGATCGACAGCGGAAACAGCTGCCCCATCCAGAGGAGCGGCAGGCGGAGCACGGGTGAGCTCTCGGCCTGCACGTCGACGCTGTGATTGTCGGAGTTCTCGTACTGGTGGAAGAAGAGCCGGAAATTGCGCCACGCGCGCTGCACGACCGCGCCCGGGTCGGCCAGCATGGCCGTCACGGCCTGCCGCCCCCAATAGGAGGAGGTCTCGGCCGCGGAAAGCGGGTGCTGCACCCGGCGCTCGGCTTCCGCCCGAAAGTCGCCCTCCTCGAAGTGCGGGTCGGGGTGCAGGAACGGGCAGGCGTACGAGCCGTCGCCGGTGGCACACACCTGACCGACGTAGAGGTTCTGGCCGAAATTCGCCGTCGTCGGGATGAACTCCCCGCTCACCGCCACGTTCCGGATGGTGGCCAGGCCGATCACGCCGAGCGCACCGGCGAGAAACGCACCGGCACGAGCCGTCCGCCCGCGCAGCGTGGAGTCCGCTGCCGGATGGCTGGCCAGCGCGACGGCGCCGAGCACCACGAAGAGCAGCAGGTTTCCCCGGCTGAGCACCGCAAGGCCGAGCGCCATCCCGGACAGCACGAGACTGCGCGGCGAGGCGCCGAAGTACAGCACGAGCGCACCCGTCGAGAGGACGAGACAGAGCGTCGTCTTCTCCAGGGTCCCGTCGTAGTACACCGCCGGGATGAACAGACCGATCAGCAGGGCGGCCAGATTCCCCACGGCCACCGAACCCGCGATCCGCCGGCCGAGCAGCGCCGCCAGACAGCAGGTCACGACGCCGAGGACGCACTGAATCACACGAACCAGCAGGAGGCTCCGACCGAAGACGGCATACAGTCCGGCCAGGAAATAGGCGTAGAGCGGGTCGACCCAGAACGGTCCCTTTCCTCCCGCCCAATCCCCGCGCGCGATGCCTTGGGCCCATTCGTCGTAGTAGGCGTGATCCAGCTGAAGCTCGTCGACGAACGGGGTCCCCCGAAGGAAGCCGACGTTGGCGAGCCGCAGTATCCCCGCGACCACCAGGATGGACGGGAGAAACCACGGCGCGACGAGCGCCCGATCGAGGGCAGCACCGAGGGTTTCGCCCCGGCCGGCCGGCGCCGGTTTCGCGCCGGTCGGCGGAGCCGCACGCGGTCCGTCTTGCCTCTGCTTCCGCTTCGACTTCCGCGACATTGGCGGCAGGCGCCCTGGGAGGCGCGCCAGGTGCTTACTACGGGACGCTCTCCGCCGGCAACTTGACCGGGCATGGAACTCTGGCTTTAGCTGGTCGCGATCATGGCTGGCAGACGCGCACCTGCTGCCCCGGCGACTCCCGGTGCCGGAGTCCGTGTCGCCGTGCTCGCGCTCATCGCTCTCCTGCTCGTGCTCGTGCTGGTCACCCGTCGCGACCGTGTGCCGGCGCGAGCGGGGTCCGCCCGTACGATGAGCGCAAGGCCGCACCCTGCCGGGAGCACGAATTCCGCAAGCGACGGCCGCGGCGTCGAGGCGCCGGGAGCGCCCCCGCTCGCGGCCGAATCGACCGCGCGGAACTCGCCGTCGTACGACACGCCCTCGCTCGGTTCCGAGGATCCGGCGGCGACGCACCGAAGGCGAGAGAGAGATTGGACGGAGGTCCCCGGCGGTCCCCCGCCGCGGCATCAACGGACGCGGCGGCGGCCGCGCGCCGAAGGCGGGGCGGTCGCCGCCGGGTCAGCCGGCCAGCCGGCCGTCGTCGCGAGCGAGGTCGGGACGCAGGGAGCGCCGGCCCGTCTCGCGGGCGGGGAGCGTACGCCGGCGGTCGCCCCCGCCCCGCCGCCCGTCCCGCCGGAGGTCGTCGAGAGCCCGGTCGCGACCGAGTACGAGACGTTCAGCGAGACCGATGCGGGCGAGCAGAAGGGGCTCACCGGCGCCGGCGGCACGATCTCCTTCTGGCTCCAGCCGGCGTGGGACGCCACGAGTCAGGACGGCGCGTCGTTCGTCCGCCTCGGCGACGACCGCGTGCGCATCTCCAAGAGCGACACCTACCTGCGTTTCGAGATCACGAATGCGGATGGCCAGCCGACCGCCCTGGGCATGCCGATCGCGGGCTGGAATCCGGGCGATTGGCACCAGGTGGTCACCACTTGGGACGGCCGCGTCATCTCCTTCTTCGTCGACGGCAGGCTGGTCGGACAGAACGCCTACGAAGGGCAGATCGAGCTGCCGCGCAACCCGAGACTCTACGTCGGAACGAACGCGCCGGGGGAGCCGGTCGCGCCGGGACTGGTCGCGGATGTCAGAGTCCAGAACCGGCCGCTCACGGGGGACACCGTGTCGCGTCGGTTCGAGGAGAGCAGGCCTCCGCAGCGCTAGGCGGCGACGCCCGGCATGCCGGCGGGCCGCGGGGGCATCGCCGACTGGTCGACGAGGCCGCGCTTCACGAGGTCGGCGAGCGCCATCTCGAGCGTCTGCATCCCGACGCGCTGCCCGGTCTGCATCATCGACGGGAGCTGATGCAGCTTCGCCTCGCGGATCAGGTTCCGCACCGCCGGCGCCCCCACCAGGATCTCGCAGGCCGCGACCCGGCCCCCGCCCTTCTTCTTGACGAGCGTCTGGGCGATCACCGCCTCGAGCGATTCGGAGAGCATGGTCCGGATCTGTCCCTGCTGGCCCGCGGGGAACACGTCGATGATGCGGTCGATCGTCTTGGGCGCGCTCGAGGTGTGCAGCGTCCCGAAGACGAGGTGGCCGGTCTCGGCCGCGGTGAGCGCCAGCGAGATCGTTTCGAGATCCCGCATCTCGCCGATCAGGATGACGTCCGGGTCCTCGCGCAGCGCGCTGCGGAGCGCGTTGGAGAAGGAGTTCGTGTGCGGCCCGACCTCGCGCTGGTTCACCAGACAGCGCTTGGGGCGGTGCACGAACTCGATCGGATCCTCGACGGTCAGGATGTGGGCATCCCAGGTGGCGTTGATCAGGTCGACCATCGCGGCGAGCGTCGTCGACTTCCCGGAGCCCGTCGGGCCGGTGACCAGGACGAGACCGCGCTCGCGGGAGCAGAGCTCCTTCAGCACGGGCGGCAGCTGGAGGGACTCGAGCGAGGGGATCGTCGTCGGAATCGTCCGGAGCACGGCTCCGGGACCGCGGCTGTGCAGGAACACGTTGACGCGGAAGCGCCCCTGGCCGGGAAGCTCGCACGCGAAGTCGACCTCGTGGTCGGTCTCGAACGCCTTGCGCTGCGGCTCGTGCATGATCTCGTGGGCGAGCGCGAGCACCTCGGAGGCGCCGAGCGGCGGATGGTCCGTGCGCGCGAGGTCGCCGTGGATGCGCAGAAGCGGTGGCTCTCCCGTGCTCAGATGCAGATCCGAGGCGCCCTTCTCCACCGTCTCGCGCAGCAGGTCTGACATCGTCGGCATCGGTATCCTCCCCCGGGCCGCGGCGGGCCGGTGCGCCGCAGTGCAAGGGGCCTGCCAAGGGCGAGCCGCCATTGCGCCCGGGGGCAGCGGCCGCTACCGAGCGACACCGGGATGGCGCGGCGTCGCGATCTGGTCGCGCGCCGACGACGGGAGAACGTCCGCGCTACCGCGCAGGCCGGTAGACGTCCGGCCCCTGAAGCGTCACGTGATCGGCGTAGAGCCGTCCGTCGGCGCCGTCGAGCGCGACACTCACCCACACCGTGTCCGCGAGCCCCGGGCCGTAGGCGAGGCGGCCGCCGACGTCGAGATTCGGGAATGTCGCGCTGAGCGCCACCGGGTCGTAGGCGATCGTCGCGCTGCCCTGTGCGAGCGGAGTGGTGCCGCTCGCGAGGAGGTAGCCCGGCATCGCGATCGTGTAGCGCACCGTTCCCGTGTCGGTGCCGGGCGGAGCGACGATGGGGATGTTCACGGGCCCTGTCCCGGCCACGACGCTCCACGGCGGCAGCCCCGGGGGCAGCGACGGCGTGTCCTTTGCGACCACGTAGACGTCGAAGCCGCCGTCCACCGCGCCGAGGACCGTCCCGGTCGGGTACGGTGGTACACGCCCGGCGTGTTGACCGTGAAGTCCTGCGCAGGGTCGTAGAAGTAGCCGACGGGGTTGGCGCGCCCGGTGACCGTGTGGCCCTCGGGCCCGGTCACGACGACGCTCACGGCGGCGGGCAGCGTCGGGGCGAGCTCGGCGGCGAAGGAGAAGGTGTCGCCGACTTCGAGGATCGTACCGGGGCGCACGGCGAGCGGGACGACGAAGCCGTCGATCGCCTGACCCTGCAGCGTGAGCAGCGGCCCGTCGAAGGGTCCGCCGTTGGCGCCCTCGAAGGGCGGGAAGACGTACGTTTCCCCGGACTCGTCGTCGGGAAGGTGCATCCACAGGCTCGCGTAGATGCCGTACCCCTGGACCGCGTGCACGGTGTCGCGGTATACGGCGCCGCCGAACTGGAA
>VBLD01000221.1:0-6065 GCA_005879205.1 Deltaproteobacteria bacterium
GGTTGATGCGATTCATGGCCTGCTCCGGACCCACGGCGAGTACCAGCTCCACGGCGTCCGCCGCGCGCTCCTCGGCAGCCGCGAGCGGTTCGCCTTCCTCCCGGGATGGCGGCCCGAGGACGTAGTCGGCGGTATCCCAGCCGGCCGGGGGACGGCCGAGCCCCACCTTCACCCGCACGAAGTCGGCACCGAGGATCGCGATGAGCGATTCGACCCCGTGGTTCCCGCCCGCCCCACCGCCACCCATCTTGATGCGGACGCGGCCGAGCGCCAGGTCGGCGTCGTCGTGCACCGCCAGCACGTGCCCGGCGTCGAAACGGTAGAAGCGCGCGAGGCTCCCTACCGCCTCCCCCGAGGCGTTGTAATACGTTTGTGGCTTCACGAGCAGCACGCGCTCGCCGTCGCGGCGGGCCTCGCCGAGGAACGCCCGATGGGCCTCACGCTCCACCCCGACGCCCCAGCGCGCCGCCAGCCGGTCGACCACGCGAAAGCCGGTGTTGTGCCGGCTGCGCGCGTACCGGCGCCCGGGATTGCCGAGGCCGACCACCACCCACACGCGTTACCCTTCGCCACCCTTCTTGCCCTGGGCGGCCTTGCCCGCGGCGGCCGGCTCGGCGGCCGGTGCCGCGGCTGCGCCCGCCTCGGCCGGCGCGCCCTCGACCGGCGCCGCCTCTGCCGCCTCCACGGGCTTCTCCTCCACCGTCGGCGGCAGGACGGTGACCAGCGGCCGCGCGGCATCGCCGAGGGCGGTCACGCCTTCGGGCAGGCGCAGCTCGCCGACGTGCACCGCCTCGTGGATGTGGAGCGCCGAGACGTCGATCTCGACGAACTCCGGAATCTCCGTCGGCAGGCACTCGACCTCGACCTCGCGCTGGATGGGCTGCAGGATGCCGCCGTCGACGACGCCCACCGGCTTGCCGACGAAGCGCAGCGGCACGGAGACCGTGAGCCGCTCGGTGAGGTCCACCTCGTAGAAGTCGGCGTGGAGCACCTCGGCGGTCACCGGGTGGCGCTGCATCTCGCGCAGCAGGACCATCCGGTCGTGCAGCTCCGTCTCGCGCTCGCTGCCGTCGTGGACGAGACGGATCAGGTGCGACCCTTCGAGGTGCGCGAGCTTGCGGGTGAACTCCTCGGCGGCCACGGCGATCGAGACCGTCGTGCGATTCGGCCCGTAGAGCACGCCGGGAACCTTGCCGTGGCGCCGAAGCTGGCGCGCGCTGCCTTTGCGGCTGCCCGTTCGACGCTCGATGTGGACCTCGACCGTTTCCATGGCTTGACGTCCTCGGGTTAGATGAAAAGTGAGCTGATCGAGTCCTCGTCGTGCGTGCGGCGGATCGCCTCGCCGAGCAAGGGCGCCACCGAGAGCACGTGCAGGATGGAGAGCCGGGCGGCATCGGGCCGGAGGGGAATCGTGTCGGTGACGATCAGCTCGTCGAGGGAGGACTTCGCGAGGCGCTCGACGGCCGGACCGGAAAGGACGGGATGGGTCGCGCACGCGATCACGGCGGGGGCGCCGGCGGCCCGGACCGCCTGGGCCGCGGCGCACAGCGTCCCGGCCGTATCGACCATGTCGTCGATGATGACGGCGTGCCGGCCATCGACCTCGCCGACGATCTGCACCTCGGCGACCTCGTTCGGGCGGGCCCGTCGCTTGTCGATGATGGCGAGGTTCGCGTCGAGCCGCTTGGCGAAGGCGCGCGCGCGCTCCACCCCGCCGGCGTCGGGCGCGATCACCGTGACCTCATGCCGGCCGAGTCGCTCGCGGAGGTAGGCGAGGATGACGGGCGTCGCGTAGACGTTGTCGACCGGCACGTTGAAGAAGCCCTGGATCTGCCCGGCGTGGAGGTCGACGGTGAGCACCCGGGAAGCCCCGGCCGTCGTGATGAGGTCGGCGACGAGCTTGGCACTGATCGGCACGCGCGGAGCGACCTTGCGGTCCTGCCGCGCGTAGCCGTAGTACGGGATGACGGCTGTGATGCGTTTGGCGGACGCGCGCTTCAACGCGTCCAGCATGAGCAGCAGCTCCATCAGGTTGTCGTTCCCCGGCGTGCACGTCGACTGCATCACGAACACGTCGCCGCCGCGCACGTTGTCGGTGATCTCGACCTGTACCTCGCCGTCGCTGAAGCGCCCGATCTCGGCACCGCCGAGCGGCACGCCGACGTAGAGGCTGATGGCGCTCGCCAGCGAGCGGTTCGAGTTACCCGCGAATATCTTGACCTCGTCCTTCACCGACCTGAATGCGCTTTCCCGGCGAGCTGGGCGGGAAGGAGTCGAACCTTCGCTGCCGGATCCAAAGTCCGGTGCCTTACCAGCTTGGCGACCGCCCAAGACCGCAACGGCTGAGACGCCCGGACCCCCGAGAAACGGGGATGCTAGTTTTCGCCACCCTCGATGTCAACCGCACGGCTCGTGATTGCCCGCACCGGAGGGCTGTGGCAGAAGGAGACTGCTGCGCGCCGTGCCGGCGCACTCATCCGGGCGCGTTACGGCGAGCGGCAGCAGGTCTCCTTCAAGTCCGAGGTCGACCTCGTGACGCCGGTCGACCGCGAGGCGGAGCGTCTGATTCTCGACACCCTGCTTGGCGCGTTTCCGGACCACGGTGTGGTGGCCGAGGAGTCGACCGCACGGCCCGCACGCGACGGACACCAGTGGTACGTCGATCCGCTCGACGGGACGACGAATTTCGCCCACGGCTATCCGCACTTTGCCGTCTCGATCGCGCTCGCCAGGCAGGACGAGTTCGTGCTCGGTCTGGTGTACGACCCGCTGCGGGAGGAGACCTTCACGGCGGTGCGGGGCGCTGGGGCGCGGCTCAACGGCGCACCGATCGGAGTTTCCGAGACGGCGGTGCTCGAGCGCGCTCTCGTCGCGACGGGATTTCCACACGACCGCCGTCAGTGCGGACGGTTCTACCTCGGGTTTTGGGAGGCGGTCATGACCCGCGCCCGAGACGTGCGGCGTGGCGGCTCGGCCGCGCTCGACCTCTGCTACGTGGCCTGCGGGCGGCTCGATGCCTTCTGGGAGTGGAAGCTGCATCCCTGGGACACGGCGGCGGGCCGGTTGATCGTCGAGGAAGCGGGAGGCCGGGTGACGGACTTCTCGGCCCGTCCCCATCGGCTGGCCGGGGACGAGACGGCGGCGTCCAACGGGCACCTGCACGACGACCTGCTGCGTGCGCTTGCCAGCGCGGACACCGGCGCGCCGGGCTGAGGGGCCCGAGGTCCCGTCGTCCATACACCCTCGCATTGGACCGGGGCGGGACCATGTGATACGCGCGGGGCCGCCGTGGCACACCCCCCGCCCCCGTGGTGAAATGGATATCACACAGGCCTCCGGAGCCTGGGGTAGAGGTTCGATTCCTCTCGGGGGCACTTCCAGGCCCGGCTCGCCCCTCCGCGGTGCATTCGTTCCCTTGATTCCGCGACAGCGTTTGTCTAAGTTCGTCTAATTGTAGCGGATCTGCCCGGGCGGGGCGGGTCTGGCGGGAGGAGTGGCTGATGGAACTTCCGAAGTGCCAGAAGTGCAACAACGGGATCCTGATCCCCCTCTCCGACTATGGGCAGGAGGGGTCTTCGGTCATGTTCAAGGCCTGGGTGTGCACGAACCCCGAATGCGGTTTCTCGCTCCGCGTAGACAAGGGTGAGGTGACGTTCGGCAAGAAGATCGAGCACAAGCACTGAGTCTCACTGATTCCGCCCATGGAGGAGGAAGGCCGGCTTCGGTCTTCCTCTTTTTTTTGGCCCCTGACGGCAGACGGTGTCAGTCCGGGTCGCGGGGGAGCGGTGCCTCCTTCAGGAGCCGTTGCAGCGTCTTGAACTCGCCCGCCTCGGCGTCCTGCACGAGCTCAAGCAGCGCCTGCTCGGTCGATGTCGGAAGCATCCCGGCCGCGCGCATCTTCTCCCAGGCGGAGCCGACGTCGGCGGGACGGCGCGACGAGGTGGCGTCCCGGGCGACGTGCACCTGATAGCCCGCCGCTACGAGATCGTGCACGGTCTGATTGACGCAGGCATGGGTCTCGATGCCGGCCACCAGTACCTGTGTCCGCTCGGTCTCGGCCAGCCGACTGACGAAGGAAGCGGCCCCGCAGCAGCTCATCGTCATCTTCTCGGTGACCCGCAGCCCCGCGGGAAGGTGGGTGGCGATCTCCGGCGCGGTGTGGCCGAGCCCTCGCGGATACTGCTCGGTCACGAGCAGCGGCACGTCGAGCAACACCGCGCCGCGTACCAGCCCTCCTGCACGTCGATCAGCACGAGCACCGTGCGTCGGCGATCGAGCAGTGCGGCGTGTCGCATGGGGTGACTCCTTAGCCTAGTCGCCGTGCGATTTACACTCGGCAGCCGTCCCGCTAGTCCGCAGCCGTGCGGCGGAGGCGGCTGGCGATCGTCCTCAGGACGGCGGCGGGCGTTCTCGCCCTGAGCGTCGCGCTGGCTCCCGGTCTCCTGGCGAGGCTCGCGCTTGCGTCCCGCCTCTCGCAAGCTCTCGGGACGCCCGTCCGGGTGGGTTGGGCATCCTGGAACCCGTTCTCCGGGAGGTGGACCGTTCGCTCGGTGCGTGTGGCCGCCGACACCGGCAGGCCGGCGCTCAGTGCGCGCCGGATCACCGTGCGGGTCTACCTGACGGACGTCGTGCGGCGCCGCCTGCGCGTCCGGGAGCTCGCCCTGGAGGGCGCTCGCGTGCGGCTGCACGCCTCGGGCCCCGGGTGGGAGCTGCCCCTGCCGGCCCGGCCGGCACCCCGTCGCGTCGGTCGCCCGTCGCACTCGACTCCGGCCAGGCTCGCAGGACGACCCTCCGTCTCGAGCCGAGCGGTGGCCGCGCGTCACTCCGGCGCCTTCGCCGTTTCGACGTCGGGGGGGCCTTGAGCGCCTCCGGGGTCGTGGCGGCGAGCGTCCGGTTGCGCGGCCGACTCGACCGCGCTGCGGTGGTGCTCGGTGCTCGAGCTCGCCCTTCCCTTCGGGGGCAACCTGAGCTCACCGAAGTTCTCCTTCGGGCAGGTGGTGCGGCAGGCCGTGGTCCGCGCTATCCGTGGCGCGGTGCTCTCGCCGCTGAACGCCCTCGGGCGCGTCTTCGTTCGCGACGGGCGGATCGAGGAGCTCGCGCTCGATCCGATCCCGTTTCCGCCTGGCGGACGCGCGCTCGACCGGCAGGGTCGCGACCGGTTGGTCCAGGTGCTGAGGGTCCTGTCCTTGCACCCCGACCTCGCGCTCACCCTGAGCCGCCGCTCACGGCGGAGCAGCGGGAGCGCTTGCACGCGTTGATCGGCGTGTTGCCCTGGCCTGGCGAGCAGCTGCCTCAACTGGCCGACGATCGCAGCGCGGCCGTTGCGGCCGCCCTCTTCCTCGAGGGGCGGCTCGACCCGGACCGTGTTCGCGTCGAACCGTCGCCGCCGCTGGTCCCGGAGCAGCTCGCGCCGCTTGCGGGCGTCGCGCTGGAGATCGCCGGAGGCTAGATGCTTGCAGCGATCGCCGGGGCCGCGATACACGGGCCGAGGAGGGAGACGACATGCGGAGCGCAACCGGGATGGTGGTGGCCGCGGCCGTCGCGGCCTCGATGGCACGAGGAGCGACCGCGGCGAGTGTCCCGTGGGAAGAGCGTCCGACCGCGGCACGTGTGTGGTACACGGTCGGCGCCGTCGTCGCCAACCTGACGCCGCTGTCGGCGCTCTATGCGCCGCGCTGCCTGCCCGGCTACATCCTGTGCAAGCTTTCGTTCGCGGGGGTGAGCGTGCTTGCAGCCGTCGACCAGCTCGCCTTCTCCGGCGGCGCCAATCTCGACCAGACGCGGGCCATACTCCATCGCGGGTTTGCCGGCGACTGGGTCATCACTCCCCGACACGTGGCGCGGGAGGCGACGCCCGAGCCGTTGCCCGAGCCTCCGCCGCCGGCCGCGGGTGGCGAGCATCGGGGGTTCGAGCCGCCTCCGATTTAGTTCTATTCGCCGGCCACTTTCACCGACTTGATCGTGACGGCGTCGACGGGGACGTTCTGGTGGGGCCCCTTGGTGGCGGTCTTCACCTGCTCGATCTTTCGCACCACGTCCATACCTTCGACGACCTTGCCGAAGAC
>VBLD01000221.1:6163-6663 GCA_005879205.1 Deltaproteobacteria bacterium
CCGAGGTGCGTGCCATCGCCACCGTTCCGGTCTCGTTCTTGAGGCCGTTGCTGGACTCGTTCTTGATCGGCGGCTTCTGCCCTTCCCGCTTGTCCTGCATGTCGGGGGCGAGCCCACCACCCTGGATCATGAAGCCGGGGATGACGCGGTGGAAGATCGTCCCGTCGTAGTAGCCGGCCTTCGCATAGTCGAGAAAGTTCTTGACGGTGACGGGTGCCTTGTCGGCGTACAGCTCGAGCTTGACGTCACCCATAGATGTGGAGAGCGTCACCATGGGGTTCTCCTTTGCGTTCGCGAACATGCTCGGCCCGAGCGCCAGTGCGAGAGCCAAGAACGCGGTTCGCGCGGTGCGAAACGGCATCATGTCCTCCTCCTCCGTGGTCGGCGGTTTCTCTTTCACACGGCGCCGGTCGTGGCAACCGGACGCGTGCTCAGTGGGTCCCGCGGCCGTGGCCGGCCGGCGCCGGGAGCCGGAGCGTCGAGACCACTCGCGCGAGATC
>VBLD01000221.1:6715-11808 GCA_005879205.1 Deltaproteobacteria bacterium
AGCGGCGAGAATCTGCGCGATCGCCTCGGCGAGCGCCGGTGCGCCGGCGCGAGACGATACGCCCAGCACGGAGACACGGCACGATCGTCCCCGCAACCCGGGCCGGAGGAGCTTCAGGCCGACGACGTCGGCGTCGGTGCCGAGCAGGGTCGCCGGTCCGAGCGAGGCGGTGCAACCGGTGAGGAGCGCGGCGACGGCGAGGGGCCGCGGCGTCATCCGAGCACCCCGAGGTCCTTCAGCCGGGCGATCTCGTCCCACCCGTAGCCGGCCTCGAGCAGGACCTCCTCGGTGTGCTGCCCGAGCTCCGGCGCGGCGCTGCGCGGTGCCGCGGGGGTGGCCGCGAATCGGACCGGGCTGGTGACGACGCGCAGCGGCCGCCCGTCGGGAAGTTCGACCTCGGCAAGGACGCCGGCGGCCAATGCCTGAGGATCTTCCGAAACCTCCTCGACGGTCTGCACCTTGCCCCAGTAGCAGCCTTCGGCGTCGAGGGCGGCCGCCCACTCCTCCAGAGTGCGGGCGGCGAAGATCGGATCGAGCACCGCGATCAGCTCGCGGCAATGCTGAAAGCGCACGGGTGCGGAGGCAAAGCGGGGATCGTCGGCGAGGTCCTCGCGGCCGATGGCGCGGCAGAAGCTCGCCCAGTGGCGATCCGGCTGCAACATGATGAGATGCAGCCAGCGGTCGTCGAGAGTTCGATAGAAGTTGAAGAGCGGATTCGGAGCGGCCCCGCGTCCCATCGGCCGGTGGCAGTAGCCCGTCGTGATGGCTGCCTGGATGTCGCTTCCGAGCATCCACATCCCGGCGTGGAAGAGCGACATCTGGATCTCCTGCCCCGCACCGGAACGGTCGCGCGCGTAGAGCGCCGCGGCGACGGCCCCCGCGAGCCCGAGTCCGGTCATGTGGTCGCCCATGCCGGGCCGCTGCGTCGGGGGTGGCCCCTCGGGCTCGCCGAGCGACGCCATGATCCCGGCGCGCGCCCAGAACGCCGCGTAGTCGAACGCCGCCCGATCCTGCTCCGGCCCGGCCGTCCCGTAGCCGGTGAGACTCGCGTAGACGAGCCGCGGGTTCCTGGCACGGAGCGCCTCGTAGTCCACGCCGAGGGCGGCGAGCTTCCGACGTCGCAGGTTGGTGACGAAGACGTCGGCACGCGCGGCGAGCGCCTGGGCGACGGCCTGCCCCTCGGGATGACGCAGATCGCAGACGATTCCGCGCTTGCCGCGGTTGTCGAGCTGGAAAGCGGGGTTGACGTCCGGTTGGTAAGGGACGAGGCCGGTGGCGGCGAGCCCGCGCAGTGGATCGCCGTCCGGCGGCTCGATCTTGACCACGTCGGCGCCCCAGTCGGCGAGGACGGCGGCGGCGGATGGGACGGCGACCCAAATGCCGAGCTCCAGGACCCGCACGCCCTCGAGTGGCCCGTGCATGAGCGGGGAACCTGCCACGGGCGAGCGGCCTTCTGCAAACCCGGGGGTGCGTGCTAGACCGGCGCCCGATGGCGGAACTCCCCGGCGTGCTCGGCCCGACGTCGCACTACTTCTACTCGCAGCGCCTGAAGCTGCATTACGTCGACTGGGGCAATGCCGACAAGCCACCGCTCCTCCTCGTCCACGGCGGCCGGGACCATTGCCGGAGCTGGGACTGGGTGGCGGCGGATCTCCGCCGCGACTTCCACGTGATCGCTCCCGATTTGCGCGGCCACGGTGACTCGGCGTGGGCGGTCGGCAGCGCGTACTCGATGATCGACTACGTGCTCGACGTCGCCGCGCTGCTGAAGGCGCTCGATCTCTTTCCGATCACGGTGATCGCGCATTCGCTCGGCGCGTCGGTTGCCCTGCAGTACGCGGGCATCTACCCGGAGCAGGTCGCCCGCCTGGTGGCCGTCGAGGGCCTCGGGCCGCCGGGCCTCGGCAAGCCCAAATCCGCCTCGGCGCGCATGGCTCAGTGGATCCGCGAGATGCAGGGGCTGGCGCGCCGCCATCCCCGGGCGTACGCGAGCTTCGAGGAAGCCGTCGTTCGCATGCGCGAGGCCAACCCGCGTCTCACCGCCGAGCAGGCGTTGCATCTGACGCGCAACGGCGTCATCCGCTACGAGGACGGTACCTATGCGTGGAAATTCGACAACTTCGTCCGCGCGGTCTCGCCCTACCTCTTCAACCTCGACGACGCCGGCGAGATATGGAGCCACATCACGTGTCCTGTGTTGCTCGTTCGCGGCGACGAGTCATGGGCGCCCGACCCCGAGGCGGATGGGCGGGCGAGCGCCTTTCGCAGCGCCGAGGTCCTGACGATCGAGGGGGCTGGTCACTGGGTACACCACGACCAGCTCGACGTCTTCCTGCGCGGCGCGCGGCGGTTCCTGGGCATCGGTTGAAGCCGCTCGGTCTCGCGCCGGTCCTGTTCGCGCTCGGCTGCAGCGGCCCTCCCGGGGCGATGCGCGCCGACCTGCAGGCGTATCTCGGCCGCATGAAGTCATGGGCGCCGGTGGAAGCGGAGACCGAGCGCACCATCGAGCGTATCCTGGGCACGCAGTTCGTCGACGAAGCCGAGGTGCGGCGCCAGATCCGAGACGATCGGCCCCGCGCCCTCGCTCACCTCGAGCGCGTGCGTGCCTACGCGCCACGTTCGAGGGACGTGCAGCACATCCACGCCCGGTACGTGTCGGCCTGGGAGGAGCTGCTCGGCGGGTACGACGCCATCGAGCAGGGCTTCACGTCGGGCGACTACACGAAGCTCGCGCGCGGCCGCGAGGCGATGGAGAAATGGGGCGAGGGGATCGCCGACGTGGCGCGGCAGCTGCGCGAGCTGATGCAGCATCTCGGCGTCGAGCCGGGCGGCGCGGTCGAGAGCTGAGTCGTCGGCGGTCGGCCCCACCGCTCGACGCAGAGCACGAAGTCGAGCGCCTGCCCGGCCACCACCGCCCGGTATTTCTCCCAGAAGGCCTGGTCAATGGCTCGCTGCACGCGCGGCACGTGCGCGAGCCGGTAGCGGCGGTATGCGCTCGGGCCGCCGTTGTACGCGGCGTAGGTGGCCCGGGCCGCGTTGTCGGGACCGGCATCCGCCTCCTTCAAGCCGTAGCGCATGAGGAGCTGGGCCAGGATCTCTGCACCGGCGCCGCCGTTGTAGGCGATGTCCCACTGGAGCTTGCGCAGGTCGAAGAACCCGCGCCAGACACGCCGGTTCACCTGCATCAGGCCGATGTCGCCGGTCGACGAGACCAGGTACGTGATCTTCCCGTTCCGCCGGACGAACTGTCGCCAGCAGCTCTCCTGCCAGGCGACGGCCTTCACGAGATGCGGGAACATGTCGGCGATGCGTGCGTCCAGGACGTTGCGATCGTGGGCCACGGCGGTCACGTGGTCGAGCAGCCGGTTCATGGCGTCCCGATAGCTCGGGAGCTCGTGGTCGTCCGGAACCCAGCGATCGAGCCGTCGGACGAGCGTGGCAAGCGTCGCGTCCGGGGGTGGCTCGGCGGCGTGGGCAGCCCCCGGACCCGGCCACCACCAGGCGCTCGGCGGCGCGCCCGGCTCCCGCTCGCCTGCCGGGCTGGCGTTCGGTTCGTGGAAGTCGAACAGCTCGCGCAGCGCGGAGTCGGGCTCTTCGGAGTACCCGAGCGGATCGCCGGCATACTCGGGATCGAGGAGGCGGGCCAGCCGGCGAAGCCCGTCGGCCGAGATCTCGAGCCCCAGGGACGGGCCCGCGGCGTCCACGGCGGCGAGCGCGTCCCCCGCCGCGAGAAACGTGGCGTAGCGCAGCGCCCGGCCTTGGAGCCCGCCACGCAGCGCGGCGCGCCGGACCACGTCGTGCAATCGATCCCACGTCTGCAGGAACAACTGCCGGACGGGGTCGACGCCAGGCCGCGGTTCGCGGGCGAGCGCGGCGAGCATTTCGTGCCGGCTGGTGAGCAGCAGGTCGAAGAGTTCGGCGCGCACCGCGGGATCACGACCGGCGAGCCCGAGGTCCTTGATGACGAAGACCAGGAAGGCATCCCAGCTCTCGACGGCAGCTTGCCAGCGCTGGAGTTCCTCGGGGCTGAGCGGCGCCTCCGGGACCGGAATGACCGGCGCTGGCGGCGGCAGGTCGACGGCGACCTGCACCTTCACGCCGTCCGCGTCCGCCGTCACCCCGCGAGGACGGAAGGTACGGAGCGCCGCGAGGACGGGCTCCGCGTGCTCGGGCGGCGTCGAGGCGCGAATGAGTGCCGCAGCCTCGTCGATCGGCGGCGCGAGGTCCAGGTGGAACGCCTCGAGCCGATCCTCGATCCGAGCCTTCACCAGTTCCCAGAGTCGGCTCGCGACCACCGTCGGTCGCCGCTCGGCGTCGTAGAGATGCGAGTCGAGATCGCGGAAGCGGAGCTGCCAGTCGCGACCGATCTCCGGGGTCGCCAGGCTGTCGACGTATCCGTCCCAGGAAAGGGGCGCGAAGCAGAAACCCAGGAAGCCAAAGCCGAGACGGCCGGTGCCGCGGGCTACGAAGCGAGTCCGCCCCTCCGCGGGGTCGATCGCCATGTCCCGGAGCACGAGCGACCGGCAGCCGCCGCGCGTGCCCCACAGCACGGCTTCCCCCTCCCGATTCGCCTCGAGGGCGTCGCGCACCGCACGGCCGAGAATCTGGTAGTCGATGGTGAGCGGAAAGGTCACCTCGTCCGCCCGCACGGGAAGGGCGCAGAGAACCAAGCCGAGGAGGGCAGCGCCGCGGCCCATCGTGCATCCCGTCAAAACACGAAAGCCCGACCCCCACCAGACGGGAGCCGGGCTTTCGGGACAAGATCCGGCGGCGTCCTACTCTCCCACACGGCGACCGTGCAGTACCATCGGCGCTGGAGGGCTTAACGGCCGTGTTCGGGATGGGAACGGGTGTTTCCCCTCCGCTATCGCCGCCGAAACCGGATTCACGAAACGTGCAAGCTGGACGGGCGGTAGTCAGGAGAGCGAGCGCGCGGTAGCTCACACCAGGCAGAAAATTATGGTCAAGCCTCACGGCCATTTAGTACCGGTTAGCTCCACGCCTTACGGCGCTTCCACACCCGGCCTATCAACCTCGTCGTCTTCGAGGGGCCTTCAGGGGCCTTGCGGCCCGGGGATGCCTTATCTCGGGGT
>VBLD01000222.1:0-7361 GCA_005879205.1 Deltaproteobacteria bacterium
CGGCCCGTTGAACTCGACGTACATGTTGTTGTCGGTGTTGACGCGGGCCCCGGCGACCAGGCCGCGCACGGCCTCGGGTGCGACGAGGAAGCGCGCCAGGATGTCCTCGGCCGTGTGCACGCCGACGCGAGCGAGCTCGGCACCGTTCCAGCGGCGTTCGAGCTCCGCCACGTCGAGCCGGAGCGGTTTGCGGGAGGCGATCAGGACGGTGTCCAGCGAGCCGCCCAGATCGAACGCCATGACCTCGGGGAACACCGACTGCAGCGCTGCCAGGATCGAGCGGAAAGTCTCGAACGAGATCTGGTACTTCTGCAGCCACTGCGCGAACACCCCGTCGTCGCGCAGCCGGCGGTCGACCAGCCGGTAGAAGTCCTGCGTGAAGATGTTGGCGACCCCCATCGCCCAGGGATGCGGCGGCTCGGAGATGATCACGTCGTAGGAGTCCCGCGAGGCGAGCAGGATGTGGCGGGCGTCGTCCTCGTAGAGTCGCAGGCGAGGGTCGCGCAGCGGATCGTGGTTGACGTGGAGGAAGAGCCGCGACGCCTCCACCACCGCGGGCTCGATCTCGGCGGCGGTCACGTGCTGGACCGGCGACGCCAGCGCCGAGCCGACGGTCACGCCGCTCCCCCAGCCGACCACGAAGACGTCGTCCGTGCGGGGGGCGACGAGCAGCGGCACCTGCGCCAGCAGCACCTGCGTCGTCATGTCGGTCGGCGAGTCGCTGGCGTTGCCGCGTGAATTGATGATCAGGTTTCGCTCGCCGCTGGCCTCCTGCACCACCAGCACGCTCGCCGTCGGGCCCTCGCGGGCATAGACCGCTCGCTCACCGGGGTTCTTCAGCATCGTCGGGTTCTGCACGTTGATCCGGCTCGGCTCGAAGACACCGACGTGCAGCTCGAGGAAGTCCCAGTCGGGCCGCGCCGACACCCCGAGGGCGACGCCCGCAGCGGCGCTGAACGCCAGCACGCGCAGCCAGGACGGCTGCCGCCCTGCGAGGGAGAAGACACAGCCCATCGCGGCCGCGACCGCGGCGACGCCGAGGAGCGTCGACTCCGAGCCGACGAGCGGGATCAGGCAGAAGCCGGTGAGCACCGCCCCCAGGATCGCGCCCGCGGTGTTCACCGCGTAGAGACGCCCGACCACGGGCCCGGCGCTCTCGGTCCGGCCGTCGAGCGCGCCGACCAGGACGAGCGGCAGCACGGTTCCCGCCAGCAGTACGGGCCACAGGAGCGCCGCCAGGACGATCGCGATCGACAGGCCGAGAATGGCGGCGAACGTCTCCGGCTTCCAGGTCTGGTAGACGTGCAGGTACCAGTACGGCAGGCGATTGACCATCGAGACCGCGACCAGGAGCGCGAGCGCCATGAGGGCATGGACGATCGCCAGGTGGGCGCGCACGCCGGTCCATCGTCTTCCGAAGCGCGACGCCCAGGCGCTGCCGGCGCCGAGCGCGGTCAGGTACACGAGGAGCACGATGCTGAACGCGTAGACCGTCGACCCGACCACGAGGACGAGGACGCGCGTCCACGCGACCTGCGTCGCGAGCGAGGTGGCCCCCGAGACGAACGCCGCGAGGACGAGGAGCCACCCCGGCCGGGCCGCCTCGGTGCCCGCCTTCTCGATCGTCGCCTCGGGCAGCACGGGCAGCCGGAGCACCGCGGCGCCGACGCCGATGTTCAGGCCGGCCGCGAGCAGGATCGTCCCCCACACGCCGACGACCGGCATCAGGACGAACCCCGCGGCCGCCACGCCGACGACCGCGCCGAGCAGGTTCAACGTGTAGAGCCACTCCGGCGCGATGCGGCGGCCCCGCAGCGCGGCGAGGTGGTCCGCCAGCACGGGAAAGGTCGCCCCCATCATGATGGTCGGGCCGACGAGGATCGCACCGGCCACCGCGAAGCGCACCAGGCTGAACGCCGCGAAGGAGAGATGGAAGCGCCGCCAGAGCCAGCCGTAGAGCGGCTCCACGAGCGCCAGGGCGATCGGCACGAGCAACGCGGCCACGCCGATGCCGATCTCGAGCCGGGCGTACAACTTCCGGCGGTCGCCGAGCGCCGGCGCTCGCGACCCGACCACCCAGCTGCCGATCGCGAGCCCCGCCATGAACGCGGCGAGCACGGTGGCGACCGCGAGCGCGGTGGCGCCGAAGACGTGGCTCAGGAGTCGCGACCAGACCACCTCGTGCATCAGGCCCGCGGCGCCGGAGACCAGGAAGGCGACCCCCAGGGTGCGGACGGTCCCGTCGCTCCGCACGCGCGGCTCGCTCTTCCGCTCCGCCAGCTCGGCCCGGCGCCGCTCGCGGCGCGCGGGCTTGGCGCCGTCAGCCATCCCGGGCGGCCTCGACGCCGTCCGCCGGTCGCAGGCGCGCCAGCACGGACTTGAACGCCGGCGTCTTCGAGCGCGGGTCGAGCCGCCGCGGTACGAGCACGTTGGCCTCGGGGTAGTACATGGCGAGGTTCCCCGGCTTCAGCCCGGCGATCGCCGCCGTCACGCGCAGCCGACCGGTCTCGGTCTCGACCACGACCGGGTCCCCCTCGCCGAGCCCGAGGCGCGCCGCGTCCTCGGCGGCCATCATGACGACGTCCCGACGGCGGTTCCCGCGATAGAGGTCCTCCTCCTCGTAGACGACGGTGTTGAACTGCCCCTCGGAGCGCAACGTCATCAGGCGGAACTCACCCGCGGGCGGCGCGAAGGCGGGGAGCGGGGTCACGTGGAAGTGCGCCTTGCCGTCCGCGGTCGGGAACGGGGGTGCGTGCAGCACGCGGCCGGCGACGTGGAACTCCCGGCGCGTCTGGTCGATGTCGCCGATCGCCGCATAGCCGGGCACCACCTTCGCCATCTCCTGCCGCAGGCGCTCGTGCGAACGGAAGGCGGACCAGTCGAACCGTCCGGGCGGCAGGACGAGCTCGGCGAGCGCGGCGATGACCTCGACCTCGGAGCGGAGATCGCCTTCGACCGCCGGCTCGCCTCCCTCGGAGAGCCGGACGTAGTTGAACATGGATTCCTGCGTCGTGCACTGCGACTCCTCGTCACGCGCGAGCACGGGGAGCACGATCGCCGTCCGGCCGCGACCGTGGACGTGGCCCTCGTTAAGCTTGGTGGTGATGGAGACGGTGAGCGCCAGACGGCGGAGCGCCGCGGCGGTCCAGGCACGATCGGGGTTGCTGGCGAAGAGATTGCCGCCGAGGAGCACGCCCGCACGCATGCGGCCCTCGGCCGCGGCGACCATCGACGCGTAGGTGTCGAGGCCCGCGGTACGCGCCGTCGGGATGCCGTAGAGCTCCTCCATCCGCGTCGCGAAGGCCGCCTTCAGCTGGGGTGCGACGCCGACCGAGCCTACGCCCTGCACGTTCGAGTGGCCGCGGATGGGGAGGAGCCCGCATCCCGGCCGTCCGAGCCAGCCGAGCGCGAGCGCCAGGTTCGCCAGCGCCAGCACGTTGTCGACGCCGTGCGCGTGGTGCGTGAGTCCCATCGCCCAGAGGAAGATGCCCCGCCGCGCCCGGAGGAGCATGCCGGTGGCGTGCTCGAGCTCCGCACGGGCCACGCCCGAGGCGTCGACGAGCGCCGACCAGGGGGTCGCCGCGATGTCCGCCTCGACGGCCTCCCACGCGTTCGTGTGGGCCGCGATGAAGGCCCGGTCGACAGCCTTGAACAGGGCCACGTCGGCACCGACGTGCGGCTGGAGATACAGGTCCGAGACGGTCGAGCCGAAGAGCATGCTCCGCCAGTCCGACGGCACCCGGAAGCGCACCAGCCCGAGCTCGCGGAGCGGATTGACGACGATCACGCTGCCGCGGCGCCGCCGGAGCGCCACGAGCTGCGTCACGAGGCGGGGGTGGTTGCTGGCGGGGTTCGCTCCGGCGACGAGGGCGAGGTCGGCCGCCGCCAGGTCGTCGAGCCCGACGGACGCCGTGCCGGAGCCGTAGACCTCGGCGAGCGCCACGCTCGAGGCGCTGTGGCAGTAGAAGGAGCAGTTGTGGACGTTGGACGTCCCCCAGGCGCGTGCCATCACCTGCATCAGGAACGCCGCCTCGTTGCTCGACCTTCCCGAGGAGTAGAAGAAGGCCTCCTCGGGGCGCGTCGCGCGGAGCTCGGCAGCCGCACGGTCGAGCGCCTCGCTCCACGACACGCGCCGGAAATGCGTGTCACCGGGGCCGGCGAGAATCGGAAAGGCAAGGCGGCCGGCGGCCTCGAGCTCGCGCGCACCGAGCCGCTCGAGGCTCGCCAGCGGCTGGGCGCGGAATAGCTCCTCGCCGATCGTGCCGGCCATGTCGCCGGCCTGGGCCTGCACGGACTTCTTGCAGACCTCGGGAAAGTGGCGCGCCTCGTTCGTCATACCGCCGAGCTGTCCGCCCATGCCGAGACCGCACGTCTTGCAGGCGTTCGGCGAGCGCAGCCTGCGGTACAGACGGCGGAGGCCGCCCGCCTCTCGCCCCTTGCGGAGCACATAGGTGAGGGCGGCCAGGCCACCACCGGCGCCGACGCGAGGGCGAGCCACGGGCACGAGGCTAGGTCACTTGCGGTTTCGACCGCAAGGGCTCTGCAGGCCTCGCGTAGCAAATATTTCCTCGCAGTTTCACGAGGTTGCAAACAACCCCCTTGGACTAACGCGCCGCGTCTGATAACCAGGGTCGGGGGCCGAGAACTATGAGGGTTGGATGGGTCTGGTGGGGGGGGCTCTCGGCGAGAGTCCGAGCATGGCTCGACCGGGTGACGTGGGTGGCGGCGCGCGGCGCCGTCGATGCCGTTCGCTATCAGCCGCGGCATCTCGATCTCGTGGTCGCCTGCGGTACGCGCCAGCCGGAGGTCTCGCCGTCGGTCGCCCGCTGGCTGGTCGAGACGCGGGCGCAGCCCGCCGTCGTGCACGTGTCCCGCCTGCCGCATGCAGCGGTGCGTGCGCTCGCGCGCCAAGCCGCGCGATGGTTCGGCCCGACGGCTTCCGCGGTGGTGCGTTTCCTCTCGGGCGCCCTCGCCGCGGCAGCGGACCATGCGGGCAGCCTGGCCATCGAGCAGCGCCTGCGCCCGCGGGTCCATCCGGGCCTCCTCGTGCCGCACCCGCACGCGGTCGCCGTCCTGGCGGTGGACATGCGTGGCTTCTCCCGGCTGACCGGGGCGCTCGCGGACACCCAGTACCTCGCCCAGCTGATCGAGGCGTACCTGACCGAGCTGACGGAGGTCGTGGAGCAGCACCGAGGCGTCGTCTTCCAGTATACCGGCGACGGTCTCCTGGCGCTGTTCCTCCCCGAGCTCGCCGGCGTCGACGGCGCCGCCCTGCTCGATCGGCTCGTGAATGAAACGAGCCCTGCGCTCCACGCCGGGTTCGACGTCCTCTACGCGGGATGGCGCTCGGAGTGGAGGGAGAGCGGTCGCCGCGTCGTCGACATCGGTCTCGGAGCGGGCCTGAGCTTCGGGCTGGCGACGATCGGCTTCATCGGCCCGTCGGGCAAGAAGCAGTTCGGCGTGATCGGCGAGCCCGTCAACCTCGCGGCCTTCCTCGGCTCGGAGGCGGGGTCGGGCACATCGCTCGTCGACTGCGGATCCTTCCGGCGCGCCGGCGGTGTTCCGCCCCAGGGCAAGGTCGTCCGGCTACGCTCGCGGAAGCAGCACCAGCGCCTGGAAACGCTCAGGCTGTACCACGGTGGCGCGGGGCTCGTCGGCTGACGCCCACACCCGCGCGCGCGCCATCCACGCCTCGAGGAGGTCGATGCCGGCCAGGCCGGGAAGACAGATGATGGTGTGGGTCTCGATGTCCTGCATGTAGCGGAGCGTCCGCACCGCCTCCGGCGAGAGCGGGTAGCGCGGCACGTCGTCCCACGCGATGCCGGTGAGATCGAGCGCGCGCGACCGGGAGATGTAGGCGTCGATATCCTGGTCGTTCATCACCGACATCTACGCTGCACCCGCCACGTGCGGATTGGTCCTACGCCGCCGAGTCGACGATGAGCAGGAGGGTTCCCCCCGACGCGGGGTAGCACGGCGGGAAGCCGTGTGCCAAACGGTCGCAGGCGCCAATCCACGGACGGCCCACGGCCCGTATGGCAATGACGGAAGTGCCATCCCCGCGCGCGCCAACGCACAGAAAGGACGGAGAACGCATGCATACGAGTCGCCGCTGTAGAACGCTCGCCCTGGCCGGCCTGGCCCTCGCTCTCGGGGCGGCGCCGGCCCGAGCCGCGAGCCATCGTGAAGCGCCCCTCATGACGCTCGACCCCGCCGCGGACATCACCGACGTCTACGCGTTCGTCAGCTACGACGCGGACAACCTCGCCCGGGCCGCCGGCGATCGAAAGGTCACGCTCATCCTGAACGTGATCCCCGCCCAGGAGCCGAGCTCGGGGCCCAACTACTTCGCCTTCGACGACAACGTGCTCTACGAGATCCACGTCGACAACAACAAGGACGGCGACGCCGAGGACATCATCTACCAGGTGCGCTTCCAGACGACCGTCGACAGCCCCGATCAGTTCGTCGCCACCCTCGCGCTCCCACCCGTCACTGACCTCGAGGGCGCCAACGCGGCCGGGATGGCGATCAAGCAGCGCTACACCGTGACCGAGCTCAAGAACTGCAAGGAGAGGAGCAAGGGGCCGAAGTGCAAGCAGAAGACCGTCCTCTTCGGCGGCCAGTCGAAGCCCACCGTGCCCTCGAACATCGGACCGAAGACGATGCCGGACTACGCAGCCCTCGCCGCCAAGGGGATCTTCACCGACACCGACACCGGCATCCGGGTCTTCGCCGGGCAGCGGGCCGAGACCTTCGCGATCGACCTGGGCGCGGTGTTCGACACGGTGAACCTGCGCCGCACGCCGCTGCCGGTCGAGACCGTGGTGGAGGACGACGACGACACGATCAATCCTTTCGGCACGAACGCCTTCAGCGGCTTCAACGTCAACACGATCGCCATCGAGGTCCCGGCGAAGCGGCTGACCAGCGACGGCGCGTCGCCCGCGGGGGCCAACGGCACGATCGGCATCTACGCCAGCACCTCGCGCCAGCAGGTCACCATCCGGCGCGGCGCGCCCGCCCTGAACCCGAAGAAGCCGCCAGACGAACTCCTCCAGGGAGCCAAGTTCTTCCGCCAGGTGTCGCGCATGGGGAACCCGCTCGTGAACGAGCTCATCATTCCGGTCGGCAAGAAGGACCTGTGGAATGCGACGGACCCCTCGGACGAGGCGCAGTTCCTCGACTCCTACCGCAACCTCGCCGTGGCCGACGCCTTGAAGCTCGTCTCCGGGGTCGACGTCCCGGCCAAGCCGCGCAACGACGTCGTGCACCTACTCACGCAGTATGCCGACCAGGACCCCACCAAGGCGCCCTTCGCCGAGCTGCTCCGCCTCGACATGACGGTGGCCCCGACGCCA
>VBLD01000222.1:7406-12556 GCA_005879205.1 Deltaproteobacteria bacterium
GCTCGGCCCGCTGGCCCACGACTCGGCGGGCACGGCCACCCCGGATCCAGCCGGCTTCCCGAACGGCCGGCGGCCGAACGACGACGTGACGGATCTGGTCGTACGCGTCGCCGGGGGCAAGAACTACATCGACAACCGCGTCGGCGACGGCGTTCACGTGAACGACAAGGGCATCACGGCCGACTTCCCGTTCCTGCCGACGCCCTTCGACGGCCGCGACCGCGTTCACAAGGACCCGGGGGAATGACGTGACCCTCCGCACGGCCGTGCTCCTCGTACTGGTCGGCGTCCTGGCGGCGGTCCCCGCCGCCGCCTCGACGCCGGCCGACCAGGCCGTCGCTGCGGCCGAGCAACGGCTCGGCCAGCAGCAGGACCGGCCCGACGCCTACGTCGAGCTGGCGACGGCGTTCATGAAGAAGTCGCGCGAGTCGGGCGACCCCGGCTACTACGCGCGGGCCGCCGCCGCGCTCGATCGCGCGCTCGCCGTCGATCCGAACGACTACCCGGCGCTGCGCGTCCGCCCGTGGGTGCTGCTCGGCCAGCACGACTTCCGCGGCGCCCTCGCCGCGGCCGAGTGCGCGCACGAGCTCGAGCCCGGCGACTGGTGGAACTACGGCACGCTCGCCGACGCCGCGATCGAGCTCGGCGACTACGACCGGGCCCTCGACGCCGCGCAGCGCATGGTCGACCTGCGACCCGGGCTGCCGGCATACACCCGCGCGGCCTTCCTGCGCTCCCTCTTCGGGGACCGTGCGGGCGCCGTCGAGATCCTCGGGCTCGCCGTCGCCGCCGCGAGCCCCCAGGATCCGGAGACTCTCGCGTGGACGCTCGTCCACCTCGGACACGAGCATTTCGCGCTCGGCGACCTCGCCGCCGCCGCCGCGGCGTACAGCCGCGCGCTCGCCGCGTTCCCGGACTATTACCTAGCCCTCGGAGCCCTCGGGCGCGTGCGGGCGGCCGCGGGACGGCTCGACGAGGCAACGGCTCTCTACCGGCGGGCCGTCGAGCAGATCCCGGCCCCCGACCTCGTCGGCGCGCTCGGCGACGTCTACGCCGCCGCCGGCCATGCCGACGAGGCCGAGCGCCAGTACGCGCTCGTCGACTACATGGGCGACGTCGCCGACGCGACGCGCTCGTCCTACGGCCGACAGCTCGCCCTCTTCTACTGCGACCACGACCGCCGCCTCCCCACCGCGCTGCGCCTGTCCGAGCAGGAGGCGGCCACTCGGGGCGGCATCTACACCGACGACGCGCTCGCCTGGGCCCTCCACAAGAACGGCCGCACGACCGAAGCGGTACGGGCCACGCACCGCGCCCTCCGCCTCGGCACCGAGGACGCCCTCCTCGAGTATCATGCGGGGGTGATCGTCGCCGGCGCGGGGCGTCCGCGGCGTGCGGTGCGGCATCTGCGCCGCACGCTCGCGCTGAACCCGTACTTCGACCTCCGCCAGGCAGCGCTCGCGCGGGCGACGCTCGCCTCGCTCGACGACCACGATCGGATGGCGCTGGGAGAGACGCAATGACGAGGCCCCTGCTGGCGCTCGGTGGCGTTCTCGTCGCCGCCGCCGTGCAGGCGCACCCGCTCGGCAACTTCACGATCAACCGCTACGCGGCATTGCGCGCCGAGCCCCGCACGCTCACCGTCCGCTACGTGGTCGACATGGCCGAGATCCCCGCCTTCCAGGAGCTCCAGCGGATCGACAGCAACGGCGACCAGACCATCGACGACGCCGAGCAGCGCACCTACCTCGCCCGCACGGCGGCGACGCTCGCCGAGCACCTGGTGCTCGGCGTCGACGGCGCAACGCTCGGCCTGACGTCGGGGGCGACGAGTCTCGAACGGCTGCCGGGCGCCGGAGGCCTTCCCACCCTTCGCATCGAGGCATGGTTCGCGGCAACGCTCGGAGCGAGCCACGGGACCGTGACCTTCCACGACGCGAACTTCGCCGGGCGGCCGGGCTGGCAGGAGGTGGTGGCCGACGGCGCGGCCGGCGTCGTCGTGTCGGCGTCGACCGTGCCGCGGGTCGACCGCAGCCGGGCCCTGCGCGCCTATCCCCAGGACCTGCTCGAGAGCCCGCCGCAGGTGACCGAGGCGCGCTTTCGGATGGCGCCCGGAGGCGCGCTGCCGAAGGAGGGCGAGCGTGTGGTCGACGGCACGCTGGTGGGTGCGGCCCGCTTCAGCGATCGGCTGACCGAGCTGGTTGCGAGCCAGGCACCGCTCGGACCCGGGTTCGTGCTCACCGCGCTTCTCCTGGCCGCGGGGCTCGGCGCGCTCCACGCCCTCAGTCCGGGCCACGGGAAGACGGTGGTGGGTGCCTACCTGGTCGGCGCGCGCGGCACCGCACGGCACGCGGTGTTCCTCGGCCTGGTGGTCACCGCGACGCACACGATCGGCGTCTATCTGCTGGGGCTCCTGGTGCTGACCGCCCGGGCCTCCGTCATGCCCGAGCGGCTCTATCCGTGGATCAGCATCGCCTCGGGGCTCGTCGTGCTCGCCGTCGGGGCGTCGCTCGCCGCCTCGCGGCTGGAAGCCGCGTTCGCCGGGCACACCCACCACGACCACCCGCACCCTCATCCGCATGACCATCACCACGACCACGGGCACGTCCATCTCCCCGCGGACGGCACGCCGGTCGGCTGGCGCAGCCTTCTCGCACTCGGCGTGTCGGGCGGGCTCTTGCCGTGCCCTTCGGCGCTCGTCGTGATGCTCGGCGCGATCGCCCTCGGGCGCATCGGCTTCGGCCTCCTGCTGATCGTCGCCTTCAGCGCCGGTCTCGCTGCGGCGCTGACCGCCATCGGCCTCGCGCTGGTGTACGCGCGCCATCTCTTCGAGCGCCTGCCCCTCGACGGGCGCCTGGCGCGCTTCGCGCCGGTGGCGAGCGCGCTCGTCATCTCGGCCGCCGGGCTCGCCATCGTCCTCGAGGCGCTCGCCCGGCTCGGAGCATGAGCCCGATGCCCGCCACGCCGCTCGCCGTCCTCGGCTTCGGCTTCGTCCTCGGCCTGCGCCACGCGCTCGACGTCGACCATCTGGCCGCGGTGTCGACGATCGTCAGCCAGCGGCGGAGCCTCTGGCGTTCGTCTCTCGTCGGCGCGCTCTGGGGCATCGGCCATACGGCCGCGCTGCTCGCCGCCGCGGTGGTCGTGATCGGGCTGCACGCGGAAATCCCGCCGCGCCTCGCCTGGGGACTCGAGCTCGGGGTTGCGGTGATGCTGGTGGGCCTCGGCCTGAACCTCCTGCGCACGCTCTGGGCGGGCGGCACGCTCCACCACCACGTCCACGCCCACGGCAGCCGGGCACACCTGCACGTCCACCTCCATGGTGCCGACGAGAAGGACGGCGGTCATCATCACCTGCGCACCGGCCGGAGACCCTTCTTCGTCGGCCTCGTCCACGGCCTCGCCGGCAGCGGAGCGCTCATGCTGGCCGTGCTCGCGACCATCCCGTCGCCGGCGCTCGCGCTTCTCTACGTGATGATCTTCGGCGCCGGGTCGATCGCCGGCATGGTGGCGATGAGCACGCTCTTCGGCGTCCCGCTGGCTCTCGTCGGCGGGCGCTTCGCCAGGGTGGAGCTCGTGCTCCGGCTGGGCGCGGCGCTCGGCAGCCTCGCGGTCGGGCTTCGCCTCGCCTGGGAGCTCGGCGGCCTGGTCTGACACGGGACGTTGGCGGGGACGGCGGAGATCGAGTCCGCGTTGCTGGCGCGCGTCGCGGGCGGCGACGACACGGCGCTCGCCGCCCTGTACGACCGGCTCGCGCCGCTCGCCTACGGGCTCGCGCTCCGCATCGCCGGCGACCGAGACCTCGCCGAGGACACCGTGCAGGAGGCTTTCCTGCGCGTCTGGCGACGCGCGCAGCGCTACGATCCGTCGCGCGGCGAGCTCCGGCCCTGGTTCCTCCGCCTGGTCCGCAACGTGGCGATCGACGGCCGGCGGGCGCGGGCCGCGCGCGGCGAGGCGGAGGTGCGTCGCGCCGCGGAGCCCGGCGCCGTGACTCCATCCGAACGCCCCGATGAGGCCGTAGAACGAGGCGAGCGGGCGGCGCGCGTGCGAGCCGCGCTCGAGGGATTGCCGCATGAACAGCGACGGGCGATCGAGACGGCCTACTTCGAGGGGCTGTCGCACGGCGAGATCGCCGCGCGCGACGGCACGCCGCTCGGCACCGTGAAGACGCGCATCCGCGACGGCGTCCAGCGCCTGCGCGCCGCGCTCGGCGGGAGGGACGCCGATGGCTGAGGAGCGGCCGATCGGCGTCGACGACCCGCGGCTCGACGACGCCGCCCTCGAGGCGCTCGCCGAGGCCCATGCCACGCCGCCTCCCGACCGCCTCCGGGCCCGGGTGCTCGCCGAGGCGCGGCGCGACGCCGCCCTTCGGGCCACCGCGGCAGTGGCGCGCTGGCGGCTCGTCGGCTCGATCGCGGCGGCCGTCGCGCTCGTCCTCGGCGGACTCCTGGCGCGCGAGGCGCGCCTCGCGGTCACGCGCGGCGCGGAGGTGGTGCAGCTCGCGGAGCGAGGCGAGCAGCTCGCCGCGCGTCTCGACGAGCAGGGCCGCACGCTCGCCACGCTGCGCGAGTCGCTGGCCGCGCAGACGGAGGTGCTGCGGGTGATCGGCGCCCCGCGCACGCTGAGCGCGTCGCTGGCGCCGAAGGAAGGGGTGGCAGGCAGCGGACGCGTCCTCGTCGACGCCGCGTCGGGCGAGTCCGTCGTCGTCGTCTCGGGACTGGCGTCTGCTCCGGAGGGAAAGATCTACGAGCTCTGGGCGCTGCGCGGCGATCGGCCGCCCGAGCCGGCCGGTCTGTTCGCCGTCGGCCCCGAGGGCTCGCTCGCCAGACGCGCGGCGCGCGTCGAGCGGCCCGCGGAGGTAACGGCCTTCGCCGTGTCGATCGAGCCCGCGGCGGGATCGCAGGCGCCGACCGGACCGATCGTCCTGGTCGGAGCCGTCGCGGGCTGATCGCCGGTCCTAGCGGCGCGCCCCGGTGGCGCGGCTCGGGCGTCCGAGGCGGCTCAGCACCGCGCCGAGGTCGCCGCTCTCGACGGGCACCCCGTCGCGGAACGCCACGACTTCTCGCGCGGTTGCCGGGAGGCGCGGACCGGGCAGCAGGATCCCCACCAGGTTCAGCGGGTCGGCGGCCGCCACGATCACCACCTCTCCCGGC
>VBLD01000223.1 GCA_005879205.1 Deltaproteobacteria bacterium
CGGCCCGGCTGCTGCCAGCCCCGCGGCGAGGGCCAGGGCCGCCGTCGCGATCGCCGTCCTCACCGTTCCTTTGGACGGCCGCGGGGGCCCGGTCCTTCAAGCCGCCGTCAAGGAAAATACGATCTCGCCCTGCCTCGCCGCGGGTGCTACACGAGGGCGCGATGCCGGAGACCCTCCGTGCCCGACGCGAGGCGGTGGTACGCGAGCACATGGAGTCCGAGAACCGCCACGAGTTCGACGTCACGCTCCGGACGTTCGCCCACCCGCGCTACGAGCTGATCGCCACCGGCGAGGTGTACGACGGGGAAGAGGGCGTTCCCCGATCAGCGGAACGAGATCCGCGCCATGCACCACGCCGACGACGCGGTCGTCGTCGAGTTCGATCTCCTGGGCACGCACCGCGGCCCGCTCCGGGGCATCGCGCCGACGGGCCGCGCCTTCACGTGCCGCATGGTCGCGCTCTTCCTCTTCGCGGGAGACCGGATCGTCTGCGAGCGGGTCTACTTCGACTCCGCGACGATCCTCGCCCAGCTCGGAATCATCCCGAACCGCTGACGCGCGCCCGACGCCGGCGGGCCGCCCGCCGCGCGTGCGGCATGAGGCGCACGCAGGGCGGCACGAGGGGCAGCGCGGCGCGGGTCGCGGCGGCGAGCACGTCGAGGATCCGTTCCTGCCGTGCGCTCCACGGCAGGCGGTAGCGCTCGCGCAGCGCGGGTGGCAGCAGGCCGACGGCGAGGAAGCCGCCGGCGCGAAATACCGGAGCGAGGACCAGCGGGACCGGCGGCCGGAGGATCGACGCGGCGACGTCGCGCGCGGCCGCGCCGACCGCCAGGACGTCGCCCCGGACCATCTCGTCGACGTAGGCGTCGAAGCGCTCGCGCGTCGGCGGGATGAGCGGTTCGGGGATGGCGAACAGGCGGGCGCCGGCCTTCGATTCCTCGTAGTAGGCGGCGCGCTCCGCGGCGGTGAGCGGGCGCACGAAGCGCTCGTAGACCAGCGGCGCCGTGTCGACGAGCGTCGCGTAGACCCAGAAGAGCAGACCCGGATCGCTCGCGTCGTAGGGCGTGCCGCGCGCGAACGGCCCGGCGTCCGCCTCGAGGACGCCGCGCACGCGGGCGTGCACACGCTCGATCGTGCGCACGGCCTCGATCGCCCGCGCTCCATCGGCGAAGACGAGCGTCAGCATGAGATCGAGGGTGCGCCACAGGCGCTCGAGCGGTTGCTGGCGGAACCGGCTGTGCGACGCCACGCCCGCCGCGACCAGCGGGTGCGCGATCTGCAGGAGCAGCGCCCGCCCGCCGCCGAGGAGTATGGCGGCCTCCCGGTTGACGCGCCAGGTGACGCTCGTCGGGTCGAAGAGGCTCTCGGCGGGATCTGCCCCGGCGCGCGCCGCGCGCAGCCGATCGAGGTCCTCGGGTGACAGGTGGGCCGCCACGTCGCCGATAGTAGCGCGCCCCGCCCGTCGAGCGCTCGCGCGGCGAAGCGCGGCGCCGACCCGACCGGCTCAGCGACAGCTGCCCGTCGAGTCCACGATCGGGCCCTGGTCGACGCAGGCGTGTCCGGGGCTCTGGTCGTGCGGGACACAGACCTTCGCCGTGCCCTGGCAGTGCCCACCCCGCCCATCGTCGCCGGTGAAGCTCACGTAGTAGACCCGGCCGTCCAGGTTCCCCGAGCGCTCCGCGCGCACCTGGACCGAGCTCCCCTTGCCGACGCCCGAGGCGTCGGGACAGGTGTCGCCGTCGCCGAGGCCGTTCCGCGGCTCGTCCTGGTGAACGCTGGTGACCACCACCTTCACGGGGTCTCCTTCGGGATCGGTCACGCCGCGGACCGCCACGGTGACGTACTTGTGGTTCGGCGGCCAGAGCTCGGCCGGATTGATCCAGGCGTGGCTGCAGTCGGGCGGGTAGTCGCATCGCCCCTTCGAGCAGCCCCCGCCGTTGCCGCACGGGGTACCGTCGGGCGCGAGCGTCATCGTGCAGGCCCCGGTCCGCGTGTTGCACGTCGAGACGTGACAGTCGTCCGGCGGCGTGCAGGTCACCGGGGTGCCGGTGCAGACGCCTGCCTGGCAGACCTCGTCCCGCGTGCACGCCGCGCCGTCGTTGCAGGTCGTTCCGTCGGCCTTGGCCGGATTGGAACACGCACCCGTCGTGGGGTCACACATCCCCGCGTCGTGACACTGATCCTGCGCGCTGCACCGCACGGCGTTCCCGCCGGCACAGACACCTGCCTGACAGGTATCGGTGCGCGTGCAGGCGTTGCCGTCGTTGCACGGCGTGCCGTCCGGACTCGTCCGATCGGAGGGACAATCGTTCGACGTGCCATCGCAGCGCTCCGCGGCGTCGCACTGCCACGCCGCGGGCCGGCACACGTCGGTCCTCTTGGCATCGGCAGGGCACGCGGCGCCCGACCCGGTGCAGAGCTCGGGGACGTCGCAGACACCGGCCGCATCGCGGCACGTGACCGTCGCGGGCTGGAAGGCGTCGGCCGGACAGTCGTCGTGCGAGCCGTCGCAGCTCTCGGCGACGTCGCAGGGGCCCGCCGCCGGCCGGCAGACACCCGTCTTCTTCACGTCCGCGGGGCAGGCGGCGTCGGAGCCGCTGCACGACTCGGCCACGTCGCAGACCCCCGCCGCGGCACGACACTCGATGCCGGCGGCCTTGAATCCGTCTGCCGGGCAGGTGTCGTGCGTCCCGTCGCAGCTCTCGGCGACGTCTTCTTCACGTCCGCCGGGCAGGCGGCATCGGAGCCGGTACAGGACTCCGCCGCGTCGCATGCGCCGGCGGCCGCACGGCACTCGGTCCCCGACGCCTTGAAGCCGTCGGCCGGGCACACGTCGTCCACCCCGTCGCAGCTCTCCGCCACGTCGCACGAGCCCGCCGCCGGGCGGCAGACGCTCGTCTTCTTCACGTCGGCCGGGCAGGCCACGTCGGACCCCGTGCAGGACTCGGCCGCGTCGCACGGGCCGGCGGCCGCACGACACTCGGTGCCTGCGGCCTTGAGCCCATCGGCCGGACAGGAGTCGTGCGTCCCGTCGCAGCTCTCGACGACGTCGCACGGCCCCGCCGCCGGGCGGCAGACGCCGGTCTTCTTCGCATCCGCGGGGCAGGCCGCGTCGGAGCCGGTGCAGCTCTCGGCGACGTCGCAGACGCCTGCCGCCGTGCGACACTCGGTGCCCGCGGCCTTGAAGCCGTCCGCCGGGCACGTGTCGTGCGTCCCGTCGCAGCTCTCGGCGACGTCGCACGCCCCCGCCGCCGGGCGGCAGACGTCGGTCTTCTTCAGGTCCGCGGGGCAGGCAGCGGACGAGCCGGTGCAGGACTCGGCGGCATCGCAGACGCCGGCGGCCGCGCGACACTCGGTCCCGGCGGCCTTGAAGCCGTCGGCCGGGCACGTGTCGTGGGTGCCGTCGCAGCGCTCGTCGGCATCACAGGGGCCCGCCGCCGCGCGGCAGACGTCGGTCTTCTTCTCGTCCGCGGCGCAGGCGGCGGCGGAGCCGGTGCAGGTCTCGGCGACGTCGCACGGCCCGGCGGCGGCGCGACATTCGATCCCCGCCGTCTTGAACGCATCGACCGGACACGCGTCGTGCGTTCCGTCGCAGCTCTCGGCGACGTCGCACGGACCCGCCGCGGGACGGCAGACGTCGCCGTTCTTCTTCACGTCGGCGGGGCAGGAGATGTCGGTGCCGTTGCACGTCTCGGCGACGTCGCAGGACCCCGCGGCGGCGCGGCAGACCGCGCCGGCGGGCTTGATGCCGTCGGCGGGACACGTGTCGTGCGTGCCGTCGCACCGCTCCTCGGCGTCGCACGGAGCGACCGCGGCGCGGCAGACGTCGGTCTTCTTGGCATCGGCCGGGCAGGCGGCGCTGGAACCGGTGCACAGCTCCGGGGCGTCGCAGACACCGGCCGCCGCCCGACACACCGTGGCGGCCGCCTTGAAGCCGTCGACGGGGCACGTGTCGTGCGTCCCGTCGCAGCTCTCGGCCACGTCGCACGGGCCCGCCGCCAGGCGGCAGACACCGGTCCGCTTGGCGTCGGCCGGACAGGCGGCACCGGACCCGGTGCAGAGCTCGGCCGCGTCGCACTGGCCTGCGGACGGGCGGCAGGTGGCGGTCGCCGGCTGGAAGCCGTCCGCCGGACAGTCGCTGTGCGTCCCGTCGCAGCTCTCGGCCACGTCGCACGAGCCCGCCGAGGGACGGCAGACGCCGGTCTTCTTTTTGTCGGCGGGACACGCGGCCCCCGACCCGGTGCAGACCTCCGCCAGGTCGCAGGCGCCCGCCGACGCGCGACACTCGGTGCCGGCGGTCTTGAAGCCGTCCGCCGGACACGTGTCGTGGCTTCCGTCGCAGCGCTCCTCGGCGTCGCACGCGCCCGCGGCCGGACGGCAGACGTCGGTCTTCTTCACGTCCGCCGGGCAGGCGGCGGACGAGCCGGTGCACGACTCGACGGCGTCACAGACGCCCGCCGCCGCGCGACATACGGTGCCCGCCGTCTGGAACCCGTCCGCCGGGCAGTCGTCGTGCGTCCCGTCGCACGTCTCCGCGACGTCGCACGCCCCGGACGCGGGACGGCAGACGCTCGTCCGCTTCGCATCGGCAGGACAGGCGGCGTCGTGCCCGGTGCAGAGCTCGGCGGCGTCGCAGGCGCCGGCCGCGGGGCGGCACTCGAACGTCGCCGGCTTGAGGGCGTCGACGGGGCACTGGGCGCTCGTGCCGGTGCAGAACTCCGCCGCGTCGCACGGACCGGCCGCGGCCCGACACACCGTGGTGGCCGGCTCGAACTTGCAGGTGGACGAGCAGCAGTCGCCGTTCAGCTGGTTGCCGTCGTCGCAGTCCTCGCCTGGATCGATCACGCCGTTGCCGCAGCACGCACCCGCGATCGCCGCGTCGACGATCCCGTTTATGGTGCCGTTCAGGTGCATCATGTCGTCGTCGCGGATGCTGCCCTCGGTGCCGCCCATGCCGGCGATGACGGCCGAGTAACGATCGAAGAGCGTCGGATCGGCGAGCCGGTCGCTGCAAGGCGCCGGGTTGTCGAGGGTGGGACGCAGCGGGCAGAGGATGCCGTCGACCAGGGCGCGCTGCGCGCCCGGCCGCAGGATGTCGTAGTCGCTGAAGTAGCCGATCCAGCTCGGGACGCTGTTGTCGGGCTCGGCGGGCGGCGCCTCCGCGTCGGTCGACTGCTCGCCGCTGTCGGTCATGAAGATGATCGCGAGCTGCGCGTCGGGACGGAGCGTGCAGTCACCGCCCGGCACCGGCTCGCAGCCCGTGCCCGCCGTCAGCCGGTCGATCGCCACGCGCGCACTGTTGAAGCCGCGCTCGGAGCCGTCGCCGCAGGTCCCCGCCTTGACGTAGGCGCACTGCGGGGTGCCGTTGCGGAAGACGTCGATGTCGGTCGTGAACGGACAGAGGCGGCGCCGGCCGGGGCCCGGCGCGCCGGCACACGTGTCGGTGGCCGTGGGCGCCAGGTGCAGGTCCGTGTAGGCAACGGCCATGCGCCAGTCGATCGTGCAGCGCGCGTTCGCCAGCTGGGCGGCTATGTCGTCGGCTGCGGCGGAGAGCACGGCCTGCTCCCCCGCCATCGATGGGGAGTTGTCGATGACCCAGAGAAAATCCACCTTGGCGGCACGACCCTCCCGGGCGCCGGCCCCCACGACGCAAAGCATCGCGCACAGAACGAGGAGATTCACCCTGAGCTTGCTCATTTACTATCTCCGTTGTTTGACGCACGCATGGGCGCAGCGATTTCCAAGGCGTACGAGCAAGCAGGGTGCCACGGAAGAGTTGGCGGCACGATCGGGTGCGGCCTCCCGACGAAGCCCGCGGAGCGCACGCAGGCCACCATGGGCCTGCACCCAGCGGGTGGCGCGTCGCGTGCCACGGCGTCCGCGCGGCAAGCGCGCGGACGCGAACCGCTCAGTCGCCGGCTTGCTTCACGCGGCGGCGGTGGAAGACGCCCGCGTCCGCCAGGCAGCGGTCCAGCGCGTCCTCGGGCGACGCCGCGCTGCCGATCGGCTGGAAGCCCCGCGGATCGTCGCGATCGATGCCGAGCGCAAAGTAGCGCTCGCTCCCCGCACCCTTGAGCGACTCGTAGATTTTGACTTCGTAGCTGACGCGCGCCACGGTCCCGAAGTCGAGCACCACGTGGCATTCGCCGATCACGACCGCCGCCTCGGTCATGTGCTCGGTGAATCGGATCCGGCTCCAGTCGATCACCATGATGCCCGTGTGCCATGCACCGCCAGCCGCCCGCAACCCGCCGGCATGCGACGTTCCGGGCCGCGTGCTATTGAGGCGGCCCCCGGTGGCTCCTCCGGCGCTCCTCGACGCTCTTCCCGGACACGGGCCCGCGGTCCTGGCGCGTGCGCCCGGGCGCGTGAACCTGATCGGCGAGCACACCGACTACAACGGCCTCCCGGTGCTGCCCATCGCCATCGACCGCGACGTGCGCGTCGCCGCCCGCCGGCGCGACGACCAGCGGGTGGACCTCGCGAACGTCGACCCCGCGTTCGCGCCGCGCCATTACCTCCTCGGTCCGCAGCCGGCGCCGTCTCCGCCCGGCGACTGGGCGAACTACCACAAGGCGGCGGCCGGGGCCCTGGTCGCCGAGCTCGCCCGCCGTGGCGCCGGCGGACTCCCGGGAGGATCCTTCCGCGTCGACGGCCGCGTGCCCGCCGCCGCCGGACTCGCCTCGTCCTCCGCGCTCCTCGTCGCCTGCGGACTCGCGCACCTCGGGCTCGCCGGCGTCGAGCTCCCGCGTTCGGACCTGGCCGACCTCTTCGCGCGCGCCGAGCGCTACGTCGGAACGCTCAGCGGCGGCATGGACCAGGCCGCGGCGCTGCTCGCCCGCGCCGGCGAGGCGCTGCGCATCGACTTCTTCCCGCTGCGCACCCGCCCCGTGCCGATTCCCGCGGAGGCCGCCTTCATCGTCGCGCACAGCCTCGAGCGAGCCGAGAAGTCGGGGGCCGCCCGCGGCCACTACAACCAGCGGGTCACCGAATGCGCGCTCGCCTGTGCCGTCCTCGCACGACGGCTCGGCTGCGCCGCCGCACACCTCGGCGACCTGGCCGGGCCGGAGCCGATCCTCGCCGATCTCGACGACCTGCTGCCCGAGGAGACGACGCGCGCGGCGCTGCCGGCGCTGACCGGCATCGCGGGCGCCGAGCTCGGGCAGCGCTTCTTTCCCGCCGCCACGGCACTCGCCTGTCCCGACCGTTTCCGGCTTCGCGCCCGCGTCCGTCACGTGCTGAGCGAAGCCGCGCGGGTGACGGCGGCCGAGGCGGCGCTGCACGCGCGCGACCTCCGCGCCCTCGGGACGCTGATGGACGCGTCACACCGGAGCTGCGCCGACGACTACGGGGTGAGCACGTCCGCGCTCGACCGGCTCGTCGAGCTGGCCCGGGCGGGCGGCGCGCTCGGCGCGCGTCTCACGGGCGCCGGTTTTGGCGGCGCCATCGTGGCACTCGTCGAGCGAGGCAGCGTGGAGCGCGTCCTCCAGATGCTCGACCGCGAATTCTACGTGCCGCGCGCCGCGCCGCGCGACGCACGCCTCGTGGTGCGGCCGGCGGCGGGCGCGTCGCTGGAGCGCCTCGACCGCTAACGCACCTCCGACCAGGCGAGCGCGCGCTCGATGGCGTCGAGAATGGCGTCCGGGTCGGTCAGCTTGGTCACGGCAAAGTCCACCTGGGCACGGGTCAGCTGCTCGCGGCTGAAACCGCTCAGCAGCGCCGAATAGAGGCCGATGCAGATCGGCAGGCCCCGCGTGTTGTTCACGTGCCGCTCGCGCACCTCATGGGCCAGCTCCCACCCCGTCATGCGCGGCATGTAGATGTCGGAGAGCACCAGGTCGGCCCCATGATGCTCCAGCTCCTCGAGCGCTTCCGCCCCACTGCCGACCGCCATAACCTCGTAGCGCGCGCTCCGCAGCAGCTCGGCGAGCGCGTCACGGGCGTATCCCAGATCGTCGACCACGAGGACCCGAGGACCCCGTTCCTCCACTTGCCGCGTCGCGCTCCTAGCCACGATGCATTCCTTCGGGCATCGGCATCTCCCTCCTTAGGAGGCAGCGTCGGGTGGGTCAACCCACCCGCTGACGGTAGCGCACGGTTGACCCTCCGGCCGGGCAGGCGGTAGGGAGCCGGCTCGCTGACGCCCGAATCGCCGACGCCCGGCCGACGGATCGTCGCGGTCGCGATGCTCGCCATCGCGGTCCCGTGCGTGGCGGCCGTCTACGTGCTCAGGCTCGACCAGGTGGTCGGCCTCTACACCGACGACGCATGGTACGTGCTGCTGGCGAAGGCGCTCGCTTCGGGCGACGGCTACACGCTCATCAACTCGCGCTCCCCGGGCGTCCTGCCCCTCTACCCGCCCGGCTTTCCGGCGCTGCTCTCGCTCGCCTTCCGGCTCGCGCCGCGCTTTCCGGAGAACGTCGCGCTGCTGAAGGCGGTCTCGGTCGTCGCCATGCTGGGCGTCGGCGCCGTGACCGTCTGGTACTTCACGCGCGAGCGCGGCGTGCCGCTGGCCGGCAGCGCGGGCCTCGCCATCGCGACCGTGCTCCATCCCGGCTTCGTCTTCCTCGCCACCTCCACGGTCATGTCCGAGTGCGTCTTTGCGCTGGTCCAGTGGCTGACGATCGTCGCCGTCGAGCGGACCGCCCGCCGCGGCGGCAGCGGTGCGGCCGCGGTGAGCGCCGCGCTCGCCTCGCTCGCGTTCCTGACCCGCACCGTTGGCATCGTGGTGCCGGTCGCCGCCTTCGCCTACCTCGTGAAGGAGCGACGGGGACGCACGGCCGTCGTCTTCGGCGCGCTGGTCATCCCGCTCGCGGGCTCCTGGACGCTCTACGCCGGGGCGCACGCGCCCACCGCGGAGCAGCGCGCCGAGGAGAACACCTACGTCGTCGACGGGTACGCCACGGCTTTCTGGTCCAAGACGGCCGCGTTTCCCAATCGGGGCGCGGCCACCCTGGCCGACCTGCCGCGGCGGGCCTGGGACAACGGGCGCGAGCTGGCCGAGTACGACTGCGGCGCCCTCGCCCTCTATCCGATCTTCCGCGCCGTGGAGCCGACCGAGTGGGTGACTCCCGGCGGCTGGCGAGGCGTGGTCTCGCTGGCCTTCGCGGCGCTCGCCACCGCCGGCTTCGCGGCCGTCGCCCTGGAGCGCGTGACGCTGACCGAGCTGCTCGTCCCCGCAACGCTCCTCGTCACCGTGCTGTGGCCCGCGTACGGCTTCCGCTTCGTCCTGCCGCTGCTCCCGGTGTTCCTCTTCTACCTCGTCACCGCCGTGCAGCAGCTGGTCCGCAGGACGATCGGCCCCGTGGCCGCCCGCCGCGCCGGCGGGCTCGTCCTCGGCGCGCTCGTGGCGGTGAGCATCTCGGCGCACGCCGCATACCTGTGGAGCCTCGGCGGGCCGCCGGCCACGCGACCGAGCTGGATCAGGACCTTCGAGGCCAATCACGAGATGCTCCTCTGGGTGGCCACCCATCTGCCCGCAGACGCCCTCGTCGTCTCTCCCAACCCCGCCCTCGTCTTCCTCTATACGGGCCGCAAGGCGCTCGGCAGCCGGGCGCCGGCCCAGAACTGGGAACGCTGGGAGCGGCTCGGCGTACGTTACGCCGTGGTCACCGGATGGCGGCCGCTGCGCCCTCTCCGCGTGGCCATGAGCCGCTACCGCGTCCTCTACCGCTCGTCCCCGATGAACCTCGTCGTCCTGGACTTCGGCGACGCGTCCTCGCGCCTGCCGTGGATGAACGACCCCGCCGAAGCCCTCGATTGGTTCAACTGGTGAGTCACGCCGTCACGCGACGGCGCAGTCGATCCCGCTCTGCACCGGCAACTCCGCCGCGATCGCGGCCGGCACCGGCACTGCCTCGGCCGGGCCGGCTGAACCGAGGAGCGCCGCGAGCGGGCTCCCCTGCGCGCGCTTGCGCTTCAGCTTCTCGAGCAGCGTCGTCCGGTTGACGCGGAGAAGCCGCGCCGCCTCCTTCTTGTTGCCGCGCGAGAGGTGCAGAGCCTGGGCGATGATGCGGTCCTCGATCGTTTCCATCTCGCGGTAGAAGTCGATTCCTGCCGGACCGAACTGCCACGGCATGCCCGACGCGGCGTCGGCAGGCTCGCGCGGCGCCACCAGATGGGCCGGGAGGTCGCTCGCCTCGATCACGTGCTCGGGACGCCCGAGGACGACCATCTGCTCGAGCACGTTGCGCAGCTCGCGGACGTTGCCCGGCCACGGGTAACGCTGCATGAGCTCGGTCGCTTCCGCCGTGACGGTGAAGCGCGGCAGCCCGCGTGCCGCGAGCTGCCCGAGAATCGTCTCGATCAGGAGCGGGATGTCCTCGCGGCGGCGGCGGAGGGGCGGCATCTCGATCGGCACGACGCGGAGCCGGTAGAAAAGATCCTCGCGGAACTGGCGCCCCGCGACCGCTTGCTCGAGGGAGCGGTTGGTCGCGGCGATCACGCGCACGTCGACCTGCTGGGTGACGACGCTGCCCACCGCCTCGAAGCGACCATCCTCGAGCACGCGCAGGAGCTTCACCTGGAGCTTGGCGCTCATCTCGCCGATCTCGTCGAGGAAGATGGAGCCGCCGTCGGCGAGCTTGAAGCGGCCGACACGGCTCGCCACGGCCCCGGTGAAGGCGCCTCGCTCGTGTCCGAACATCTCGCTCTCGAGCAGGTCCTCCGGGATCGCCCCGCAGTGCACCGGGACGAAGCGGGCGGACGCGCGTCCGGAGAGCCGGTGGAGCGCGGCTGCCACGAGCTCCTTGCCGGTCCCGCTCTCGCCCGTGATCAGGACGGTGGCATCGGTCGGGGCGACGCGCCGGATGATCTCGAAAACCGCCAGCATGCTGGGATG
>VBLD01000150.1 GCA_005879205.1 Deltaproteobacteria bacterium
GCGCCCCCCTACCCCGAGCAGGTCATCTTTATCCGCCTGACGGGGACGAACTGGCTGACCGATTTCAGCACGCTCGTCAGCTCTGGGACGGTGGTTGGTGGGCCGCGGACCAAGGTGTACGGGGTCGCGTCTCGCGACCAGCTCAACTTCTTACGCGAGAGAGGCGCTGCCTTCGAGGAAGTCGGGACGGGTCGCAGGGCGTAAGGCGCCTCGCCTCCGACCTCGGAAACGACGTCGTCGCTTCCGGCAGTACCACATCATCATCCCGACCCAGTACAACGATGGGACGCCGGTCGAGGAAGAGCTGCTGCGGGTCACCGACGCGGAAATCGCCGGCATCTGCAAGGGCTACACGCGCGTCCCAGGCGAGGGCCAATGGCTCACGTCGCCGGTTGAGGGAAACCGCAACTTCTGGGTTGACGTCCCCGACACGAAGGCCACCGCGACGTTCTTCCGCGTCTACAAGCTCATCCTGAAATTCCGTTTCAAGCAGGAAGATATCTATATGACTTCACGACCCGTGGCCTATGTCCCCACGTTCCAGTTCGCGTAGCTCAGGCCCCTTGATGGGCCGGAACGGCCTGCGGGCTGCCGCGCGCCGCGGGCCGGGGAACGTCGCCGCCCGACTTCCCGACTACTCAGGACAGCACCTATGCGCCCCGTCAATTGACACTCTCGAGTGGGCCGTGTTACCCGCCACTCGGAGGAACAGTGCGATGGGCACGCTGCTCGCGGGCAAAGTGGGCGTGGTCACCGGCTCGGGCCGGGGCATCGGCCGCGGCATCGCCCTCGCGCTCGCGCGCGAGGGCGCCAAGGTGGTCGTCAACGACGTCGGCTGCGACCTCGGCGGCCGCGGCACCGACGCCGACCCGGCGGCAGCCGTGTGCAAGGAGATCGCCGCGCTCGGCAGCGAGGCGGTGCCGAGCTACGACTCCGTCGCGGACTTCACCGCCGCGGGCAACATCATCAAGACCGCGCTCGACGCGTGGGGCCGCTGCGACGTGCTCGTGAACAACGCCGGGATCATCCGCGACCGGGCCATCGTCAACATGAGCGAGGAGGAGTTCGACGCCGTCATCGCCGTGCACCTGAAAGGCGGCTGGAACTGCTGCCGCCACGCGCTCCCGGTTATGAAGGAGCAGAAGTTCGGGCGCGTCATCAACATCGTCTCGAGCGCCGGCCTGCGGGGCAACTTCGGCCAGTCGAACTACGGGGCCGCCAAGGCCGGCCTCATGGGCCTCACCTTCGTGATCGCCGTCGAGTTCATGAAGGGCAATGCAGAAGGGAAGTACAGCATCACCGCCAACGCCCTCGCGCCGGCCGGCATGACGCGCATGGTGGGGACGATACCCGGCATGGAGGGGCGCCCCGTCCCGCCCGAGATGAACCCGGAGCTGAACGGTCCGATCGTCGCCTTCCTCGCCTCGGACCGGGCGGCGCACGTGAACGGCCAGGTCTTCGGCCGCCGCGGCTATGCCTACACGCTGTTCCAGACGCCGAAGCCGCTCGCCGCCCTGTACAAGGAGGGCGGCATGTCGGCCGAGGAGATCGCCCGCAACTTCGACGCCGCGTTCACCGAGCACCTCTCGGTGCCGGGCATCCCGCAGACGGCGGCGATGAAGCAGGCGCAGGCCGCCGCCGCGGCGAAGAAGTAGCGCTCTACCTTCCCACCCGGACCAGCGCCGCGCGCGCCTCGGCGCCGTCGCCGAGACCGAGGGCGGCGATGGCGGTGCCGCGTGGTCCCCCGGACGGCGCGATAGCGGTGACCGTTCCGCCGAGCATCGCGTCGCCGACCGCGAGAAGACGGCGCGTCGACCGACGGCTCCGCTGGAAGAGACCCACCGCCTGCGTGTCGGCCGCGGCGAAGGTAGCCACGAAGAGGGTGCCTCGAGGCCCGAAGGTGATGGGGTCCGCGAACAGGATCTGTCCCGAGCCGGGGACCACGTCCCCGTTGACGATGACCTTCGAGAGACGGCGCCCTCTCGCGAGGAACAACCCTCCGGCACCGTCCGTGCCCGACAGCGCGCCGCCGATCAGGAATGCGTCGCCGCGCGTGACCAGCTCTCCGACCGCGGCCAGCGTGCGATGTCCGGTGCCGCGGACCGGGTCGCCGGTGAGGACGACGGGGAACGCGCCGCCGCGCTGCGCGAGAAAGACTCCGGCGGCGCCGTTGTCGAGTCCGGCGACGAACGCCGGGCCTCTGCGCGTGAGCGACACCGGTCCGAACGACGTGACGCGGCCGTTCCCGCGCACCGCGTCGCCATGCTTCACGAGGGCGCGCACCGCGTGTCGCGCGATGTCCGCCTCGAAGAGCGCCTCCTCGGCGCTGCCTCCCGTCACCGACGAGACGAAGAAGACATGTCCGCCCCGCGCGTCGAGCATCCCGGGCTGCAGGTCGAACGTCCCGCCGAGCGGCGTGGCGTCGCCGTGGGCGACGACCTTGAGCGGCGCATCGCCGCCGCGCCGCACGCCCAGCAGCGGATCGTTGGCCACGTCCCTCGCGAAGAAGGCGATCGTGTCGCCGCGAACCACGTGCGCGTCGTCGAGCGTGGCGACCGGAATGCCGCCGATCATGTCGCCGGCCGCCGCGACTCGTGTCACGGCGCCACGGCTCCACGCGTAGAGCCCGTCCTGCCGGGCCGCGAAGGCGACGACGCCGTCATCATTGATGCTCGGGGATGACAAAGCGGCGCTCTGGCCGAGGGGCGTGGCGTCCGGACCGACGATCGCGTGCGCGTTCGTGCCGTCGTAGCTCTCGACGCCTCCGTCGCGCACCCACACGATCCGGCCGCTGTCGGTGAGCCGGCGCGCGAAGTCCGCCGCACCGGGGATCGGCCCGCCGAGCGCCGCGAGCGAACCGCTGCTCGCGACGACGAGCCGTGGCCCGTCGTCGAAGACACCCTCGAACGCCACGCGGCCGTTCGAGTCGACGCCGACGTACTCGGGGTCGATGCGTCTCAGCGGGTTGCCGCCGACCGTTTCAGCGTCGCTCACCCGGCTGGGCGGCTGTCCGGGGCTGAAGAGGAATGCGCCGCTGACGGAGCCGGCGACCACCGCGAGGGCGACCGCGCCCGCCGGGTTGATCGCCACGGCGCCGCGCAGGAAGCGGCGCGCGTTCGCGCGGCTCATCGGCTGGGGGGCGAGGACGGCCACGAGCTGTCCAGCCGCGTCGACGGTGAAGACGCCGGCGGCCTCGTCGTTCCTCGAGTGCCCCGGAAGGCGGTTCACGACGGCGACGAACGCCACGAGGCCGACGTCGTTGAGGACCGGACGCGTCCCGAAGAGATCGAAGCTTCCGCCGCCCGGCGCGGGCCCGCCTCGCGCGACGAGCCGCACGGCGTTCCGCGTGGCGTGGCTCCAGAGCCACAGGGAGCGGCCGGCTCCGTAGAGGAGGTCGCCCCGGCGATTGAGGTCCGCGACGTTCGCACTCACGAGGGTTGCGCCGTCGAAGACCGGTACGAGACCGCCCCGCTCGAACAAAAAGACGCCGTCGGTCGCGAGCCGCGAGTTCAAGCTGGCGGCGAACGCGATCACCCCGTCGTCGTTGAGCGCCACGCGGCTCGCGAGCCGGTTGAAGGTCCCGTCGAGCGGCGCCGGCAGGCGATCGCCCGTCCGCGCGACGACGGTCGACACGCCATCGCTCGCCGTCAACACCGCACTGGTCCCGCCGAGGAAGATGGCGGTATCGCCTCCGGCGGCCGGAGCGGAGATCGAGTCGAGGCGCGTGCCGTCGGCCGCGCCATCGCCCGTCATCACCAGCACCTCCGTCGCGGCGCGGCCGAGATCGCTCGCAACGAGGAGGACGCCGACGATCGCGATCGCGACGACGCCCATCGGGGCGAGGCTCTACGCTCCTGCACGCTTGAGCGTCAATGGGGCCCATGGATGCAGCCCCACGGCGAAACGCGTCGGTAGCGTATCGTTTCAGCCGCTGCAGCGAACACCGCGCGAGGCCGCGTGCGCCGCTGGCCTGGAGCTTGCTCGATGGGCTCGCGTGTATCCCGAGCTCGTGTTCACTCTCGGCGACACGCAGATAGCCGTCTCGACCCACGCGCTCGCCGTCGCCGCCGGCGTGGCTGCGGGCTTCGCGCTCGCGCTCCGACGGGCGCGCGACGCGGCGCCCGTGCTCACCGCCGCCGCCGCGACCGCGCTTGCTGCACTTGCCGGCGCCCACTGGCTCTTCCGCGTGATGCACGGCGGGGAGGGCCGATTCTGGACCGGTGGTCTGGCGTCGACGGGCGGCGTGGCGGCCGGGCTCGCGGCGGTGTGGGTCGCGGCTCGCCTGACGCGCCGGCCGGCCGGCGAGCTGCTCGACGCGCTGGTGCCTGCCGGGCTGCTGGCCCTCGGCGTCGGACGGATCGGCTGCTTCCTGGCCGGTTGCTGCTACGGCGCTCCGAGCGCGCTGCCGTGGGCCGTCGTCTTTCCCGAGCTGGGGCCGCCGGCCCGCCATCCGCTCCAGCTCTACTCGGCGGCGAGCGATCTTGCGCTCGTGCTCCTCGTCCACCCCGAGCGCGCGCCGGCCGGCACGATCGCGCGTCGCACCTGCATCGGTCTCGGTCTCGTGCGGTTCGCCCTCGAGTTCCTCCGCGATCCTGCCGCGACCGACGCGCTCGTCGACGGGTGGCTCACGCTGCCGCAGGCAGCGGCGCTCCTGCTCGTCGGCGGTGCGGCGTTCGGCTTGCGTGCGCCGGCGTCTTTCGACTATGGCATCGCCGCGGAGGACGAGAGCGCATGCCCGACGAGAAGAGCTTGAAGGACGTCACGGTCTGGTCCGGCCACCGCGAGATGACGCTCGAAGACGTCGCGGTGATCCAGCCCGGCCTCGGCCGCCTGATGCCCGACATCGGTGCGCGGACCTGGAAACTCTACTACGCCGCGAAGGCCGGCAACTGGCCGCTCGCCAAGTTCCAGCTGAAGGAGGTGCGCGGGCTGATGGAGCTCGCGGCCTTCACCCGTCCGAAGTACGAAGACAACCTGAACGAGTTCCTCGCGGAGAAGTGGAAGCCCCTCGAGGACGCGATCGCGCGCGAGGACTTCAAGGCATTCGAGTCGCTTTTCCACGCGGCGATCGAGGCCGCCAACGCATACCACGAGCTTCGCGACAAGCCGTACATCCGATGGAAGCTCCCCGAGACGCCGCCGCCCGATCTGGACCTGACGCCGCGCAAGAAGTGACCGTCACGGGCGGCGAGCCCGACCCTTCCCGCCTCGTGCGCCTACGGGCGGCGCTCGCCGCCTCGGCGCTCGTCCACGGGCTCGCGATCCTGCTCGTCGTGCGCGTCGGGCCGGGACCCGTGCGGCCGGTGCTCGTCGCCATCCCCATCTCGCTGGTTGCCGGGATGGGTGGCGGCGGCGACGCGGCAGCGCCCGGCCCTCCGGCGGACACTCCCGCGCCGGTCCCCGAAGCCGACGCAGTC
>VBLD01000151.1:0-543 GCA_005879205.1 Deltaproteobacteria bacterium
GGTGCGTTTGCCCGGGAAAGGCACCTTCTGGGAGACCTTCAGGATGTTGTTGTCGGCCCGCCTGACGTCGAAGGACTCCGGCGCGTTCCAGGCCTCGTAGCTGAAGACGGGGTCGTCGTAGGCGGAGGCTTGCCTGGGCATGTAGGCCGCGGCCTGGGCGCGAGCCCTCGCCGCCTTGATCTCGGGGTTCTGCACCCGCGCTTCCTCGATCACGTCGGCCAGGCGAATGGCCGGAGGCTCGTCTCCGCGTGCGCCCGGACCCAGCAACAGCAGGGCCGCCACGAGCAGGCCTCTCGTCGTGTGCGACATGCTCCCTCCCCGATCGCCTCGTCGCCGGGCGGCGCTGCCAAATGAGGAGGCAATCACCGCCGGGACAGAGGTGGTGTTCATGGTTTCTCTCCCTTCGATTCGTCCAACGATTCGGGACGCGCGCGACCGGAACGTCGCGCACCCTGCCCGCGGCGCATCAGCACCGACGGGCGGCCGCTGGCTGGGAGAGAAGTCTAGAGGCGGAGAGAACGGACCAGGAGAAAGACGGGGCCG
>VBLD01000151.1:559-6644 GCA_005879205.1 Deltaproteobacteria bacterium
CGTCTGGACGTACGTCGCATCCACGCTGCCCCCCGAGGCCGGACACGAGAGACCGACCAGGAACGCGGGGTGCAGCTTGGCGGACGGCGAGAGCGTCGCCAGCTCGGCGGAGGCTCGCTCGACGCCGCAGCAGCGCGCTGCAGTCGTCATGGTGCGGTGCTGGTGCTGACACCGCGTTGCGCAGCAGTGGGCGGCGCGCAACTCCCGCACCGTCCGGGACGGGTTCGCGTAGGCCGCCTGTACCGCTACCGTGACCGATAGAGCAGACGCGACCGCGATGAGAGACCGGATACGCACCCGTACCGAAGCTACTCTCGGGGTCGTGGTTGTGCAACAGCTGATACGGATCGCCGCGCCCGACGATCGTAGGGTATCTTCACATGGTTCGCGATGGAGGTTCTGGAGGTCACGCGTGCCGGGTGACGTCGTCCCGCTGGTCGTGAGCGGGCCGCTCCTCGCCGGGACCTTCTTGGCACTCGTATACCTCGAGGTGCGCTACCCCCTCAGGCGATCCGTCGAGCCGAAAGTGCGTCACGTGGCCCGCAACCTCGCGCTGGCGACGCTCACGGCGGCCGCCGTCCGGCTCGCGGAGATGCCGGCGGTGCTGCCGATCGCGCGGCGGGTGGCGGCCGGGAGATGGGGCCTCCTCGGCTGGGCATCCCTCCCCGCCTGGCTCGACGTCCTGCTCGCCATGGTCCTGCTCGACTACACGCTGTACGTCTGGCACGTGCTCACCCACCGCGTGCCGTTGCTTTGGCGGCTTCACGTCGTGCACCACGTCGACCGCGACCTCGACGCGTCGACGGCGTTGCGCTTTCATTTCGCCGAGGTCGTGGTCTCCGTCGGCTGGCGGCTCGGGCAGGTGCTGCTGATCGGCGTGTCGCCGCTGGCGTTCTCCGCCTGGCAGACGGCCACGCTCGTCTCGGTCATGTTCCATCACGCCAACGTGCGCCTGCCGATCGCGGCCGAGCGGCGCCTCAATCGCTTCGTCGTGACGCCGCGCATGCACGGCATCCATCACTCGATCGTGCGCGAGGAGACGGACTCGAACTGGTCGAGCGGCTTGACGGTCTGGGACCGGCTGCACGGCACGCTCCGGCTCGACGTGCCGCAGGCCGACGTCACGATCGGGGTGCCGGCCTATGGCGACGGGCACGACGTCACGCTCGGAAAGCTCGTCGCGATGCCCTTTCGGCCGCTGCGGCCGGGCTGGGAGCTGCCCGGCGGGGGGCGTCCGGTCCGGGGCGCCTCGCGGTCGCGGCGCCGCTTGGCGGCGTAGGCCTGCGGCGGCGAGCTCAGCGGCGGGCGATTTCGACGAGGCGTACCATGACGGGGAGCCCCTCTTCGCGCATCGGACGCTCGACCACCCGCCAGGTGAGGGGGAGTGGGTCGAGCATGGCGTAGAAGTCGCGCGTGTCGATCCGGAGGGCGTCGGTCAAGAGTGCGCGGCCGCCGGGCGCGAGGAGGCGGTCGATGGCGCGCGCGACGGCGTCGAATGACGCACGGTCGTAGAGCACCTCGGCCGCGAGCACGAGGTCGAATTGGCCGGTGAGCGCCGGCGTGGTGAAGTCGGCCGCCACGCACTGGACGTTCGCCAGACGGTTTGCGGCGGCGCTGGCGCGCACGAAGGCGAGCGGGGCCGCCACGCGGTCGACGAAGGTGACGTGCGCTCCACGGCGGGCGGCGGCGAGGCCGGGGAGGCCGAGGCCGCAGCCCAGCTCGACGGCCGAGCGCGCGCCGCGCGGCACGGCGTCGGCCAGGACGGTCGCGCCCGTCCAGCGATGGGCCCAGTAGGGCGGCTCGGGCGGATCGTCGGCCGCGAGCAGCGCGTGGCCGTCGACGTGGCGCTCGAGATGCGCGACCTCCCACAGCGCGATCGCATCGCCGCCCACGTCGAGCCGGGAAAGCGTCGCCGCGAATCCCCCGATGACGCGCTTTTCGGTTGTCACTCGGGGGCGCGCGGTGCTATGCACCGCGCGCATGGAAGATATGGTCCGCCAGACCGATCAGATCATCAACTTCACGAACGAGATCAACCGCCGTATCGCCGAAGCCGGCATCACGGGCGTCGAAGGACTCGTCGGCCTGTACGATCAGCTCCGCAGTGCGCTCGGGAAGGTCAGCCAGCAGGAACTCGAGTGGGCGCAGGGCGAGGTGAATCGGGTGCTCGAGCGCCTGCGGCGACTCTCCGAGGAGCTGTCGCACCTCGCCGCCTTGAAGGCGGCCCTCGAGACCGGCCACTGAGCGGGCGGCACCGCCCCGCCCCGTTCGGGTGCGCGCGCCGGCTACTTCAACGCCTCGACGACGATCGCCTGCATCCCGCCCTGGGCAACCTTGTTGCCCTCGATCGTGATCTTCTCGGCAGCCTTGTCCTTCAGCTGCCCGTACGGCTTCGAGTTCTCGTGATCCTCGAGCAGGAGATACACCTGCTTGTCGTCCGTGAGCAGACCGAGCGGAAGACCCTTCTTGGCGCAGGTCTCGGCGCACTTTTTGTGACCGGGACCGTGACCCGTTTCCGGATGCGGCATGTAGCAGGCCAGATCAATAACCTCGCCGGTGACCGAGTCGGCCCGCGTGGACGAGGCCCAGAGGAACCCGGCGAAGATCGCGACGAGCACGGAGAACGTTCGCATTCGCATACCTCTCCCCTCCCAAGGACGAGAAATCGTCTCCATCGTCCCTACCCGCCGGGGGGCGGTCAGTCAAACTCGCCGGCGGGTACGGTGTCGGGCGCATCGAGCGGCGGCGTGAAAACCGCCAGCGCGACGGCCCGTCCGCGGCCTTCGTTCGCGAACCAGTGCGCCGTGCCGCGCGGGATCAGCACCGCGTCGCCCGCGCGCAGCGGAATACGGGTATTCCCGAGGACGAGCGTGCCGCGGCCGCGCAGCACGAGCACCGTGAGATCGTGCGCGGCGTGGCGATGGGGCGTCTCGCGACCGAGTACCTGGACGACGTGGTAGCTCGCGGTCTGGGTGCGCGCGACGGCGTCGGCGCGGATGTTCTCGTCTCCCGGCACGTGGCTCCGGAGGAACGCCTCGAGCCCCCCGGCCAGCGGACCGATGGCGACCCGAGGCGCTCGCGCGGCGCACGCGCTCACCAGGGCGGCGAGCAGCAGGGTGAAACCCGGCCGCATGGCGCCGCCCTTCTGTCGCGAAGGCCTGGAAGCCGCAAGTCCTTGACGCCTCGCCGCTGCGTGGATAAGGCGAGGACGGTGGAGGTGGGGGTGGCGATCGCAGGCGTCTACGACCCCGATGCCCCCATCGTCCTGTTCGGAGGGGACTGCCGGGAATTCCTCGCGACGCTGCCCGCGGGTGCCGCCCGGCTCATCGTCACCTCGCCGCCCTACAACCTCGGCAAGGCCTACGAGCGCCGGCGCGCGCTCGACGTCTACCTCGCCGAGCAGGCGGAGGTGATCGCCGACGCCGTTCGCGTGCTCGCGCCCGAAGGGAGCATCTGCTGGCAGGTCGGCAACCACGTCGATGCCGGCGAGGTGTTCCCGCTCGACGCCCTCGTCTATCCGCTCTTCAAGCGGCACGGCCTCCGGCTGCGCAACCGGATCGTGTGGCACTTCGAGCACGGGCTGCACTGTGCGCGTCGCTTCTCTGGCCGGCACGAGACGATTCTCTGGTTCACGCGCGACGCCTACGCCTTTCGCCTCGACCGCGTGCGGGTCCCGCAGAAGTATCCGGGCAAGCGCCACTTCAAGGGACCCAACGTCGGGCGGCCGTCGTGCCATCCGCTCGGCAAGAACCCCGGCGACGTCTGGTCCATTCCCAACGTCAAGCACAACCACGTGGAGAAGACGGCGCATCCCTGCCAGTTCCCCGTCGAGCTGGTCGAGCGGCTGGTGCTCGCGCTGACCGACCCGGGCGACCTCGTGCTCGATCCGTACATGGGTGTCGGCTCGACGGCGGTCGCCGCCGTGCTCCATCGCCGGCGGGCGGCTGGAGCGGAGATCGAGCCGCGCTACCTGTCGATCGCGCGCGACCGGGTGATGCTCGCCGCCGCGGGGCGGCTTCGGACCCGGCCGATGACGCGTCCGATCTACGTCCCGCCGGCGCCCTCGCCTCCCGACGGCTTGCGGCGGCCGAGGCACTCGTCGAGACAGCGCTCGATCAGCTGGTGCAGCGGCCCGGTGCCGACGCCCCGCTCGTAGGCGCGGATCTCGGCCACGCGACCGGCGAGGTCGTCGACCGCGCGGGCCACCTTCCGCGCGATCTCGCGCGCGCGCTCGAGCCCGTCCTGTGCGAGACTTCGCTCGAGCAGGCTGGCGTACAGTTTCAGCCCCCCGAGCGGGTTGTTGAGCTCGTGCGCGATCTGGGTGGCGAGGCGACCGAGCGACGCGCCGACGGCGCGACGCACGTCGGACCCACGGCGATCCTCGACGACCGCGAGCGCAACCCGCGCCGCGAACGGCGCGAGCGCGCCGGCATCAGCGGCCGGCCCGGGCCCTTCGACGGCCAGCGCCCCGGATGCCGTGCCCTCGATCAGCACGGGGACGGAGCGGACCGTCCGATTTTCGACAGCGCGCGCCGCGGGCACGCCCGTCTCCGCGGCTTCCGCCGCGACCGCCGCCAGCGTGGCGGGCGCTGCGTCGCCGGCGACCCGTGCGAGCCGTCGATCCTCGAACAGGAAGACCGCGGACGCGGCGGCCCCCGTCGCCGCGCGGGCGGCGTTCGCCACTCCCTCGAGCACGGCGGCGAGCGGGCCCGACAGCGCGAGCGCGGCGCTGAGCGCTTCGAGCCCCGCGCGATCGCGGGCCGCAGCGCCCGCCACGAGCGACGCCGAGACGCGAGCCCGGATCTCCTCGGGGACGATCGGCTTGCCGACGCAGTCGGCCGCACCCTCGCGAATCGCCTGCGCCACGCAATCGTCCGCCCCGCGCGGGACCAGCAGCAGCACGGGAAGCCCGGGACACCGGGCGTGCATCGCCCGCATGAGTGCGAAGCCGTCCGCGGAGCCGGCCTCGAACGCGAGCAGCACCACGCTCGGCCGACGCCGCGCGAGCCGGGCGAGGGCCGCGGCGGGCTCGCGTTCGAAGGCCATCGCCAGCCCGAGCGCCTCGAGCGCCGGCCCGAGGGTCGCCCGAACGCGAGGATCCCCGTCGACGACGAGGGCCTCCGGCCATGCGAGCTCTTCCGCGCGTTCCTGGCAGCCCGAAGTCGCAACGGGGGCCGAACCGCCCCGCGGGCCTGCATTGACGTGCAGACCTGCACGATGCCTGGTACAGCGCCATGCGGCAGGAGCAGGCATGCGCCTAGCATGGCGCCAACCTTCCACCTCGACCCGATGCTGCGCCGAACCGCCACACTCATCGCCTTGCTGGCCGTCGCCGCGCCGGCGGCGGCACACCACACGGCGACGCCACCCGTGGTCCGCTTGACCTCGTCCGGGGACAACAGCCTGCCGCGCTGCCCGGCCTACAGCGACACGCTGGCCCTCGCGCTCCAGCTCGGACCCGACCCCTCCGTCTACAGCTTGCACCTCTTCCACAACCCCCAGGTGATGACGCTAGTCAGCGCGGGCGGCGACAGCGGTAACCCGTCGGCGGCGGCCCAGCGAGTCATCGCCTTCGATTCCGACGGCGATCCGTACCACAGCGGCGACCCCGGGCGGCAGGTGTTTGTCCGCTCGGGGGCGAACCTCTTCCAGATCACCCACGATCCGACCGGCACGAGCACCAACCCCTCCCTCGATTTCATCGGCCGACGCCTCGCCTTCGAGTCGGCCGGCGATCTCACCGGGACTGGAAGCCACACCAGTCAGATCTACTTCCAGAACACCGACGGCAGTCTCGTCCAGGTGAGCCGCGGCCAGGGAACGAGCACCAATCCGTCGCTCAGCCGCGGCGGTACCACGATCGCGTTCGAGTCGACGAGCGATTCGATCACCGGCATGGACACCGGCATTTCGCAGATCTGGCTCTCGTCGATCACCCCGGGGACGAGTCGCGCGATCACCGCCGGCCAGGGACCGAGCCGGAACCCGTTGATGAGCAACGGCGGGCGCATCATGGTGTTCGAGAGCGACGCCGACCTGGCGGCCGGCGGCGCCGACACCGGCGTGCCGCAGATCTTCGCCTACG
>VBLD01000151.1:6658-12993 GCA_005879205.1 Deltaproteobacteria bacterium
GTACCCGCCCCTCCGCCCAGAAACGCTCGGGCGACTGGCGGATCGGCTTCAGCTGCGGCGGGCAGGGCTTCTACCACGACCTGCGCGCCGACCGGCGATATCGGCTGCCGATCGACGGCGGCGACACGAATCGCGTGGTGACGGGCGCGGGCTACTACTTCATCATGGTCAGCTCGACCGCGGACTACCTCGGCAGCGCCACCACCATGGGCCACCGCATCTACCTGCTCAACATGTACAAGCGCCCGGCGGTGCCGGCGACCGGCAACGTCGTGTGGTTCCCCGAGCGCGGCCTGCAGCCGCTGCGCTGAGCGGCCGACCGGACCCTCGCACGGCGCGCCGCGAGCGTAACCGCCCGGCAGCGAACCCGGCCTCGGCGCGGCGCGTTCCCGTGAGGCTCGCGCGGTCCAGCGAGGGACCCGCATGGCTGGTCACGATCGTCGCGCTCGCGACGACGCTCCGCGTCGCCCACGTGCTCGCGCTGCGCGCGACGCCGTGGTTCGACCACCTGGTCGTCGATCCCGAGTACTACGACGAGTGGGCCCGCCGGATCGCCGCCGGCGACTGGCTGGGCGATCGGCCCTTCTACATGGATCCGCTCTATCCCTACCTCCTGGCGGTCGTCTACCGGCTCTGGGGCCACGACCTGCTGGTCCTGCGCCTGCTGCAGGCCGCGCTCAGCGCCGGCTCCTGCGCGCTCGTCGCGGTGATCGGCAGGCGCGTCGGCGGGGCCGCGATCGGGGCCCTCGCGGCCCTCGGCTTCGCCCTCTACGAGCCGGAGATCTTCTACGTCGCCGAGGTCGACAAGACGTGCCTATCCATCTTCCTGACCGCGGCCGCTCTCGCGCTGATGCTCGGACGCTCGCTCGCGGCGCGCTTCGCGGCCGGGGCCGCCCTCGGCCTCGCCGCCCTGACGCGCGCGAACTTCCTCCTCTTCGCTCCCCTCGGCCTCGCGGCCGTGCTGTGCGACCGCGAGCGCCCGCACCCACGCGGGCGGCCGCGGCCGGTCGCGGCCGCCACGGTCTTCGCAGCCGGCATCGGGCTCGCGCTCCTGCCCGTGGCATGGCGGAACCACCATCTCTCGGGCGCGTGGATCCTGACCACCTCGCAGGCTGACCAGAACTTCTACACCGGCAACAATCCGACCAACCCGTGGGGCGCGTACGGCGCGCTGCCGTTCGTGCGCGGCAACCCGCATTTCGAGGAGGCCGACTTCCGCGCCGCGGCCGAGGCGCGGGCGGGCCGGCCGCTCGAACCGCGAGAGGTCTCGGCGTTCTGGTTTGCGGAGGCCTTCCGACACATACGCGAGCATCCCGGGTTCGCGGCGCGCGCCTTCTTCTGCAAGCTCGTGCTCTTCTGGAACGACTTCGAGATCTCCGACAACCAGGACCAGTACCTGCTCGAACGCGACTCCTGGGTTCTCCGGCTGCCGCTCCTCGGCTTCGGCGCGATCGTGCCGCTCGCCCTGCTCGGGGCCGTCGCCGGGTTCCGGAACCGCCGCGAGATACGCCTGCTCTGCGGGTTCGTGGTCGTCTACTGCGCGTCCGTCGTCGCCTTCTTCATCTTCTCGCGCTACCGGATTCAGGTCGTTCCCGCCTTGCTGCCGCTGGCGGCGGCCGGCGTGGCGGAGCTGATCGCTCGACTCCGCGGCCGGAGCTGGAAGCCGGTCGCGAGCGCCGTCGCGGTCCTGGCCGGCGCGAGCCTCTTCTGCTTCCACACCTTCGGCATCTTCGGGCGCGACAACGAGCTCGTGGTCGAGATGCGGCTCCGCCACCTCGCCGAGATGTACGAGACGGCCGGCATGGCGGACCGCGCCGTCGACGTCCTGCGCGAGGCGGTCGCGGGCTGTCCGACGCGCTGCCCGCAGGCGCTCGAGCAGCTTTTTGCCGTCTACGTCAGGACCGGCCGGCTGGCGGACGGGGCGTCCTACTTCCGCACCTTCCTGGCCGATCATCCCGGCCACCCCGACGGCGAGCGCTACCTCGAGCGCCTCGTCGAGCGCGAGGCGGCCGCCGGGGGACCGTAGCCGGCCTAGTGGAGCCCGCTCTGCGGCCGGCCCGCCTCCGCGCTCCCGAGGCGGGCCACCAAGTCCTGCAGCGTGTCCGGATTCACCGGCTTCGCGAGGTGGTAGTCGAACCCGGCGGCCAACGCCTGCTTCTTGTCCCCTTCACGCCCGTATCCGGTGAGCGCCACCAAGACGACGCGCTCGAGGCCGGGCTCGCGGCGGATTCTTCGCGCCACCTCATAGCCGTCGATTCCCGGCAGCCCGATGTCGATCAGCATCACGTCGGGCACGTTCGCCGTGGCGGCCTCCAGGGCGGCCACGCCGTCGTGGACGACGCGGACCCGGTGGCCGAGCAGCTCGAGCAACATCATCAGGCTCTCGGCGGCGTCCGTGTTGTCCTCGACGATCAAGAGCCGCGCCGCATGCCCCTCGACCGCCGTCGATGCCGGCACCATCTCTTCGGGACGAACAGGAAGGCCCGGCAGGAACACCCGGAACTCCGCGCCCTGCCCCAGCTCGCTCTCGACCTCCACACGGCCGCCGTGCAGCTCCACCAGCCGCCGCACCACCGTCAGCCCGATCCCGAGCCCGCCCTGGGCACGATCGAGCGACGGCTCGGCCTGCGCGAAGAGGTCGAACACCCGCGGCAGCATCTCGGGGGCGATGCCGATGCCGTTGTCCCGGACCCGCAGCACCACCTCGTCGCCTCGACGCTCCGCCGCGACCTCGATCCGCCCGCCCGGCTCGGTGNCTTGGCCGCGTTGCTGATGAGGTTGACGACGACCTGCTCCAGCCGAGTGGGATCCACCTCGACCCACAGGTCCTCGGCGGGCAGCACGAGGGCGAGGGCATGCGCGCGCTCCTCGACGAGCTGGCGCGTCGTCTCGACGGCGCGCTCCACTACGCCGGCGAAGCTGATCGGCCGCTTGCGGAGCGTGATGCGCCCCTGCGTGATGCGCGCCACGTCGAGCAGGTCGTCGACCAGGCGGGCGAGCTGGTCGGCCTGGCGGCGGGCGATGTCGAGCGCCCGCTCGCGCCGCGGGGGGTCCAGGCGGGCGGTGACGATCGCGTTGCGCACCGCCGAGAGCGGGTTTCGGAGCTCGTGCCCGAGCATCGCGAGGAACTCGTCCTTTCGTCGATCCGTCTCCGCGAGCTGCTCGAGGTTCTCGTTCAGCTCCTCCCGCTTTCGTTGAAGCGCCGTCTCGGCCTGCTTCCGTTGCGCGACCTCGGCCTCGAGCGCGCGGGCCTTCTGCTGAAGGAGCGTGATCGTGCGGAGCCGATCCTCCGTGGTGGTGAGCGCGGTGTAGCTCTCGGCGGGAATGACCCGGGAGTGCTGGGCACAGATCGTCGACAGGGGCCGGCCGTGCGCGTTCCGGCGAAAGGTGCTCATCGGGTAGGCACAGAGGAGCGAGCACGCGAGGCGCTTCCCGAGGTCGTTCCAGAGCTCTTCGAGGCGGATGGCCGCGTCCGGCATCCCGTCGGCGCAGAGCAGCGCGACCATCTCGCCGAAGGCACGCACGCGTGGACGGTGACCGGCGCCAGCCACGCGGGCGATCACGCTCCCGACGACGTCGCTGAAACGCCGCTCGTCCGGCCAGCCGTCGACCATGAACTTCGACAGCGTCTCGGTTGCGTCGAGCGGGACATAGCATCCGCGCTCCGTGACTGACGTCAGATCCAGGTCCGAGGCGCTCAACCGCTCCGCGAGCGCATCTCGGTGCGGCTTCGTCGCGATGACGATCCCCGCGTCCCCGTCCGCGAGGGAGGTTCCGATGAAGCGCGTGACGGCATCCAACAGGAAGGAGTCTTCATCGTAGAACTGGACGAAGTGGCCCGGTCCGTTGGGTTTGACTCCCTCGACCGCGGGCGCGATGGACTGGAGATCGTGGCTCATTCCTTTCCCTCACCACGGGCTAGATTGGTACCGCCTCGCCCCGCCCGTCAATCCCGGGCGCCGCCCCGGGGGTCTCCCGTCAACGCTGGCCGGGCCGCGTGCTCAGCAGTAGCTCGTGACGGCCTGAAGCAGCCGGTCGAACTCGATCGGCTTCACCATCGAATCCACCGCGCCGAGGGCCGTTGCCTTCTGCGGGGTCCCGGCGTCCGCGGAGATCACGATGACCGGGATCGTCGCCAGGGCGGGATCGCGGAGTTGCTCGGCACGGAACGCCCACCCGTTCATCACCGGCATGAACAGGTCGAGGAGGATCAGGCAGAAGTCGGAGGCAGACCGGAGACGGACGAGGGCCTGCTGTCCATCCTCCGCCTCGACGACACGATAGCCCTCACCTTCCAAAAACGCCGCCAGACATTCCCGAACGTCGTCGTCGTCCTCGACGATCAGGATGTTCTTGCCCCCACTCACGCCGAACGCTCGTCAGTTCGCCACGTGCCGGGCAGTGAGAGAGGCGAGCAGCACGACCAGGCCGTCGGGCTCGACCGGCTTGCTGACGTACGCATCGAAGCCGGCAGCGGCGGTACGATCGCCGTACTCCTCGTGATGATAGGCCGTGATGGCGACGGCGGGGATGGCGCGCAGGCCCGTCGCGCGGAGGTGCCGCACGAGCGCATAGCCGTCCTCGTCGGGCATCCTGATGTCGCTCATCAGCACGTCCGGTTGCCACTTGTCGAGTGCCTGCCGGGCGTCGCGGACGGAGAAGGCCGTCAAGACCTCTGCACCGCGCTCCTCGAGCAGCGCCCCCAGCGCCTCGCAGGCCTCCATCTCGTCGTCCACGAGCAGCACGCGCACTCCGTCGAGCCGCGGACCGTCCGCTCGCACGGCGTGTTCTGGATCCGGCGGGTCGCTGGCTGCCGCGGTGCTCAGCGGCAACGTGACGGTGAACGTCGCGCCGGTACCTTCGCCCGCACTCTCGGCCTTCACGGTCCCGCGATGTTGCTCGACCAGGCTCCGCACGATGGCGAGGCCGAGGCCCAGGCCCCCGCTCTTCCTGAGCTTCACGTCGTCCGCCTGGCGGAAGGGCTCGAAGATCTGCGGCAGGAACTCGGGCGCGATTCCCCGCCCCGTGTCCCGGACGACCAGGCGCGCCTCGTGGGCGGTTCGCTCGAGGTGCAGCTCGACACGCTCGCCCGCGGGGGTGAACTTCAAGGCGTTGTTCAACAGGTTCGACACCACCTGCTCCAACCGGGTCGCGTCGCCGACGACGGTCGCACCGGCATCCAGGCTCGCCTCCAGCCGGACTCCCTTGGCGGCCGCATCGGGACGGATCGCCTCGAGGGCCGCCTGGGCCACCGCCCCGAGATCGACCGGGCCGAGTTTGAGCCTCAGGCGACCCGTGACGCTGCTCGACACGTCCAGCAGGTCGTCGATCATCTCTGCCTGCATCCGGCCGTTGCGCTCCATGGTCCGCAGGGCTCGCGCCGTACGCTCCGGGGTGATCTTCCCCTGCGCGAGAACGCGGATCCAGCCCATCATCGCGGCGAGCGGCGTGCGCAGCTCGTGCGACACGATCGAGAGCAGCTGGTCCTTGGCCCGGATGGCGGCTTCGGCCTCGGCGCGGGCCTGCCGGGCTTCGGCGAGGAGCCGCTCGCGCTCCCGGTCCGCGAGCCGCCGTTCCGTCACGTCGCGGGCGATCTTCGACGCGCCGATGATCCTGCCGGCCGCATCCCTGATGGGAGACACGGTGAGTGAGACGTGGATGCGATGACCGTCCTTGTGGATGCGCTCGGTTTCGTAGTGATCCACGCGCTCGCCGCGCCCGATGGTCGCAAGGATATTCGACACGTCGTCGGGACGGTCAGGGGGCACGATGCGCGCGACGGGTTGGCCCACCATCTCCGCTGCCGTGTAGCCGAAGAGGCGGTCCGCACCCTGGTTCCAGCTGGTCACCACGCCATCGAGGGTCTTCCCGATGATGGCATCGTCCGAGAACTCGACGATGGCGGCGAGGTGGCCGTGGATCTCCTCCGCACGCTGGCGCGACGTGATGTCCATCACCATGCCGACGGCGCGCAGCGGGCGCGCGCCTGCATCCCGAACGACGATTCCCCGGGATGCCAGCCAGCGTACCTGGCCGTCGTCGCCGAGAGTGCGATGCTCGACGTGGTAATCTCCCCGTCCCTGGAGTGCCACCTCGAAGGCGGCTTTCACCCTCTCGCGGTCGTCCGGGTGAACGTGGTCCCGCAAGTCATTGATGCGACGGAGCACCGTACCCGGTAACACACCGAACATCGCCGGGAGCCGGTCGGAGACCCGCAGCTCCCCGGTCACCAGGTCCGCCTCCCAGAAACCGATATCAGAGGCGTCGAAGGCGAGCTTCAGCGCTTCGCTCGCGGGCGCACCCCTTCCACCGTCGGAAGCGAATTTCGGCACCGG